>NZ_CP036264.1:5126584-5433021 GCF_008035925.1 Stieleria maiorica
TCATGCGTGTCTTTCGGGCTCGGCACAGTTACGAACCCGGCGCCAAATTCTCGACCTGGTTGTTCACGATCGCGGCCAACGTGGCCCGAAACGCGACACGCAGCCAGGGCCGGCGTCAAGAAGTCAACGAGATCGATGCGCCGGCGACCGCGGACGGGTCTCGGGCGGTCGGCATCTTGGCCGCCACCGCCTTGGACGCCAGTTCGCTGATGCCGGGCCGGTTGGTCGAAGGCAGTGAACGCGGCGCGATCGTTCGTCAAGCGGTCGAATCATTGGGCGAACGGCAGCGCACGGCGCTGATGCTGTCGCGGTTTGAAAATCTCAGCTATGCCGAAATCGCTGAGACGATGGGGCTGACCACCAAAGCGGTCAAATCGTTGCTCAGTCGGGCCCGTGTGAATTTGCGTGAAATCTTGCAGCCCTATATCGAGGCGGGCATGATCCCGAGCGAGGTGGAACCATGAGCGAAAGTGTCTTGTTGACCGATGACCAGCCGGTCGATCCCGACGACGAGTTGTTGGTTGCCTACCTGGACGATGAACTCGATGATGAACAGCGGAAAGCCGTCGAGAAACGATTGGTCGCCGAAACCGCATTCCAGCGGCGACTGCAGACCTTGCAAACCGGGTGGGAATGGCTCGATGATTTGCCCACCGAACCCAACAACGAAAAACTGGTCGAATCGACGATCGAACTGCTGGTCGCCGACATCATTCCCGGCAAGAAGGAACAACCCGGCTGGCTGGGCAAAAGCTGGAAACGAGTCAGCTTGGTCGCCTTGGTTGTGGTCGCATTCGCCGCCGGCGCGATCGGCGTTTCGATCGCCAACCGAATCGCGTTGCAAAATGATCTGGCAGAACTGGCGATCGCCGAGGACCATGAGGCCTATAAGTTAGGAGACAATTTCTCGTTGTTCTACCAGCTCGCCTACAACCCTCGGTGGCAGGACATGATCGAGACCATGGAGCAGGTCGGACGGCGAGAGATGGCCCCACCAAGCGTCGTCGCTGAGATCCCGTTGCAAGATCGCGAGGCGGCACTGCAATCGCTGCCAAGCGAAACCCGCGAAAAGCTGGTCGTCCGCTGGGAAGCCTATCGGGGGTTCAGCGACGAAGCCAAAACAGAAATGAGACGGATCGCCGATGAAGTGCACAAGGCGAAAGACAGCGAGAAATTGTTGCGAACCATGAAGGCGGCCTCCGTCTGGATCGAAAGCGTCGGCGAAGAACTCCGCGATGACTTGTTCAGCCCCGATGAAGCCGTGCGTCAAAACGCGATCGATCTGGCGATCGATATCACCATGAATGACTTGGCCCGAGACTCCGGAAAGCTGATCAGCGAGGAAACTTCGGACCGGATTTATCTGTGGCTGCAGCTCTTGATGAATGAACGCCTGGAGCGGGTCCCCGGATTGGCGGCTGCCTTAGAACGCGCCAAAACCATGCTGAAGGAACAGGACCGCGACGAGCAATGGGCGGAATACTTCATGCTTCGGTCCTTAGTCGACGATCCGGATTGGCGGAGCCGGGGACGCGGACCAGGGTTCTCCGGGTTCGGGGGTGGATTGCGTGGGGGCCCTGGCGGAGGTGGACCGCGCGGGCCGAGCAACGGGCGGCCGGTTGCTGCCCCCACCGACGATTCCGAGTCAGCATCGTCACGCGATCCGGGGCGACGTCCTCCGCCGAGGATTCCGCCGATCACCGACCAAGAGTACCAGGACTTAAAAACGTTGCTGGACGATCAGGCACGAAATGATCTGAGTGCGTTGACAAGCCTTTCGACGGAGTTAGCCGGGGAAATGGTCGCCGTCAACGACACGCTGCGGACCTGGGCCATCGAATCGCTCCGTCGCAACTCGCCGGCGTTTCAAGCCGACGAATCGACGCCGTTGGACCGCTATCGGGAACGTGACGATCCTGACGTCTTAGACTTGCTCCCCCCGGACCAAATCATGGAAGCAATCTACTATCGCCCCGGCCGACGCCAAGGTCGCCGCTAGCCCGACTTCCCCAGTCCGCGGCGTAAACACCGCTTTTTCCGGTGTCGGCCCTAAAAAGTTGGCACTACATTTCGATTTCCCGTAACGGGGCATCTCGCATGATGCCACCCACCAATCCCATCTGGTGCCACCCACCAATCGATCTATCACCTCTGGTGCCACCCACCTATTGACTGACCGTGGACAGGTGGTAGAATCGGAACGCTCGAACTGGGGAGGGTGCTATGGGACGTGCATTGCGGTCGGAGCAGTTTGATCCGGCGGAGATTTCGATGATGCACTGCGTGCAGCGGTGCGTGCGAAGGGCCTATCTGGCCGGCGTGGATCCGCAGACCGGAAAGGATTACGGCTTTCGCCGTGAATGGATCCGGCGGCGGATGGAGGCCCTCGCTTCGGTTTTTGGCGTCGATGTGCTGACCTACGCCATCCTCTCCAATCACATGCACCTGATCCTTCGCAATCGCCCCGACGTCGTTCAAGCCTGGTCGGATCAGGAGGTCGCGATTCGCTGGCTAAGAGTCTTCCCCGGGCGGCGATTGGAAGAACACCTCGCCGAACCGACCGAAAATGATGTCGCCACTTTGGCACGTGACAAGGAAAGGCTGGCAGAGATTCGACATCGACTGTCGGATCTGTCCTGGTTCATGCGTGCACTGAGTGAACCGATCGCCCGCATGGCCAACAAACAGGATGAATGCACGGGACGGTTCTGGGAGGGCCGTTTCAAGGCGCAGGCGATTGCCGATGAAGCGGGCTTGCTGGCCTGTGCGATGTACGTGGACCTGAATCCGGTTCGAGCGGCGATGGCGGAAACGCCGGATCAGGCCCCTCACACCTCGGCCTACGACCGCATCAAAGCAGATCAAGGTGACCAGATCGACTCAGCGGCGTTTGACTTGGTTCCCGTTGACACGGCGGAGGCAGGGAAAACGATTCGCGAAACGCCGGTCGAAGCGTTGAAGGAGCGACGCAAGAAGAAACACGTCAATCCGTCCGGCAAGCGGATTCGGCGTGACGGCTGGCTGGCGCCGTTTCGGCTGGGGAAGAAGCCGGCGAGTGACCCAGAGCTCAGCGAAGGCGGCGTGCGCGCCAGTGACAAGGGGTTTCTGGATCTGGACTGGGGCGACTATTTGAAGCTGCTGCGGTGGACGGCCAAGCAAAGTGACGAAGGGTCGGGGCGCGAAGTTCCCGAGGGCATGCAGTCGGTGCTGACCCGATTGGGAATCGATCTGTCGATGTGGCGTGACTTGGTATGGAACTTCAAGCGGTACTTTGGCCAGAGCTGTTGCGCGGGATCACCGAGCGCGATGGGCAAGTTCGCTGAATCGACCGGCCGTCACTGGTCCAAGGGGCAGCGGAGCGTCGCCCAATGCTTCGCCGCGTGAAAGTGATGGTGTGCGGCAGGTGACGCCTTCGAATCGCTGTGGGTCACGCGGCGGAACACTTTCCGGCAGTCCCGCGGTCGGCCGCAAGGGAGTGACGAGGGCAGGGCGACGCGTCTGAGCCTTGATCACCAACCGTCGATGCGCGGCCGCGATCGTCTGCGCGGCCATCTGTTCAGCGGTTAAGTCTCTCGACGATTTCCTGGATGATCAGACGTTCAACTTCCAAGCAGCACCGGTGTGGCTTCGCCCCCCGCTCTACTCCGCTCCAGGGCCTCCACCTGGCAACCCACAAGGCTTGCCAACGATTGATGGGTGGCACCGTTTGGATGTTATTGATGGGTGGCACCGTTTGGATGTTGGTTGATGGGTGGCACCGTTTGGAGGGGAGGCGTGATGCGGATGGGGATTGCTTTGGGTTAGCCGCGGGGTTCGTACTTGGCGAAGATCATTTTGCCGGCATTGGTTTGCAACGTGCTCGTCACTCGTACTTCCAACTCTTGGCCGATCCGGTTGCGGGCCCCTTCAACCACCACCATGGTGCCGTCGTCCAAATAGCCGATGCCCTGCTCAGCCCCCTCACCGGGCTTGATGATCTTCACGTTAAACGATTCGTCGGGAAGATAGACCGGTCGCAGCGAGTTGCTGATCTCGTTCAAGTTAATCACCGGAACATTGTGCAGCTTGGCTACCTTGTTCAAATTGAAATCGCCAGTGACCACCTTCCCTTCCAGGTGCTTAGCCAACAAGACCAGTTTCAAATCGACCGTTTGCCCGGCCAACTCTGGCAGGTCACGGTCGAAAATCATCAGGTCGACGTTGTCGTCGGCACGCATCCGATTCAAGACGTCCAATCCGCGACGTCCACGGACACGCCGCAACTTGTCGCTGCTGTCGGCGATCGCCTGCAACTCACTGAGCGCAAACCGCGGCATGATCAGCTGATTGTCGAACACACCGGTGTTGACCAGATCCGCAATCCGCCCATCGATCACCACACTGGTGTCCAACACCAACGGTTTGAACCCCTTCACTTCGCGGACGAATTCGACATACGGAATCAAAAATCGAAAATCGTCCTTTGTCTGGATCAGAATACTGACACAGACGTAGCACAACAGCATCCCCATGATCAGCTTCACCGCATTGCCGACCAGCAAGGATTGAGCGAACAGCGGCGCGATCGCGATCCACAAGATGTATGTCAGCAAGATCCCGATCAACACGCCGAAGTACACGGCCGAAATCGAATCGATCCGTTTGCGGGGAATAAAAATATCCCCCATGATCGCGACCACTGCGACCCCCATCACCCCCGCGAACACGACGTAGGGGTTGACGTCGGCGTCACTCGGGAGTGCCGTGTTGATGATCCACGACACCCCGCCGGCGCAAAGTAAGAAAACACATCGAAGGATGATCAGTTCCATCAGACTCGTTCGTCATAGGATCAATTGCTGGGGCGGTTCCGGAGGTTTCGATTCGCCGGATTCCCCTGTAGGCCAATGCCCCAGTCTAAATGACGCGGCGATCGGTCCCCAAGGGGACTCGAAATTCGAAACCCCATGACAGGAAGAAAGTGCCCGCAAAACCCACAGAAACGCGAGAATTGTCGCATTGCGGCGCTCGCCGATCCAGACAATCCGTCTGTCAACCGATGAACAAACGCTATCCTTGACCAACCGGAAACGTCAGCGTTGCGGCATCACCGATGCCGCGATGACAGGCCGGAAGCCGATCCACCCCTTCGATCCCGACAGGCTGGACTGACCCGTTACTGGATCTCCGCCAACAAACGATCCATCTTGGATTGCACCTTCGACGCGGCCGCGGCAATCTCGTCGTGTGCCTTCTTCGCCGCCTGAGCAAGCGATTGAGCTTGATCGAGCTTCGTTTGTAATTCCGCTCGACCGGCGGCCAACTTTTCCGCTTCGGCCTTTCGTGCCGCGGCGGTTTGCTGATGCGTCTTGATGACATCGATCATCGCCACGCGGTTTCGACGTTGTTTGGCCATCTCTGTCAACTTGCCCGCGAGCTTCTCTTCCGACTCGGCCAACGGGATCATCTTGGACGCATCGGCTTTCAACGCCACCCGCAGCGCCGTGACTTCATCCTGCAGGTCGCGAATCGCAGTGGTCAGCGCCGGGAGCTGCTCGTCAAATGCCGCACTTGCCTGCTCGGTATTCTTGGCCGCCTCGTCACTCTCAGCGGCTTGCTTGTTCAGCATCGCAATCTTTTGATCCAAGTCGGCCAATGACTTTTGAGCCGCGGCAACCGCAGCGTTCGCCTGGTCCAAATTTGCTTTTGCCGGCGTTAACTTTTCCTGGATGGACACCAGCGTCGTCTTGACCGCCTCGGCCCGTTTCGCGGCCGGTTCCGGGTTGGCGGCAATTCGGACCATCGCGTTGGGATCGTCGACCGGAGTATTGAACACCGCCCCTGTCCAGTCTCCGTAGACCATTCGATTGCCGTCATGGGTGATGGCGACTTCCAACATGTCTTCGCTGCCGTGGCTGAACGACTTCAATTCCTTGCCAGTGGCGTCCCAAAGTTTGGCCCGGTTGTCACGCCCGGCGGTCGCCAGCCGCGCTTGATGATCAAACGACACTGCCGTCACGCCGCCTCCATGGGCGTTGATCGATTTGATCGCCTTGCCCGAATTCATGTCCCACAGCTTGACCGTTCCGTCTTCGCTGGCACTGGCCAAGACGTTGGAATCATCGCGCCACGCGATCGAATTGATACCGCCTTTGTGTCCGGCCAGATCCAAGTACTCTCGCCCCGTTTCGGCTTCCCAGACCACCAGCCCTCCGGAGCGATCTCCCGAAGCCAACAGCACTCCATCCGGGCTGTAGGCGACACTAAAAATCCAATCGGTATGTTTCTTGATGTCGAACAATTTCTCACCGCTGCCGACATCAAAGATCCGCAACATCTTTTGCGGCCCCCCCATGGCAACGCGCGAGAGCGTTTCGTTGGCGTCGGCGCCGAACACGATGTCCAGTTCATCGCCCACAGTCGCGACGCGTTCGCCTGTCTTGACGTCATAGATCGCAACGATTCCCAACACCGAGTGCTCTCCACCGCCGACAATCAAGTACGAACCGTCGCGGTTGAATCGAATGTCTTGCGCGACACCCTCGGGAAAAGGCAGGATCCCCAACAACTCCGCCGTGTCGCTGTGGTACATCACGATTTGATTCTGCCCGGCAACGGCAACCAACGGGGCCCAGGGGCTGGCGGCAATCGCGGTGACCGCGGCGGCCCGCGAGGTCACGACGGGCGTTTCCAGCGGGAGCGTCTCGGGCATCGCCACGGGGCCTTCGGGTTTACCACCGGACGACGCGACAAACGCCAACGCATTCTTTTTCTTTGCCTTGGCTTTTGAACCCGAATTCTCCAAGATCCCGCCTTCGATCCAGGCTCGGATGACCGCCAGCTTGTCCGCGGGCAACTTGTCTTGGTTGGGCGGCATCACGGGCGTGTCGTCGTGATTGACCAACTGCCACAGCCGGCTGCTTTCGGCATCACCATCGTCGAACACCACCTCGCCACTGCCGCCACCTTCGACCACCGAACCGAAGGTGTCGAGCGCCAACCCTCCCTTCTTGTCACTTTGCTGGTGACAGTTCAAGCAATACTGCCGGAAGATCGGTTTGACGTCATCCTCGTACGTCACTTTCTTCGGCGCTTCCTCGGCGGCCTGGCCGACAGAAGCCGCCGCGACAGCGACAAACAGCAAAACGAAGCGAGCGGGCATAGATCGAACCATCGTAGATCCGGAAGACATGGCGGGGGAAAGTGAGGCGGGAAAGGGCACGCGTTTCAGTTTAGTCAACATCGCTCGAAAACCTCCGCGTCGATCTTCGTGCGTTCGCGTTTTCTAGGGTTTCGTTGTCAGGTCGCTTCCCATCCCCGTCGCTCCGCTCGACTCTCTCGACAAGGAAAGCGTTTCCTTGACGTTGCATGGAGGCTTCGAGTGTCACAACGGAAAGCGGGACGCGGTGTCAATGATTGAACACAAACTCGCGACTGTTCAGCACCGCCCAGAAGATATCTTCCAGGGCGGCAATCTTGTTCTCAGCCTTGTCGACGGATGCCTTCAATTCGGCCAGTTCATCGACCGACGGGCTGCGTGCGAGACATCGAACATAGATCCGATCAATCACCTGTTCTTCGGTCAACTTGTCGGATTCCATCCAGCTTTTGATCTTGTTCCCCTGGGCGACCTTGCTGCTGACGCTGCTGCCGTTGAGCAGGTGAAGAGCTTGCGAAAGCGAAGGATCGGTCGATGCCTCACAGTCACACACGGTCGCACGCGGGGCACGCCCGAAGGTCGTCAAGAAGTAGTTGCTGGTTTTGCCATCGGCGATCTGTACTGCACGGGCCCCCAGCGGCAAACCGGTGAACTTGTCTGGTGCTTCGGTGACTTGGCAGATGCAATCCAGCAAGCTTTCCGCAGGGACGCGGCGGATGATCGCGTGAGCGTAGTTGCGATTGTCGTGCGCGTTGGTTTCATTCGTATCGCTGCTGCGCTGGTAGGCCTGACTGTTGCAGATGTCCCGAACCAGGCGGCGGAAGTCGAAGTTGTATTCCACCAACTTTTCGCCCAAAAGATCGAACAGTTCGGGATTGCTGGGCGGATTGCTGACGCGGATATCATCGACTTCGTCAACCAGTCCGACGCCCATGTAGTGTGCCCACACGCGGTTGGCGATCGACCGGGCGAAGAACGGATTCTCGGGGCTGGTCAGCCACTCGGCGACCACGGCGCGGCGGTCTTTTCCGCGGGTGTCAGGCGACTCGCCACCGAGGAAGGTCGGCGGGACGGGCTTCTTGGTGACCAAATGATTGACTTCGCCACCGCCACGGTTGTAGATGATTTTTTCGCGATAGTCTTCAGCGTTCTTACGTCCGATCTGTGAAAAGAACGATGCAAACCCGTAGTAGTCGTCCATCGTCCAACGATCGAACGGGTGGTTGTGACATTGGGCGCATTGGGTGCGGATGCCCATGAAGACTTGGGCCACATTCTCGGCCGTCTTCAGCGTGTCGCGTTCGATTTCGTAGAAGTTGGTTGCCGGCGAATTGAACGTGCCGCCAGTGCTGGTCAGCAGATCGCGAACCATCTGGTCGATGGGAACGTTCTTGGCAAATTTATCGGTCAACCAGTTCGCGTACAAAAATGCGGACTTGTAACTGACTTGGTTCGTGCTTTTGATCATCAACAGCTGCGCGAACTTCATGGCCCAGATTTCGCTGAACTCCTTTCGCTCCAGCAATCGGTCGACCAAGGCGGCACGCTTGTCGTCGGCGGGATCGGAGACAAAGCTGCGATACTCTTCCTCGGTCGGCAGCATCCCGGTGATGTCGATCGTGACGCGTCGAATAAACTCTTCATCGCTGCACAATCCGCTCGGCAGAATCCTCAATTGTTGAAGCTTCTTGCCCACCGATTGATCGATGTAGTTTCCGGTGACCTGGGGCGGCGTGTACTGCAAGTCCGTCGGCAGGGCCAGGACTTGGCTGCCGACGGTGTGGGTATCGAAGCGTGCCATCACGAAGGCTTCACCGCGTCGACCGGCAGTCACATTGCCGGTGTCGTCGATCGCAGCGGTGCCGGAATTGTTGGAGGTGAACGCGGCCAAACGAGTGACGTCACGAGTCGTGCCATCGCTGTAGGTCGCCACGGCGACGAACCGCTGGGTGGAACCTTCGCCTTCGATCACGGCCTGTTCGGGATAGATCGCGACCGAATCGACGGTCGGCGGCTTGTTGTCGGCCGGATCAGCGGGCGCTCCGTCGGACAGCCATTCCAACACGGTGGCGTGATAATCCGAATCGGTATCGAACAGTTTTCCGCCGGTGTGCGGGACAGATCCGATCGCCTTTTTCAGAAACAAACTTTCGGCGGGCAACGCCAAATTGATTCTGCGAACACCGATTTCGCGAGTGATTCGCATGTAATCGCCGTCGGGGTCAAACCCGAACAAGCTCAATTGAAACCCGTCCTTACCTCGCGCGGCACCATGACACGAACCCGTGTTACAGCCTGAGCGGGTCAGCACGGGCATCACGTCGTTGGTAAAACTGATCGGCGGTTTGACCTGGGAATTGGAGACGGTAACGGGGATCCGAATCTCGGTTCCCAGATACTCGGCGACCAACTCGGTCGTGCCGTCGGCCAGTGGCAGCAATTGGAATCCGTCACGTTTGACTTTGGATTCATCAGCGATCTTCCAGATCACTCGGTCGCTGGCGTCTTCGGTGATCCCGTCATCGCGCCGGATCACTGCCACAAAGGACTGAAAGTCGCGAGCGGAGTTGAGTTTGATTTCCGGCGGATAGACCGCCAAGTCCGGCTTGCGTGGGGCATCCGAAGAACGAGACGCAGCCTCGTCGGCGGGTGTGATCCCCAACGACGGCATTGCCAGAGCGGTCAGGAGCAACAAGGATGCAGCGGGGCGAATCTTCATGTCAAAAACGCGTTTTTGGGGGAGCACTCGATCAGATCGCTATCCGTGTCGAGTCGAGTCGCCTGGTGGAATCAATCACCAAGCACCAAAACTGTGGTGGGGTAAAAAACGATGGCATCGGCGTGTCGGGCCAGTGCCATTGTTTTGTCGTTATTTCTTTTGCCGAAGTTGTTCGAGTCGGCTGAGCGGTTTCGGCTTGGCGGGTTGTTGCGGCGCGGCCTTGGGGGCTGCGGGCTCGGGAGCGTCGGCCTTCGGCGGCAAGGGTTTATCGATCCGCAGTTCGCCGGTCCCGTTGGTCTGGACGATTGTTTCGTCACCGACCTTGACCCTCGCGATGCAGTTGAGCGTCTTGTGGGTCCCCACTTTTGCCTTGGCATCGATGACCAAGGGGAACGTCACGCTTTCCGAATCCGGTTTGATCGGTTGCTTCGCCGCGGGGCTGGTGACGCCGGCGGGGATGCCGACCAATTCGACTTCGGCTTCTCCCGGGTATTCACGCAGAACTTCGATCGGAATCGACACGCTCACTTCGGCGCCCAGTTCTCCCGCACTCTTGGGGAACGAGTACTTGAAGATCGAGTCTTGGACTTCCAACATGATCGGCGGTGTCGCGGTCGTCGCCGATCCGGTCTTGGAGCCGTAGGTGGCTACGAAAATGATCGGCCAGGTTCCGATTCCGGCACCGCTATTGGCGGTGATCGGAATCTCGATTTCCGTCTTTCCCTTGTCGATGTAGCGGCTGTTGTTGATCGAAATCCCCGGCGGGTTGTAAAGCGTCCGGAAGGAGACCCGTTCGTCGAAGCCTTCCTTCTTATTGATCCGCACCTTCAGGTTCTTGCTGCCGTAACGCACGATTGGCGTCTTCGGTTGGACGATTTCCAACGTGAACGGCACTTCGTCAGTGACCGCCATCGCGGCGCGGTCGGTGTCGTAGCCCCACATCTCGCGACGGTTTTGTCCCAACACCATCTTGTGATGTTGCGACAGCTTGCCGCCGACCAGCGGGTTTTTGTCATCGCCTTTGGCAAAAATCGTGTACAGCGAGGCGTTGTGGGTCGCGTCCGCAGCGGCGGTCAGCAGAACGGGGACTTCGGGGCGACCGGCGGGCATCGGGAACGTCGTCGCGGTCACGCCTTCGGGCAGCCCTTCAAACGACAGGTTGACTTCGCCGTTGTATCGATCTCGGGCGGCCGAAACGACCATCCCCACGCTTCCGCCGATCGGGACGGAAACAACTTCGGCCTCGTCGCGGCGGAGTTCTTTCAACGTCAGGTTGACCGCCGGCGTCGGCATACTGACCTCGATGCGATAGGTGTATGTCGGTCCGCCGCCCCGCAGATGGTCATACACGCGAACGGTGTGCTTGCCATCGACCTTGGCATCAAACTCGAGGAACGGATCGACCATACCTCGGCTGTCGTCACTGGACGTGATCGTCGCATGCTTCGGATCAAACACGTTCAAAACGGCATCGAGCGGTGAACGTAGCACGTTGCGGGCAAAGACCTCGACGCGGTATTTGGTCCCCTTTTTGGCTTCAAAAGTGAAGCAATCAAAATCCTCAGGTTTTTCGATCACACCACAATACGCACCGGGAACCGGAACCACCGGCGCTTTCGTCCGGTCATCATTCGGCTCTTGCTCCATCGCAACGGGCAACTCATTGACGCGAATCCAGTTCGGTGACGGCGTGACTCCGTTTTCGTCCTCAGTCGTCACACCCCACTGCGGGTAGTTCTCGCTGGGCAGCGGGATTTTTGCCGATCGTTCGCTACCGTCGGACAAAATCAGCTTGGCATCCAATACGCTTGATGGAGGGCCACCGGCAGGGATCACGGCAACCGGTCGGGGATACGTGCCGACATGCAACCGATAAACGCCCAGATCGCTGCCGAGGAACGAGCTGTCACGCACAAGGATCGAGTACTTGCCGTCCGCCGGAGCCGTGAACGTGCAAAAACCGTCTTGCTGAAACAGGGACGAATCGTCGCTGGAGGCGACTTCGAAGCGTCCTTCGTCAAGGATCGCAACGTAAGGGTCAAGGATATTTTGGTTGCGGAGCGAATGTGCCAGACGAATGCCTTCGATTTCCACATTCAGCGTCTGGCCGGCTTTCAATTCAACTTGGTAGTGATCCAAATCTTCGCGTTTGACCACCCCGTCGACCGTCGTGTTCAATGCGATCGTTTGGGGTGCGGCGAAGTCGTTGTTCGGTTCCACCTCCGCGACAACGGGCATCGCGCCGACACCGAGCAGCCGGAGGTTTGCGATGCCGCTTTTGGTGATCAATCGGACCGGATACAACCCCGGCGTCAGGTCCTCCGCCGCGCGAAGTTTGACTTCCGTGGTGCTGTTGTCGACCGCTTTGACCTCCAAGATCTCAATGCCCGGCAAGTCGCAGAGGACTTCCGAGGCATCACTGAGCCGGGTGCCTTTGAACGTCACGACGGTTTCTTCACCGCGGACCACCCCTCGGGGCTGCAGACTGGTGACCACGGGTATCGTCGCGGAAGCATTGTCGACCAGCGTCAGTGCGACCAGCAAGATTGCCGCGAGCGAACGAATCACAGTGGATTGTTTCATCGTCAAATCAGAACCGATAGGAGGGGCAGGCGGGGTCAATCACGCCTGCATCGTCCAGGCGTGTTTCGTTTCGGGAAGGGAAAAGTGGGATAGGCTTCCAGCCCGTTTTGACGCGTCTAGAAGCCTACTCGCACATCAGGCCCGATCAAACCATCAACGGCTCGATCAGTTTTCCGCCGTCGACGATTTCGATCGGTCGGTCGCCGGGAGCCATCAACTCCTTGTCGGCGACGATTCCGAGCAAGCGGTACATGGTGGTCGCCAAGTCGGCCGGCGAAACAGGGCTGTCTTCCGGTTCGGCGGCGGTCGAGTCCGATGCGCCGTAGACCATGCCGCCCTTGATGCCACCGCCGGCCATCAACACGCTGAACACCTTGGGCCAGTGGTCGCGGCCTGCGTCGTTGTTGATCTTCGGCGTGCGTCCGAATTCGCTGCTGACCATCACCAGCGTCTCGTCCAACATGCCGCGTTCGCTAAGGTCATCCAGCAGAGCGGCCAACGCGGTGTCCAAAGCGGGCATTTGGCTTTTGAAGCCGTTGGTGATGTTGTTGTGCATGTCCCAACCGCCGTAGGTCAGCGTCACCAGACGTGTGCCGGCTTCGACCAGACGACGCGCCATCAGCAGACGCTGGCCGGCTTGGTTGCGGCCATATCGGTCACGCATTTTGGCGTCTTCTTTGTCGATATCAAACGCCTCTTTGGCCGCCGGGGTATCGAGCAAGCTGTAAGCACGCTCGTAGAACGTGTTCATCGCCCCGACGTTGTCGGCCGCCGTCGCAGAAACAAATTGCTTGTTGACCGCCGCCAAAGCCTCTTTGCGACGCATGAACCGGTCGCCGTCTACGCCGCCGGCCAGATCCAAGTCGCGGACTTTGAAACCGCTTTGGGCCGGATCGGACCCGAGAGCAAACCCGCCGTAGCTGCTGGGCAGGTAGCCCGTGCCGGCGAATTCGTTCGGGACGTTGGGAATGCAAACGTACGGAGGCAGGTTGTTACGCGGTCCGTATTCGTGGCTGACAACCGCACCGAACGACGGGTAACGCAGCGCCGGGCTGGGCTTGTAGCCGGTGAACATGTTGTGCGTCCCCCGCTCATGGGCCGCTTCACCGTGTGTCATGGAACGAATCACGCTGAACTTGTCCGCCCGCTTGGCGAGCTGTGGAACGGACTCGCCGAACACTTCGCCGGTGTTGGTTTTGATCGTCCGCATCTCGCCCCGGTATTCCAGCGGGCTGTACGGTTTGGGGTCAAACGATTCCTGCTGGGCCATTCCCCCGGGCAGATAAACGTGAATCACACTCTTGGCTTTCGCCTCGACAAAATCGTAGTGCTTTTGCTCGGCCATCGCCTGACGCATCAGCAACTCGGGCAATGACAGGCCGATCCCTCCAAGAGCACCAGCGGCCAAAAATCCGCGACGGCTAAATGGGTTTCCTTCGCAACGCATCGAACGACTCCGTGAATCAGTGATGGGTGGGGTGAATTCCAGCGGCCAGAAAGCGGACTAAACCAGTGCATCCATCGGCACGGCTTGCGTAGTCACGTCTCCAGCACAATCGGTGCATCCGAGTTCGCTGAAATGGTTGTAGGCGGGAACAGCTTCTCGCGGAGAATTCTTTCGCCGCAGAGCTGCTGGGGGTGGGTGTGGTGTCCAGCATCATCCTCGCTTGCTTGCACAAACGAATACTAACCTGAACGACAACGAGTCTATCGTCTCAATGAACCCGGGAAAATGATCTAACCGGAAAAATTAATTCCACCGGATAGTGAACGTAATTCCCCTAAGGCACGCTCAGGGTAGCGGCAAACCACAAAAGAGTCAAACTCGCCTCCCCGCCGGGGGGATCACCACTGCAGTTTCCAGGTCTCGGGCGCCTGCTCCAGGTCGTACCAACCGTCGAAATCTTCCTGTCGGTCGTTTTCGGCCAGTTCGACCGCCCCCTGTTCGGCCATTTGATGAATGAACTGGCCGAGCTGCTTGCTTGAGCCAAATTCCCAGGCGATCAGTTCGTCCTTGCCCGCTTCGGCAAAATGGTCGACCGCCAGTTCGAGCAGCACGCGACAGACGCCTTCGGCGGTGACGTGCCCGGATTGGCTCAACGTCCGGTCTTTCAATGCGACCCGGATCGTGTGGCGAACAAACTCCACACGTTCGGCATGTCCGGATTCAAACTCGGGGGCGTGGTTCAATTTGATGAGACCTTCTCCTTCAGCTTGCTGATATCGCCTTCGACCGAATTGCGTTGATTGACCAAATCGGTCAGAGTCGCCCGCTCTTTCTCGACGACCTCGGCCGGGGCGCGCGACACGAAGTTCTCGTTGGACAGCTTCGATTCTTTGCCGGTGATTTGCTTGAGCAACTGACCGAGCAGTTTCTCCAGACGCGAAAGTTCGGCTTCGACATCAATGAATTTTTCCAGATCAACGTGGACTTCGACATCGATGGCCGGGATCGCCAGTGGCGCGTCGGTTTCGAACGCCTCGGCCGACGGTCCGATCGTGACGACATCGGCCCCGGCGAGGGCACCAAAGTAGGCCTTCATCGGTTCCAGCAAGCTGCGGCTGGAATCGCTGCAGCGGATCGCCACCGGGACAGTTTCGCGCGGCGGAATGTTGCTGCTGGCACGGATCTGGCGGATCGCTCCGACAATGCTTTGGAATTCCGCGAATTGTCGCTCGATCGTTTCATCAAAGTGCCCGCGGTCTGCCTCAGGCCACTCGGCTTTCATCACAAACGCGGACACCGCGGTGGGCGTCAATCCGCGTTCGGGCGCCAATTCGCCCAGGTAACTCCAGATCGATTCGGTCACGAACGGCATGATCGGATGCAGCAAACGCAACAACGTGTCGAGACCATGGGCGATGACGTTTTGAGTCACCGCGCGTTGTGATTCGTCGGCCAAGCGTGGCTTGGCGATCTCGACATAGAAGCTACAGAATTCGTGCCAGGCGAAATCGTACAGGATCCGGGCCACGTCGGCGAATTTGAACTGGTCGATCCCCTCGGTCACCTGCTCGGTCACCGTCGCCAGTCGGCTGAGCAGCCAACGGTCTTCCACCGGCAGCGTTGCGACGTCAATGGTTTGCGGCGTGAAGCCTTCCAGATTCATCAACACGAACCGGGCGGCATTCCACAGCTTGTTGACAAAGTTGCGACTGGTTTCGAACTTCTCGCTGACGACGGCGGCTTTGGGAAACGCCAGGTCGGCATCGGATTCAGCCCACTGTGTCGAAAACGATTTCTTGCACTCGGGGCACTTGATCGTGGTCGCGACGCGATTCTTTTTCGTCTGGTCGACCAGTTTTTCACAGTGCGGGCATTCGTACTGGACCGGCATGCGGACGTCTTGGGTTTCCGTCGCCAAGCGGGCCAAGCCGAACCGCAGCGAATCGGGACCGAACTTGTCGATCACATCGATCGGGTCCACTCCGTTCCCCTTGCTCTTGCTCATCCGTTCGCCATGTCCGTCCAGGATCGTCGGATGGATGAAGACTTCGTCGAACGGGATTTCGTCCAAGTTGTTCAGCCCCATCAACACCATCCGCGCGACCCACAGCGTGATGATGTCGCGGGACGTGCAAAGCGTGGACGTGGGATAAAAGTATTCCAACTCCTTCGTCTGTTGCGGCCAGCCGAGCGTGCTGTGGGGCCACAATGCCGACGAGAACCAAGTATCCAAAACATCCGGATCGCGTTCCAACCCCAACGCTTCGACCTTGGCTTCCAGCGGCGACTCTTCATCCCTCAGGCAGACAAACACGCTGTACGATGTTGATGCATCGTCTTCGTCGTCGGCCTGGATTTTTGTCGCGATCAGATCGTCGCCGCCAAGCGCCGCTGCTTGTTCGGCGACACGGGAAGCTTCCGCCCGACTCTCAAAGGACGCCGACCAGATCGGAATCCGGTGTCCCCACCAAAGCTGCCGGCTGACGGGCCAGTCACGTTTTTCGCCCAGCCAATCCAGGTACCCTTTGCGATAGCGGGTCGGATAGATGCGGACGCGATCGTCGGTGACGGCATCCATCGCCGACTGGGCCAGATCATCCATTTTGACGAACCATTGATCCGCCAAATAGGGTTCGATGGCGGTCTTGCTGCGATCCGACAGCGGCATTTCAATGTCGCGATCCTCGATGTCGCCCAGCAAGCCGGATTCGTCCAAATCGGCGACCACTTGCTTTCGCGCTGCGGCGATCGTCAACCCTTCGTAGGCCGGAACCAGTCCATTGATCGTGCCATCGGGGTTCAAGATGTTCAGCATCGGCAACGACTGGCGTTTGCCGACTTCATAGTCATTCGGGTCGTGCGCCGGCGTGATCTTGACGCATCCGGACCCCAGTTCCGGTTTCGCCCACACGTCGGCCACCAGTGGGATTTTTCGATCGGCCAGCGGCAACATCAAACATCGTCCGTCGGCGGCCATGTCCCGCAATTGTTCCAGTTTGGGCAGCATCGTTCGACGACGCTCGACCAACCCATCGAGTTGTTTTTGCAGCTCGGGTTTTTCTTTTGCGGGTGCCGCGGCAAGCCTTTCTTCCAGCTCCGCTTGCAGTTTATCGAGCGCCGCGGCGGGATCGGGATGCACGGCCACGGCGGTATCGCCGAGCATCGTTTCCGGGCGGGTCGTGGCGATCACCACGTGATCGGGTTCGCCCGGCTTGGGATCAATCACGGGGTAGCGGAAGTGGTAAAAGTGCCCTTTCTTGGTCACGTTTTCCACTTCGTCGTTGCTGACGGCGGTTTGCAGGAACGTGTCCCAGTTGACCAGGCGTTTGCCGCGGTAGATCAAATCCTTGTGGAACAAATCATAGAACGTTGCGCGGACCGCGGCGCCGCACATGGGATCCAGCGTGAACCGCAGCCGCCGCCAATCGCAACTGCATCCCATCCGTTTCAGCTGGCCCAAGATCCGTTTTTCGTATTGGTCTTTCCAATCCCAGATCCGCTTGACCAGTGCATCACGTCCGATGTCATGGCGTGACAGGTTTTCCTGTTCCTTCAACCGCCGTTCGACCACCGCTTGGGTCGCGATTCCCGCATGGTCGGTGCCCGGCATCCACAGGGTTTCGAACCCTTGCATCCGCTTGGTGCGGATCAGGATGTCTTGCAGCGTGTTGTTCAGCCCGTGTCCCAAGTGCAGCGCGCCGGTCACGTTCGGCGGCGGGATCACGATGGTGTACGGTTTTTTGTCGGGATTGATTTCGGCGTTGTTGCAACCCGCTTCATCCCACTGGGCACCAATCTTGCTTGCCGCCGTGCTGTGATCAAATCGGTTTGGAATCATGACGATGTTTAAGTTGCCGGTGTAACGTTTTCTTTGTGCAATTTGTATTCGACAGAATCGATCAGGGCCTGAAAACTGGCTTCGATGATATTGTCGCTGACTCCGATCGTGCCCCACGATTCGTGGTGATCGGCACTTTCGATATTGACTCGGGTGCTGGCCGCGGTGCCGGCGCCGTTGTCGACCACACGCACCTTGTAATCGACCAGGCGCATGTCGCGCAATTGGGGATAGGACGGCAGCAGGGTTTCGCGGAGAGCGGTGTCGAGCGCGTTGACCGGGCCGTGGCCTTCGGCGGCATTGAAACAGTCCTGGTCGCCGACGCGGATCTTCAGAATCGCCTCGGCATAGACGTCCTTTTCGTCGGCCGAGGTTTCTCCGGCAACGACGCGGTACTTGATCGGACTGAAGTGCGGGGTAAAGGTTCCCAGCACCCGTTTGATCAGCAGGTCGAACGAACCGCCGGCGTTTTCGAATTGGAACCCTTGGTTTTCCAGACGTACGACCTCGGCCAGGATTCGGTCTTGGGTTTCTCGGTCGTCTTCGATGCTGTGCTTGTTGGCGACGGCAACGATGTTGCTGCGACCGGACAGTTCGCTGACCAGGATCCGTCGCTCGTTGCCGACCAATGTCGGATCGATGTGCTCATAGGTCGACGCGGCCTTGTTGATCGCGTGGACGTGCATGCCGCCCTTGTGTGCGAACGCGCTTTGACCGACAAACGCCTGCCCGCCGCGCCACTGCAAGTTGGCCGTTTCGTAGACGAACCGACTCAGCTCGGTCAGCGACTGCAAGCTGCGGCCGCCCAGAACGCTGTAGCCTTTTTTCTTGAGCGCCAGATTGGCCATCACGGAGATGAGATCGGCGTTGCCGCAGCGTTCTCCGATGCCGTTGATCGTGCCTTGCACCTGGGTCGCCCCGACGTCCACGGCGGCCAGCGAATTGGCGACCGCCAGTTCGCTGTCGTTGTGGCAGTGAATGCCGAAGGTCACGTCGGGGTAGTCACGCAGCGATTCGATCGCGGCGGTGGTGATTTCGGCGATCTGTTCGGGCAGCGATCCGCCGTTGGTGTCACAAAGCGACATCACAGTCGCCCCGCCGCTGGCGGCCGCCCGCAGGGTTTGCAAGGCATATTCGGGGTTGGCCCGGTACCCGTCGAAAAAGTGTTCGGCGTCGTAGATCACGGCCGCGTTGCCGGCCAGGAACTGGACGCTTTCGCCGATCATCGCCAGGTTTTCTTCCAACGAAACCCGCAACACTTCGGTGGCGTGGTAGTCCCAGGTTTTTCCGACCACGGTGATCACCGGGGTCTGGGCGGCGACCAGGGCCTTCATGCCGGGGTCTTCGGACGCGTCGATCCCGCGTCTGCGGGTCATTCCGAAGGCACAGACCTGGGTGTCGCCCAGATCATGTTTCCGGATTTCCTCGAAAAACGCCACGTCTTTTTCGTTGCTCAACGGGTAACCGCCCTCGATAAAATCGACGCCCGTTTCGGCCAATCGCAGCGCGATCTGCAGTTTGTCGTTCAGCGAAAAACTGACGCCTTCTCCCTGGGATCCGTCCCGCAGCGTGGTGTCGTAAATTTGGATCGGTTTTGAAGTCATGGCTGGTTTTCAAGTACGAAAAAACCCCCGGAGCTGGAAAGCCACGGGGGTAAAAGTTTCTTCCAAAGGCTGTGCTTGAAACGACTCAGCGGCCGGGCGGTGCGTCGCCGGGCCAAGGAGCGGTCTCGTTCCCCCGCGTCATCGCTGGCAAACGGTGCCAGGGACGCGGCAAATAATGACAGATTGAATTTGCACAGTGATCGTCGTGGATGGAATGATCGGGGGGGCGAATTGAGAGAAATCGCTCGATTCACCCAGGAATCGAGAGAATACGGCGTCACGTATCATCCGTCAATCGCGGCAAGCGACAACCCACCCAGGCGGCCCGTCAGGGGGAAGGTGCCGACCGCCGACCCCGCTGCCGATGCGACGGCGCGAGCGACCACAGGTAGCTGACCGAAAACACGATGCAGATCGCGACCATCAGCGAGACAATTTGGGTCGAGTGCAGGTTCACCACGCCCTGGGCCCGCCAGATGGAAAAGAAGTGGAACAGCTGGCCGCAACCGATCACGCCTCCGAGTGCCCCGACAATCGCCGCGGTCGCCAACGCCTGGCGACGGCGGTGCGGGTTGAGCGCCACGACGCCGAAAAACAGGATCGGAATCCCCAGCATCATCGGAATAAACAGCAACGGTGCCTTGTTCAGAGATCCGAACAGGGCGATCGCCGTGTCGATGCACAGCAATAGACCAGAAACAATGCCAAATCGAGCCATCAATCGCTTTCGAAAAAGGGGTACCAACGCCGCCTGACCTGGGAGAATCCTAGCTCGCTTCGGCTCGCAATGTCAGCCCAAACGTTGCAGCCAACCGGCCCCCTGCAGGACGGGGCCCTGCCCGACTCGCGAACGGCTTGTTGACTCAGTAGACCGCAGCGGGAGCAAGGGGCGCAGCAGATCCACTCGCGTGCGTTTCGGGCGATTCCCGTCCCGTTCATTCATCGAAAACGATTCAATCAACATGCCGCTTACCGGGATCGCTGCTTTACCTGCCTTCGGCATCATCCGCCGGCTGGTCGGCCGATCCCTGCCCGCCTGTTTCCATGGCGGAGGTTTGTTCCTCGGCCAGCTTTTCGGCGGCCTCTCGGTGCCCTTGCGCCAGGTCTTGATCGCCGACCTTGTCATAGCAATCGGCGAGCATCTGATGTGCCTTGGACGCCAAGCTGGGCTCGGTCAAGGCGCGTTCCAGATCGCTGATGGCGTCGCGGAACCTTCCCATGCGGAACAGAATCTGGCCCCGCGTTTCAAAGAAGTGTGGGGTCGCCGTGGGGACATTGTCGATCGCCGCATTGGAAACCTGCAGCGCTTTCTCGTACTCGGGCTCGTCCTTCATCGCCAGCGCGACGGCCAGATTGTTCAGGATCGCGCCACTGCGCGGCATCTGTTCGGCCGCCTTTTCCAGGTGCAATTCGGCCATCGGCTGGTCCTGTTTCATCAACGCCGCAGTGCCTTTGATGAAGTGGGCGATTCCGGCCGGTGAACCGGAGATCAACGCCTCGCGGACGCTGGTGATTTGCGCATCGCTCTCGTTCAGATTGCTCAACACATGGTCGGCAACCATTGTGACCACGCGGGGGTTGTTCGGTGCGATCTTGACCGCCGCGTCGAGCATTCGCAGCACTCGCAGTCGTTCTTGCACGGTGTTGGTGGGCGATTTTTCGATGTAAGTGATGTATGCGATGATCGCGTCGCCCAGGGCCTGGGTCAGCACGCGTCGCTCATCCGGCGTTTTGGCCACATCAACGCTCCGCTTCAACGTGCGGATCGCATCGCTGTGACGTTCCAGGAAGATCTGGTTGCGGGCGATGCTCATCGCATAATACGAATTCGTCGGGTCATCCTTGTGCATCTCTTCGACGCGCTCCAAAGCAGTCGATGCGTAACGCTCGGCTGCATCCATTTCGTTCAGTTGACGCGCGAGTGCCGCCGCCTGCAAACCACGCATCGGCTCGGACTGGGACAATTCGATCAAGACGGGAATCGCCGAACTGAGACGCTGGCGATAGACCAGGTACTCGGCGTACATCCGCTTGACGCCCAAGTTGTCGTTTTCGCTTTCGGTGATCAATTCCAACACCGTGCCGATCTCGTCCAACTCCTCCGGCTCGAAATCGTTCAGTTTCTTGCCGATGATCTGGTTCTCCAACAACCACTTCGCGGCCGGAAGATGGCGACGCGTCAACAGACGCCGCATCAAGACTTTCGCTTCCTCTTCAAACGACTGAGCTTCGCGGACGAGCGCGAAACGGTGGATCAACTGCACGTTGCTCGGATCTGCTTCCAATTGCCGTCGGATCACGATCTCCGCGGTCGGAAAGTCTTCGCGGTCCAACGCGACGCGTAGCTGACGTTCCAATTGGCGATTTCGCCAACCCGCCCCACCGCTGAAAGCGATGAATCCGGTGGTGAACAAAACCAGTGACAGGATGATGGCCGGGATCGCTTTGGGGGCATCACGCCAGGGAATCCCCAGGAACCAGCAACGAACGAATTCGCCCATCCAACGAAACCAGGCCAGCGGGTTGAGGAAATGCATCTTATTTCAGCTCCTTTTTCGTGGCGCCATCCCCGGACGCCGCCAACGAAGACTCGGCCGACGGGGACACGGCCGACGCAGAATCACCCCGCAGGGCTTGGGCCGGCAGTTTTCGTCCAGCATTTTCAACAATCGCATCGGCGACGCGGGCGCGCGCTGCGATGAACTCCTCCTGCATTTCGATCAATTGACGAGGCTTCAATTTGTCCGGCGATGTGATCCACATCTGCAACATGATGACTTCGTTTTGGTCCCAAACACCGGTCGTATCGATTCGGTTCCAAACCCGGTGAGTGAACGCAGACAAGCTGTCCGGTGCATCGACCAATGTCCCATCGCTGCCGATTCCGGCAAAAATCAAATAGCCGTGCTGGGTCGGGCCGCGCTTAAACCGGGCCACGACGTAGGTGGAACTCAGCGCGTCGGGATTCTTTGCGATGATTTCAAAGTCTTCGAATTCATCGGGGGACCGAATGTCGCGGTCCAGCAACGCCCAATCCAACCGCTCGTAGCAGTTGCACAGCTCGTGCCAACCCTGGTGCGGTTGGCTTAACACAAACTGAACCGTCACCTCGTCCCAGCGACATTCCCAGACATCGGAATTCGCTCCCAAGCGAGGCTCTTCGTAACCTCGGTTCGCCCTATGGCCGACGACCGTTAAAATATCCAGCGAATCATTGATCAGATCCGACGGCGGATCAAAGACCAATGACTTGTCGCTTTCAACCATGTTGGCCGGGCGGCGCGATCGGACCACCTGAGCCAGCGACGCCAGGCAGATCACGCCTGCGAGAACGGCAAAACTGATATGCGCGATCCGATTGTCGACCAGTCGCTGTGCCCACCGGGATGCGCCGCTGCGGCTGTCCCGGTCCAACAGGTCCGTGACGCTCCGCTGCGTCCCTCGCCCAGCGCCCTCCTCGGCGTCTCGCAACGACAGGTAATTCCACGCCGACACCAACGGATTGAATTCGGATTCCTGGGGGACGCGGTGCAGCAGTGTCGCGACGAGGTAGTCGAAAGAAAGCAGAAAACCGAAGGCCATCGCCAACGCGATGTAGCCCAACAACTCGTGGGGCCACCCCACCGCCAAATCGAATTCATACGAATTGGCGACCAGAGCCACCACGGTGACTCGGACCACATTGGCGAAAATGGCCAGCACGCAAGCGATCGCGATGTAGAGCGGGGCCATCCAAATCCGACGCCGCCGCCAGGCGATCATCAAAAATGCCAGAAAGCTGAGCGTGAAGACCGACTGAATGCCGCTGCACGCTTCGGCCACAAACAGCTCTCGGTCGGCGAGCTGGATCACGTTGTTGGTGACCGCGTGTGGTATCGCCAGCGTGTCCAACAAGACGCTCGACATCCATGTCGTTACGTTCTGCAGCCAAAGCACCAGTAAGGTGTCGGCACGAATCAGCTGGACGGTCGTCAGCAGTGGCAACACGACGACCAGCAGCGTCTCGTCATCCGGTCCACGCATCGCGTACAGCATCGCCGCACACAGGATGGACAATGCCACGGCCGCGAACCAGGGAAACTGCAGCACGGTCCCGAACACGATCAGAAACAACGAGAAACCGATTGCCGCCCAACTGAGCCAGCCACGCGGCGGATAGAAATGGCCGTCGCTACGGACATAGGTCAACCAGGCCACCGCTGCGATCGCAAAAGGGAAATAGCGATACGTCGGCTTTCCCCACATGCTGATGAAGTACGGCACCAGCAATGGCAAAACGGCCAGCAGGAGCCCGAGCCAAAACCATCGCCAATTCGGATTGGGTTCGATCTCTGAACTCGTCGCAGAGACACCCGTTTCGGCCCCGTCGATCATCGACGTGTACAAACCAGTCGAGTCGGTGGTCGACATGCTTACAATCTGTGGAATCGGTGTGTGTTCGGATCTTTAAGGTTCAATTCATCGCGGCGAGGCGTTTCAATCGTCGAACTTTGGCTCGACCGAGGACGCTCCCTGCGAGCCACCTGGATCACCGCCCGATTGCGGCTTGGCCGGTTGGCTCGGCGGGTCGACCAGCAGTGTCCCGGAGCCGCCCGACGAATACGGGCGTCCTTGGCTGGCCACCGCCCCCCGGGACGAAGCAGTCCCGTTCTTCACCCCCGACGCGGCACCCTTGCCGCTGGGGCCGCCCGCAGGATTCGTCGGGGCCGATCGAGAGACGCGGATGGAATTATTGGACGTCACGGCCACACTGGTGCCGGAGGCTTGACCGTTGCGTCGGTAGTATCCTCCGTAGCGGCCGTACTTGTAATAACCGTAACCGCGGTAACCATCGCTGGCATTGGCTTCGTCGGAGTTATTGATCACCACACCCAAGACGTTCGCGCCGACCCCGTTGAGGATGTTCAAGGCTTCGCGTGCGTTCGGCTTGCTCTTGCGACGGATACGCAGGGTCAAGATCAGAGCGTCGGCCATGCTTGCGGTGATGCTGGGGTCGGTGACGACCAACAGCGGCGGCGTGTCCAAGATGATGTAGTCGTATTGCTCTCTCAGGACTTCGAGCAACTCGTTCATCACCGGCAACGAAAGTGCTTCGGCGGGGTTGCTGGGGATCGGGCCACAGGGCATGATCGAAAGTTTCGGCAGCGGCGTGGCATGGGCGGCATCGAGCGGCTCGCATTCGCCGTTGAGCACGTTGGTCAGCCCCAACTTGTTGTCACAGTCGAAGTTGTCGGTCAGTTGTGGCCGCCGCAGGTCGCAGTCGATCGCCAACACACGTTTGCCGCTCTGTGCGATCGAGCAAGCCAGGTTGCAGGCGATCGTACTCTTGCCGTCACCCGGCAGCGGGCTGGTGATTTGAATGACCTTGCCGCCATCGATGTTATTGGTGTCAAAGAACACGCTGGTCCGGAGCGCGCGGATCGCTTCCGCCGCCGACGAAGCCGGTTGGTGCACGACGGTCAAGTCGGTCGACAACGTCTTGTAGGGATCGATCTCGCCTTTCTTCGTTTTGCGTCGCTTGCCGCGGAAGAATGGGATGTGCGTCAGAATCGCAACGCCCAGCATCGAGCAGATTTCTTCGGGGTCGCGGAACGTGTTCGCGTTCTTTTCCAACAGCAGCGCCAATCCGCCACCGAGCATCAGGCCGAGCAACGTGCCGAGCCCACCGAGTTTCAAGATGCTCGGTCCGACCAGGTAGGCTTTGGTCGGTTTCATCAACTCGACCACCTGTGTCACGCTCTCGTCGTCGGACAGCTTTGCCTTGCCCAAGTTTTCTTCGAGCTGTTGCATCAGCTGACGGTACTGTTCCATCTCGCGAATCATGGCTTCGTTTTCGAGTTCGAAGCGCGAGATTTCGGCGGCCGCCACTTTCTCGGTTGCGATCTGTTCGTCCAACTCTTTGATGAACCCTTCCAACATCGCCACCTTGGCGCGGTGCGAATACACCACCGCTTGAACGGTTTCCTTGGCCCGTTCGACGGGATCCCCCAGGTCTTCGAACCATTCTCGTCGCAGCTTGGTGATCCGATCGGCCTGCTCTCGCACCAACCGCAACAGCTCTTCGCGGGTGGTTTCCAGTTCTTGGTCGAGGGCTTTGACGGTCGGGTGTGACGGCCCGAACTGAGACACGTTTTGATTCTTGGCAACGATCAGCGGCAGCAGTTTCTTTTCCAAATCGATTTCCGCGAGCAGACTGTCACCGATCAACGGGTCCGGCTCACGAGCGTCGCCCACGGCGCTGACTTTGACTCCCAGCAACTGGCTCATCACGTTGAGCGCGATCCGCGGGTCCTTGGTTTGCTTGGCGACCTCCTCCATCGACTTGAGCACTTCCTGTTCGCGACGCAATTCCTCGTATTGAGACGAGCGTCGTTTCGTCAGAAATTGTTGTTGCTCGCGGTGCGGGTTCTGGGCCCGACCGTCGGCGTCCCAGGTCAGCGGCGCGTCGCGACGGAATTCGCTGTAGCGTTGTTCCAATTGAGACAGCTTGGGGCCGATCGACGTCATGGCGACGTTGATCAATCGTGTCAGATCGGCCTGGGCGGTTTGATGCCGTTGGTCGTAGTATTCCTGGAGCGCCTTGCTGTAGGCTTTGATCGCCGCTTCACACTGTTCGGTGCTGCCGCTGTCAAAGTGCAGCAGCGTGATCAGCGACTGGGCGGTTTTGACGTCGGTGACTTCTGGTTCAAGTTCCAGTTGCTCTTGGACTTCGACGATGAACCGTTCGATGCTGTTGCCATAGAACTCCCGATGGGGGGCCATGTCGGGATCGTTGAAGGCCATCGTCGCGACGGTGTCGCTGAACAATTGGGCCTGCAAGACTTCGATGTCCGGGACGCCGCCGACGACTTCGCCGGTCAACGCGTCAAAGATCGGCGGACGATTCGATTCGACCATCAACCGCGTGCTGCTGCGAAAGGTTTCCGGGGTCCGCAGGTAAACCAAAAAGCCGACCACCCCGAACAGGAAGGCCGGCAAAATGACCGCCCATCGATAGCGCCAAAGCGCTCCGAGGACGTCCAGCGGTTGCGTCGACCCCGTCGCCGCGATCTGGCGGCTGCGTCGTTGGGAAGTTGGTGTCGAAGTTTGTTCTGCAATCATCGTGGGGCGTGAATCTGTTTCGGCAGAGCGTGGGGAGCACCGACAAATCAAGCATGTCGGCCAAATCGTGCGTGTGGGCCGTGCGCGAGCAGTCTGGTCGCGGAGCAGGTTATAAACAAGGATCCGTTGACCGAATCTGTCACGATGGGGGAAAACCGACAGCGCCGCAAGGCAACATGTCGAATCAACGGCTCAAACGCCAGTGGGGCAATTGTCAGGGAAAACGCGTTTTCCCGAAGGCCGATCGATGGAGATCTTGCTCAACACCTACCGGGAAACCGTGCCAATGTAGTTTAACCCTCATCCGATTCCGTCCATAGCGATTTCGCAAATCGATGGCCCCAAAAACGTTCCCTGGTCGGAAGAATCCGCGTCATCGACAGAATGTTGGCGGTTTTCGGACACCTGCCCCGCTGGAATAAACACTCGTCTGACTTTAGGAAATCTGGATGGTTCCGTAAATTCTGGACGCCCCGGAGCTTTTTTGCGCAAGAGTTCTTTGCCGTCGCTCGCGGCCACAAGATCCACCCGATGCGCCGCTATTTTGATACACCCGACGAAATAAAGTTTTCTTCATGTTCGATCCCATCACGCTTCCCGACAACGCGCATCCTCTAGCCGGTACGACCTGTCTGGTCACCGGAGGGGCCGGATTCATCGGTTCGCACTTGGTCGATGCCCTGCTCAGCCAAAAGGCCTCGGTCCGTGTTCTGGACAACTTCAGTACCGGGTACGAATCCAACTTGCAGCACCTAAGCGACCATCCCGGGGTCGAGATCATCCGCGGCGACGCGGCGAATGCGGAGGTGACGGAAAAGGCGGTGGCGGGTTGCGATGCCATTTTTCATCACGCAGCAATGGCCAGCGTCCCCCGCTCGATGCGCGAACCGGCACGGTGCCACGCTTGGTGCGCGACGAGCACCATCAATTTGCTGGCGGCGGCCGAGTCCGCCGGCGTCCGCCGCATGGTCCTGGCCAGCACCAGCGCCGCCTACGGGGATTCTCCCTACGTCAGCAAACGCGAAGAAGACACCCCCGCCCCGCTGTCTCCTTACGCGGCGTCCAAGTTGGCCGCCGAAGCGTACATGCAATCGTTTTCGCGAACCGCGACGATCGAAACCGTGATCCTGCGTTACTTCAACGTCTTCGGCCCACGGCAGGATCCGCAAAGTGAATACAGCGCCGTGATCCCCCGATTCGTTTCGATGATCTTGTCGGGGCAACGCCCGGTGATCTACGGCGATGGATCGCAATCTCGCGACTTTATCTTCGTCCGCGATGTCGCCAAGGCCAATCTGTTGGCCGCGACCATGCCCGGCGTCAACGGCGGGGTCTTCAACATCGGACAAGGCCAACGCACGACGCTGCTGGAATTGCTGACGATGCTCCGCAAGATCCTGGGCCAGGACATCCAGCCGATTCACGATCCGCCTCGACTGGGAGACGTCAAGGACTCGCTGGCCGATATCACCCAAGCCCGAACGAAGCTGCACTTCGAACCCGACGTCGACATGAAAACCGGCTTGGAGCAAAGCGTCGACTACTATCGAACGATTTGCTGAACTACATCGGGCCGGTCATTTCCCACACCACGCCGCGGGTCGTTTCCGGGTCGATGAAACCGGCCTTGCGCCCGCGGGGCGCGTCGTGCGGCGTCTCGGACTTCGCCCGCATGCCCCGCGTCGGCAATTCGGCCAACGACTCGGCGACGTCGTTGGTTTGGAAACACAGGTGGTGCAACCCTTCGCCGTGCTGGGCCAAATGGGCATTCAGCGGGTGATCGTCAGTCAACGGCTGGACCAGTTGCAGATGAACGTTGCCCATGTCCAAATGCGTCAATCGCACGTTGCCGCTGGGGATTTCCTCGCTCAACACGACGGGCAACCCCAGCTGGTCACGATAAAACGCCAACGCATGGTCGGTGTCTCGCACCACGATTGCGATATGGTCCAGTCGATTGAAAAGCGGTGTATCCGTCATTCGAAGTCTCTTTTGTTATGCTTTGATCCGCCGATCGAACCAGAAGGAGCTATTCGATCGATCTTTCTCAATCATAATGGATCCGACACGCCCGCTTCACGCCCACCGGTACCGATTTGATGATTCGTGCAGACGTTCACCAACCGTTTTTTCGCAAATTCCTGTACGTCTTTCTGGGTTGCACGGCATTTGCAGGTTGGTGCCTGTACGACGGGCTGATCGGCTATCCGAAGAAGCTGACGATCGCCGAAGCCTACGAGAGTCTGCCAGAGGAGAACCGCCGCGACGCCTGGAAAGAGCTTGCCGGCGAAAACGGATGGCCGACGATTACGCCGGCCAAGACCGCCGATGACGTTCGCCACGACATCGGCAGCCAATTCATGATGGTCGTGCTGTGCATGCTGTTCGGAATCCCGGCGTTGTTGATGTTCATGTCCGGCCAAGGCACCTGGGTCGAAGGCGATCAGACGTTGATCCGCAACAGCAAAGGCCAGGAGGTGCCGATCGATGCGATCTCGAAAATCGATAAACGAAAATGGGAAGCCAAGGGGATCGCCAAAATCCACTACGAAGTCGACGGCAAGAAAATGAAGTTCGTGATGGACGACTTCAAATACGAACGTGAGCCGATGGGCCAATTGATGCAATTCGCCGAAGCAAACCTGAGCGAAGAACAGGTCACCGGCGACTTCCTGGAACGCGACAAAGAACGCATCGCAAAGCAGCAAGCCGCCGAGGAGGAATCGTATGACGACGAAGCGGACTACGAGGGCGAAGCGAGTTACGAAGACGCCGCCGATGCGGAATCGAAGTCGAACTCATAGGCCGGCTGCTGAAACGTAGCTGCCTTCGCCAGAAGGTGGTTCGCGGTGTGATTCACGCCGACGATGCACCGACGAAAGACGTGGAGTTCGCAACAACGCCCTCCTCCCAGGCTCGTCCCGATAGGCACCAGGTTAAGACGCAATTCGCCGAACTCCTAAAGCAACCCTTTCTGCCAGGGTGGCTTTTGTCTTAACTTGATGCATACGCCCGCAGGGTTTGGCGAAACGATTCCAACAGACGGCTTTGATACCGATAGGGATTCCAGACGGCGACGATGGTGCGTGTCGGTCGGACACCGCTGAGCGAACGATAGACCCGGCGGTCGGATTGATCCAAGCGGCGGGCCATCATCGGGATCATGGAAATCCCATGCGAAAGTGAAACGAGCTCTTGGACCGTCGCCATCTGGCTGGTGCGTTCGACCGACACCGGATGAAAGGATTGCTGTTTGCAAAACGAGACGATATTGTCGGACAAACAATGCGCTTCGCCGAGCAAGACGAAGGGAATCTGTTCGATGTCAGAGAGCACGATCGATGGTTTGGACACCAGTTCGTGATCCGGCGGCAACACTAACATCAGTTCCTCGTCCAACAGCGTTTCGATCTCCAAATACTTTGCCTCGATCGGCAACGCCAGGATTGCCAAGTCAACCTTGCCATCGGCACAGTCTTTCAACAACGCATCGGTCGTTTGCTCTTGGACCACCACGGTGGCATCGGGATAATCCGTCGCGAACCGGCGGAGCAATTCGGGCAAAAAGAACGGGGCAATCGTCGGGATGGCCCCGACACGTATGCGTCCGGAGCGTCCATCGTCGACGATCTCCGCCAACGTGTCTTCCAAGATCACCAACACTTCTTTGGCGCGCCCCTGCAGCAACCGGCCGGCATCGGTCAGCGCGACACAGCGGGCCTGGCGTTCGAACACCGGTTGACCGAGTTCCTCCTCCAGGCGTCCGATCGATCGGCTGAGTGCGGGCTGAGAAATGCCCAGGTGCTCGGCCGCCCGAGTGAAGTTGCCGTCGCAAGCGACCTGCAAGAAATAGCGAAGTTGGTCCAGTTCCATGGTGCAGGAATCCCGTCGAGAAGTGCCCTGTTGATTGAGTCATTCTCGATGAATGAACGGGACGATACTAGCCCGAAGCGCATGCGAGTGGATCAGCTGCGTCACTTGCTTGCGCTGCGAGCTTGTAAATCAACCGGCCCCAAGCGAGCGAGTTTCCGCTTTTGGCGCGTCGATCCATGCAACGCACGATGCTATGGCAACTGTGCTATGGCAACTGTGCTATGGCAACTGAAACAACTTCCGGGCGTTCTCGGTGGTGGTTTCGGCGAGCGACTCGGGAGACACGCCGCGGACTTCGGCCAGACAGCGCAGCGTATGCTCGACGCGGGCCGGTTCGTTGGGACGCTTTCCGCGAAACGGTTCGGGGCTCAGATAGGGCGAGTCGGTTTCGACCAACAACCGATCCGTGGGAACCCGCTTTGCCACCGCTCGCAATGCGTCGCTTTTTTTGAACGTCACCATCCCGGCAAAGCTGATGTGCAATCCGAGGTCCAAGCACGTTTCGGCGCACTGCCAATCGCCGGTGAAGGAGTGCATGATGCCCGGCGGAACGCTGCTTTGCCGTTTCAATTGATCGACGATCAATTCGCCGCTTTCCCGCATGTGAATCACCATCGGCAACGCGGTCTGGCGACAAAGTTGCATGTGCCGGTCGAAGTAGACGTGTTGCAGTTCGATCGGAGTGTCGTCCCAATAGCAATCCAATCCCGTCTCGCCGATCGCGCGGACACCGGGGTATCCGGCCAACGCTTCGATGATGGCGAAATCGTCGACGTCGGCTTCGGCGGCCGAATTCGGTTGAATGCCGACCGCGGCGTACAGATAGCCCGGGTACTGGGCGGCCAGATCACAGGCGCGTCGGCTGGTCGCGACATCGATTCCGATCACCATGATCGCTTCCACGCCGGCCTGCCGCGCGCGGTCAACGGTCTGATCCAATTCGTCGGCAAACGCATCGACGTTCAAGTGCGCGTGGGTGTCGAATAATCGCAGCGTCATCAGGCGGAAAAGAAATAGCGAGTCAAGTGATAGAAAACCGGTGCCGCGAAACAAATGTTGTCGATCTGGTCGAGCACGCCCGCGTGACCCTGGACCAGTGTCCCCGTGTCGGTGACGCCGCGGTCACGTTTGATCGCGCTCATCGTCATTGCCCCACCGCAGGCCATGGTGGTCACGACGGCGGCCAGCACGCCGGCCTCCCAAGGGTAAAACGGGGTCGCCCACGACAGTGCGGCCGCAATCAATCCCGTGGTCACCATCGACCCCAGCACGCCTTCCCACGTTCGTGACCCGTTGATTTTTTCGGCGATGACGTGGCGCCCGGCCAACTTGCTCCAGCCGCGTTCCAGAACCGCCGCCAGCTGCGCGATCACGACTAAAAAGATCAACACGCTGACGTTGCTGCCACGCCAGGGTTCGCCGCCGGTTCGCACCAGTTGCAGATCCAACAGTGCCGGCGCGTAGCTGAGCGCATAGACACAGATCAGCAACCCGGCTTGGATCTTGGCACTACGTTCCAGGAACCGTTTGTAGTCGCCCGCGATCGCGGCGCGGGCCGGAATAAACAGGCTGGCGTACACCGGGATCATAATGCTGTACAGGCCGTAGTAGTCGTTCTGCGGCACATAGCTGGGCGGATGGCTGCCCAGGGCGATCAAGATGTACTGCAGCGGCGTGAACACAAAGAACACCCAAAACAAGGTGCGGTGATCACCGCGCCGCGTCGGAGTCATCGTGATGAATTCACGCAACGCCCAAAACGACACGAATCCGAACAGCACGACGACTCCGATTCGCTGCAACAGAAAACCGAACACGAAGATCGCCGTCATCAACCACCAGACGCGCAGTTTCTGGTTGTAGCGCCGGACGAGCGCCGAATCGACGCCCATCGTTTCACGGCGCGACAGCAGGAACCCCACCAGTGACGCGATCCCCAGTGCGGACAGGATCACGGCAACGAGAATCATTGCCCGCGTGGACAACCAGACGGTGCTCGCCAGCATCCCTATCTCTGGTCGAAGAAGAGTGTCGTTCATCAGGGTTCCCGATTCACTGCGATGTCATCGCAAACCAATCACTGCTTGATTTGATCGACGACCGCATCCCCCATCGCATCGGTGCTGACGGACGGACCGCCGCGGGCGATGTCGGCGGTTCGCAGTCCGGCGGCCAACACGTCGGCGACCGCTTTTTCGATCGCCGCGGCTTCGGTTTCCGCGTTCAACGAATGACGCAGCAACATCGCGGCGGCAAGAATCGTCGCCAACGGATTGGCGATGCCTTTGCCGGCGATGTCCGGAGCCGACCCGTGGATCGGTTCATACAACCCCGGGCCGCCACTGCCCAACGACGCGCTGGGCAGCATGCCCAACGACCCCGGCAACATCGACGCTTCGTCGGTCAGGATGTCGCCGAACATGTTGCCCGTCACCACGACGTCAAAATCAGACGGGCGATTGATCAAGTGCATCGCCATCGCATCGACCAGCACGACGTCGTACTGCACCTCGGGAAACTCTTCGGCCATCACCCGGGCGGCGGTTTGACGCCACAACCGACTCGGCTCCAACACGTTGGCCTTGTCGACGCTGGTCAATCGGTTGCCGCGACCCTTGGCCGCCTGTGCCGCCAGTCGGACAATGCGTTCGACTTCACGAACACTGTATACCATCGCTTGACTGGCGGTTTCATCGGGCCCGGATCCGGTCCTGCTCGATTCGCCGAAGTAGATTCCGCCGGTCAATTCACGCAAAAACAGGATGTCGGTGCCTTCGATGATCTCGCGGCGGAGCGGTGAAGCATCGATCAGCTGGTTGAACAATTTGATCGGCCGCAAATTGGCGAACAGCCCCAGTTCCTTGCGGATCTTCAGCAAACCCGCCTCTGGACGCGTTTTCGCCGACGGGTCGTCCCATTTGGGGCCGCCGACGGCACCCAACAGAATCGCATCCGAATCCCGGCACGCTTGAATAGTCGCCTCCGGCAGCGGATCACCGGTTTCGTCGATCGCGATTCCCCCGATCAACTGCGATTGAAACGTGAATTCGTGGCCGAAACGATCACCGATCGCTTCGAGCACACGTTTGGCTTGCTGCGTGATTTCGGGGCCGATGCCATCACCGGGCAATAGAACGATGGAAGCTTTCAAGGTAACTGAGCTGGTAAGGGGGAGGAATGATCGGGATGCGAAGGAAACGCGTACTGTAGCCGAATCCTTCCCTTTTCCCCAGAGGCGCTGCGGACGAATCGAGTGGCCGAATGACCGGATTTAGCCGCAATTTCGTTCCCGCCAGAACTCGGCTTGGTGCGGGTTCCCACGCGGCGGGACGAATTGCCCGTGGCGGGGGGCAATCGCGACGCAACTTGTTGAACGGCCTGTTGATTCAATCAACGGGCTGAGAACTGTTTCGTTCAATAGGCCCCCGACGACATCATGCAAGCTGGAAACCTCGGCAGATCGAGCGACATCGGGCCCTACGCCCCGACTCCGATCGTCCTCCATCCACAGGCCACCGCGCCGGAGGACGAGTTTGCGAATCAGGGTGGAGCACCACTCCCGATCTCGACCGTTCGCGTGTTGCACGTCGTTAACGGGGAACATTTCGCGGGCGCCGAACGCGTCCAGTCACACCTCGGGCGGTGCTTGCCGCGATATTCGGTCCAGGCCGACTTCGCCTGCGTCAAACCGGGGCTGTTTGCGAAAACTCTGGCCGATCACGGCGGGGCCTGGGGGGGCTGTTACCGCACCGAAATGAAGAACCGCTTTGACGTCCGCGCCGCCTGGAAGATTCGTCAGCTGGCCCGACGAAACCACTATGACCTGTTGCACGCGCACACACCACGAACGGCGATGATCGCCTCGCTCGCCTCGCGTTTAACCGGACTGCCCTGGATTTACCACGTCCACAGCCCCGCCGCTCGCGATTCGTCCAAACCGCTGACGAACCATCTCAACGCGGCAGTCGAGAAACTCTCGCTGCGCGGATGCAACCATCTGATTACCGTTTCAGAGAGTTTGCGGCTGGATTGCATTCGTCGAGGTTGCCGCGAGGAGGATGTCTCGGTGGTTCACAACGGCGTGCCCGCCATTTGTCCCGAAAGAACGAGGACGCCGATGGTCGGCGGTCGCTGGGTACTGGGGATGGTCGCCTTGATGCGACCGAGAAAGGGTCTGGAGGTGGCGTTGGAAGCGGTGGCAAAGTTGCGGGACCGCCACGACGTTCGACTGCGGATCATCGGCCCGTTCGAAACGGAAGCCTACAAGGAATCGATCGAGGACCTGATCGCACAGCTGCAGATCACGGGACTGATCGAGCGAGTCGGATTCACCGAGAACGTTCCCGCGGAACTGGCCAAGCTGGATGCGATGGTGCTACCGAGTCTGTACGGGGAAGGGCTGCCGATGGTCGTCTTGGAAGCCATGGCCGCGGGTTTACCGGTGGTCGCGACACGCGTCGAGGGGACCCCCGAAGCGGTGACCGACGGCGCCCAGGGATTGCTGGCCGAACCGGGCGATGCCGAGAGCTTGGCCGGAAAACTGGACGAACTGATCTCGGGCGTGCACGACTGGCAACAAATGTCCAACGCCGCGATCGAACGTCACGGGGAAGCGTTTTCCGACATCGCGATGGCCAGCCGCACCGCCGACGTCTATCGAAAGGTGCTGGCCAATACGATCCCGACGATCCGCTAATCTTCCAGCAGGCTGTCACAGACCTGGACCGTCGCCCAGTTCTCTTTCTGACGCTCGATGAATTCCAGGTGCCGCGGTGCCGTTTGATAGACGTCGTGCGTCGCGCGGTCACGGAAGATCACGTGCAGCGAGACGTCGAATTTGACGTTCACCGCCCGGTCCAGGTCGGTGTCGCGGCGACCGACGGAAAACCCTACCACGCCGTCATGGTCGTCCAGGTATTTCTGGCAGTCAGCGACCAAGCTGTCGACCGCTGCGGGGCTGTTGTCTTTGAGCGTGAAAAAAACGTGGTGGGCGAGCCGTGCCATGGAAAAACCTTGCGCGGATTCAAAGGGAAATTCGGGAATGCGTCAGCGCCACGTATCCTAACCAAACCGCGCCCCGTGGCGAGCCCCCGAAGGAACGCGGTAAATTACCTCGCCCGCTGTCTTTCCGCGAGCCTTGTCTCTCTGCGACCCTTCCCAAGCGATTCCATGACGACTCCGGCCCAACGCGTCCAAACCCTGCGCGATCAAATCCGCGCGCACGACCATGCCTACTACGTTCTGGCCAAGCCCTCGATCAGCGACTTGCAGTACGATCGCTTGCTGGAAGAGTTACGTGCGCTCGAAACGGAGCACCCGGAATTGCTGTCCTCCGATTCACCGACCCAGCGAATCGGTGATCAACCGGTCGAGCACCTGGTCCAAGTCCCGCATCGCGTTCCGATGCTGTCGATCGACAACACGTACAGCCGCGAGGAGTTGAAAGCCTACTTTGACCGCACCGAAAAACTGCTCGATGGCGAGTCGATCGAGTGGGTGATGGAATACAAGATCGACGGCGTGGCGGCGTCGGTGCGATACGAAGCTGGGGAAATGAAACTCGCGCTGACACGGGGCAACGGCACGGTCGGCGACGACATCACGCACAACATCCGCACCGTTCGTGATCTGCCGCTTCGTACCACGGGAGACAAAACGCCCAGCGTTCTGGAGGTCCGAGGCGAAGTCTACATGACCAACACGGACCTGGCGGATCTGAACGAGCGACAAGTCGCGGCCGGCGCCGAGCCATTCAAGAACACCCGCAACGTCACCGCCGGAACGATCCGGTTGCTCGATCCGGCCATCGCCGCAGAACGCAACCTGCGTTTCTTTTGTCACGGTGTGGGCGAAGTCGACGGGCTGGCCGCGAAAAACCACATGCAGTTTTTGCAGGAAATCGCCTCCTACGGCATCCCGATGACTCCCGATGTCCGTGTGTTCCCTAACGCGGCAGCTGTGCTGGTGGCGGTCGAAGCCTTGGAACAGGGCATGCCTGACTTGGAATTCGAAGTCGACGGGATCGTATTCAAGGTCAACGATTTTGCCCAGCGCGAAAAACTGGGCATGCGGAGCAAGAGTCCGCGCTGGTTAATCGCTTATAAATTCGAACGCTACGAAGCGGTCACGCGGCTGAACGACATCAGCGTCCAGGTCGGAAAGACTGGTGCGGTGACGCCGGTTGCGCATTTGGAACCGGTCGACATCGCCGACACCACCGTCTCGCGCGCCTCACTACACAACGCCGACGAAATCGAGCGTCTGGACGTGCGCGTCGGCGACGTTGTTGTGGTCGAAAAGGCGGGCAAGATTATCCCCAAAGTCGTCCGGGTGGAAAAACACCTCCGCAAGGGTGTGTTGCCGGCGTATCAATTCCCGCAAAACTGTCCCGAGTGCGATACCGAACTGGTGCGTGATGATGGCGGGGTCTACATCCGCTGTCCCAACCCCCAATGTCCCGCGCAGCTGAAACAACGATTGATCTACTTCGGCAGCCGTCCGGGTATGGACATCGACGGACTGGGCGAAGAGGTCGTGGATTTGCTGTTGGGACACGGCTTGGTGCACAGCTATGCCGACCTGTATCGGCTGTCGGTCGACCAGGTCGCGGCGCTGGACTGGTTGAAACCGCGAAAGGGTAAAGACGGGAAACAAATCATCGTCAAGGTCGGCGAACGAAATGCGAAGAATCTGATCACGGGGATCGACAACAGCCGAGACCGCGGGCTGGCGCGAGTGCTGTCGTCGATCTCGATTCGCCACGTCGGCCCGCGCGTCGCTTCGCTGATCACGGCCAAGTACCACACCCTAGACCTGCTCCGCGAAGCTTCGGTCGAAGATCTGGCGGGGCTGCATGAGATCGGCGACCGAATCGCCGAGAGCCTGCATGACTTTTTGCACAGCGATTACGGCCGGAAAACGCTCGACGAACTCCGATCACAGGGCGTGCAACTCGAAGACCCCGAACCTGTCGCGGTCGAAGGCGGTCGTTTGTTGGAAGGGAAGACGGTCGTCGTGACCGGGACGCTGAAACACTACAAACGAGACGAAATAAAAAAATTGATCGCCGCACTCGGCGGCCGGGCCTCTGGCAGCGTCAGCAAGAACACCGACTTTCTGGTCGCGGGTGAAAAAGCCGGCAGCAAGCTGACCAAAGCTAACGAATTGGGGGTCCAGGTGCTCTCCGAAACCGCGTTTCAGGAGCTGGTCGCCGGCGCAGACTCCTAGTTGGCTTCCAGGCTTGTCAGGGTAGGCGGGCTTTGGCATACTGTGCCGCACTTGGCGAGGTAGCTCAGTCGGTTAGAGCGGTGGCTTCATAAGCCATAGGTCGCTGGTTCAAGTCCAGTCCTCGCTACTTCTTTCCGCGGTCCGCAAGTCGACCGCCTCTCTCAGGCCCCCTTCGATCGGGGCTGCCCGCCCATCATGCTGCCGTTCTCCACACGCAAGCAGTTGCCCCACGGGCCGCTCGCTGGCCGGCCTGTTAATTTAATCCGATCACACGTGGGATCAGCCGTTTCGCGCAAGCGTACGGGCCTCCAACACCAAGAAAACGCACTGTCGCCCGTAGGCTCGCGCCAAACGGCTGATTCAATCAACAGACCGTGACGCTTCCCGCTGGCATTTCTATCGTTTCGCTGATCTCTCCTGTCGGATTTGCCCGCTGAGGTATGCTGGGGAACGACCGCGTTGCCGCGTCTTCTGAGCGCGTGTGCCGCACCGAAATTGACGGGGGATCGCGACCTTGCTGTATGAAACTGACCGCTGGCTGACGCTCCCGAACCTGGTCACCGGCGCACGCATCGTCGGATCCCCCGCCTTGATCCCGTTGGCGATCGGGCGGCACATGACCTTGCTGGCGGCGCTGGCGCTGTTTCTGGTGTTCACCGAGTGGCTGGACGGATTCCTTGCCCGGCGATCCCACATGACCTCCTCCGTCGGCGCCCGCTTGGACACCGTGGCGGACGCGGTCTTCTACCTTTCGCTACTGGGGGCCTTGCTTGCCCTTCAAGGCGATCAGGTTGCCAAAGAGAAGTATTGGATGCTGGCCGCCATCGCGAGCTATGCGTTGAGCTGGTCGGCATGCTTGGTCAAGTTTCGGCAGTTGCCCAGTTACCACACGTGGGCCGCCAAGGGCGTGTGGCTGATCATTATCCCGGCAACGATCTTGTGGGTCGCCGGCGTCACTCCCTGGCTGGTGCGTGTTTCCATGGTTTGCGTGACGCTGGCCAATCTCGAAGCCATCTACATCACCCATGTCCTTTCCCAGTGTCAGGTCGACGTTCCGTCGCTGTGGCACGCCAAGCGGATTGAAAGACTGCGCTCGATGACATGAGGGACACTCCCGTGATGTGGGCGGAATGACAGGAAAATGGGTGACAAGAAAATGGCATCATCCTTGAGCCGACCACTGAGGCCCCCCCTATAATCAGCGCTGGTGTTGTTCTGTCATTTCGATCTGGTGGAGGTCGGTACGATGCGAAGGCTGCTGATTGGACTGTTGGTGATCGGGTTTGTTTTCCAATCTGGTGTTGGGGCGGACGAGGACAGCAACGATGCGGTCAAGAAGGAGCGAAAGCGACTGGAAGGCACCTGGCAAGTCACCTCGCTGGTGGTCGGTGGCAACAAGTCGAAAAAAGAAGACGTGCAAAAGCTGACGGTCGTCAACGGTGACGACGGGACTAGGAGCGTACTTTCGGAAGGCAAAGTGGTCAGCAAAGGCACCAGCACGCTCGCGCCGATGGCCGAACCCAAGACGATCGACTTCACCGCCACCGAAGGCGGGGGCAGCGGCGATCGCTTTGTCGGAATCTATCAACTGGGCAAGAAAAAACGAAAACTCTGTTTCGTGCGCGCCGACCAGGAGCGTCCCACGGAGTTCACATCCACGGCTGAGAACAAATACATTCTGGTCGCTTACAAACGCGTCGAGTAGCAAACAACGCGTTTCACGGCATCCAGCGTTCGTTAAAGAACCCCGCCGCTTGGACCTTGCCGGGATCACGCATCGTCGCACCGTCGGTGATGTCGATGATCGCCCAATCGGGTAATTTTGGCGTTTGGCGGGCGTTGTTCAGGTAGTCATATTCGCGAAACGTAAACCCACTGTTGATAACGATGTAGCGATCGGGATTCAGCGGATTGGGATAAACCATCGCGACCGCATGGCCGCGCCGAGAGAAGCTGCGCCCGCCAAGCTGAATCGAATCCTCGCCCCACCTGACCGGCAACGAATCGGCCAGTCGTGCGATCACGGAGTTGGATCGGGGATCACCGAACAGGATCAGGTTGTGCGATTCGATCTGCTGCTTGGTCAGTTCGCGATCGGACACGCTTTGAATGTCGCCGCGAAAGTGTTTGCGCCAATGCAATTGTGCGTGCTCCGCTTCCGACGCCGCCCAAGCATCGACGTCGCCGTCATCACCGCTGGCTGACGGAAGCACAAACAAAAACGAATCCATGAACGCATCATCGATCGGCCCCTGCATCCCGGGACGTTTGCGAAGCTCGGAGTCGTCGATCGATCCCAATTCCCACCGGCCATTGTCGCGGATCAGTTCGGCCGTCCAGGAGCGATCCGATCGGATCGGCGGTCCCTGAATTTCATTCCCATCGATTTCGACGACGGGGCGTTCGGGGAACGAGGCCGGCCATTGACCGGGGGCGAAATCCAAACGCAGGTGGGTGACGTTCGAGGTTTCGACCACGAGTCGCGACGGTGCGGCGTCGGCATCAAGCCGCGCTTGGACGCGCGCGGTTTCCCAGTGGTTAACCAATCCATGCACGGACACCCAGTGCATTCGGTTGTAACGCAGTGTCTGGGTCGTCAAGTCGATCGTTCGCGGCACATCGGGGCGAACCGCGGCGGCAAGCGCGTTCATACGCCGTTCGATTTCGAGCTTGGAATCTTCGTGGATTTTGTGTGCCGTTTGCGGACCGATGATGTGCACCAAATCGATGTCGTGTTGCGTCAGTGCCTGTTCCATCACATCGGCCGCCTGTTTTTGCCGATCGATTTCGCCGCTGTAGGCGACGGTCGGGCAGTGGATCAGGTTGCGTGCCCAGTGGGGGCAATCATAAAGCCGCCACAATGTACGCTGGTAGTCCGGCGTGGAGGTCAGATCTTCGCCTTGGAATGACTTCAAGAACTCGGGGGTTTCGGAGAAACCGGCGCCGGGGTTTGCCGCGAAAAATCGATCCGCATAGTGCGTCGCAAACTGCCAACACGCCGCGCCGCCCATGGAAAAACCACGAACGCTGATGCGGTGATCATCAACGGGAAGTTGGTTGCTGACGTGGTCGAGTGCTTCCAGGACGTCGACTTCGCCGGCAAACTTGAACGCGTTGGCGTAGCGACCATAGGGATGCAACACGAACGTGTCGTCGGGCGTGTACTGGCCGGCGGAGGTTCGCCCCTTGGAAAGGAAACCGACTTCGCTGAGTGTTTCGCCGCGTCCGTGGAACCAGATGTCCAAGCGCCGTGGACGTGAGTCACCATGTGCGTACCCGGCCGGAACCACCAACGCATAGGGTTGATAGGATTGGTCGATTTTTGACTGGTAGCCACCGATGATCAATCGCTGCGTCTCGCCGTCGCCGATGCCGACCACGCGGCTCCAACTGGGCGTGACCGCTGCAACTTCGATCCGCCGCTGTGCCTCGTCGAGCAACGTGACGGCGGCGTCGAAATCTTGCGGCTTGTAGAATTGATCGAACTCCAAGGCGAGTTCGACCGCGCGGGGAAAGACCAGGATTTCGGGCGTCAACCGCGACAACATTTGGTAGGCCTGTTGATGCTGCGCCTGCTGCCATTTGTTGCCTGTACGCGTTTTCTGTTCCGCGCGATTGAGCATTTCACTCCAAATCCGACGGACCGCTTGGCAACCGTCATTCAGTTGCCGCGACTGTGCGTCCTCCAAGGCTTCACCCAGAGGCGGGATTGGCCGGACCGAATCGGGGCGGTTGTCGGCGGGTCCATCCGCAACAGCGATCGACGTCAAACAGAAACCAACAACGACCAGCAACAGACACTTCACGGTGGGACCCTTAACGGCAAGGTGATTCGGCGGGGAAGCGGAAAGTATAGTTGGTTGCGAGTTTCAAGTTCCAAGTTTCAGGTTCCAAACGACATGATCCTGCCAAGTGATAACTGACTCGAAACCTGAAACTAGGTTTTGTCCGAATGGCACGTGCTTAAGCCAATACGCTGAGCCGTAGGCGCTAGCCTCGGGCCTTCCAAGTCTCGAAGGGCAATCCAAGGCCCGCGGCTAGCGCCGTCGGCTCACTAAGCCCGTGCCATTCGGCTTTGTCCCTAAACCCAGCCAGGGTCGTAGGTGGTAGCGGAATTCGCCAAGAATTTCCGCTTTTCCCGTGTGAAGTGCCGCGAATCGAAAGCCTTGGCGGCTTCCGCGACGGGTTTGGGGACAAAGCCTAATTCAACACGGCGTCGGCCCACAGGCTGGGATCTTCGGTGACAGGGTATTCGGGGCCGGCGCCGAGGGTTTGCCAGCCGAGTTCGCGGTCGATGACGGCGTAGTAGAGTGCCAGGCGAGATTGCTCGGCAGGGTCGAACCCCGTCAGTGCGGCGGTGGGAATCAGACCACGGAGTTCGTAGCCGTCGTGCCGCGCGAACGTCTTGATCGACAGCGCGTCGGGGGCGATCGGTTTTGGGTTTCCGCGGGCGCGATGGATTTCGATCAGGGATGCGATCGGGCGTTCGCGTCGTGGTCCGCCACCGGCAGGCATGAACAGGAAACGGTGGCAGTACTGCGTCGCGCGGTGGATGTTGGGGCTGCAACGGGTATCGATCCAAAGATGAAAACCGTCGCTTTCGTCCAGCCGAGTTTCGCGACACCAAGGGACCTGCCGTTTGCCATTGACCAGCACATGGACGCCGAGCCCGGCTTCGGACCACCCCAGCCGCACGTCGGCAAAGACCTTGCGTCCGCCGAGAGCCCCGAACGATGGCATCCGACACGTCTCCGGAAGCTGCAGGCCCTTGGACGTCCATTCCAAATCCGCTTTCTGAACGTCGACTTCAAAACGAAACAGAAACGTCGGATCGATGAAGTCTTTGGTCTTGGAGTTTGAATTGGCCAAGGAGGCGTCCGTCGTGTTTGGGATGAATTCCTCGTTCCGCGGCTCCGCCTTGGAACGCGCTGTGAATTCCTCGTTCCGCGGCTCCGCCTTGGAACGCGCTGTTTGTGTGGCTCCGCCATTCCTCGTTCCGAGGCTCCGCCTTGGAACGCGCTGTTTGTGTGGCTCCGCCTCACGTCACAGTCAGTCCGCGAGGCGGAGCCTCCGATGCATTGTGTTCCCAGGCGGAGCCTGGGAACAAGTGGATGCCGGCTGCGAGGGCTCCTCGCCTCGTCCCCGCCGGATTACAGGGGATGGACTCCTCGCGTCGTCCACTACCGTTTGCCCGAATCTTAAGGCGAGACGAAATACTATCGGTCCCGCGGCACGACCAACTCGCTGATTCGATCGAGTGCCAGTCGCAGCGACTTGGCAGCCATCACAAAATTGGTGTGCCCGCTGACTTCGGGTTGGATTTCCTCGTACAGCTCGGTGGCTTTACGCAGTTTGGAAAGCTTCTTTTTGGCCATCTTTAGGTAGCCGGCATCGTCCTGCACTTGGTCGATCGGCCCGACCGCCAGGATGAAGTCGTAGATGTCTCGAACCACGCTCCGCAGTTCTTCGTCGTCCTCGGCTTCGTCGGCATGTTTCAGGAACGTTCGAACCATCCACAGGTGGGCGACTTGGCGGTCGATCGCTTCGACCCGGTCATGGGCATCGGGCCGGTCGTTTGCATCAGGCACAGTCATTGGCGTCGGTCACGGGAGCGTTCATCTCACAGCGTTTCGGCGGCGGATTCCGGTTGGTGTTCGGAGTCCGATTCGTCGCCGGGTTCCGCGACCGCCGCGGCCGGTTTTTTCGGTGCGTGACCGTGGGGCGTGTTCATCGCGACCAAGACCACGCCGACGACAGTCAGCCCCATGCCGACCCACAGCAGCGGATTGATTTCCAGCGGACCGTGCCCGCGCAGTTTGATGATCGAAACGATCGCGGTGACCGAGACGGCGCCGCCGAACACGATCGGCATCACCAGCAATGCGTTTCCGCGGCTGGTCATCATCGCCGTGGTCAAGCACAGGGCTCCAAAGGCGCCCAGGGTTCCGGCCAAGAATCCCCATTTCGCCGGCAGGAAGTGCGTCATTCCCTCCACGCCCGGCACCGGGCCGGCGTAGCTGAAACTGTCGCCTTTGACCTTCATCATCGCCAGACCGCCGGCGATCGCGATCACCAAATAGGCGATCCCGATGAACACGTAGGGTTTAAACGGCGTCCAGCCATCCGGCGGAAGCAACGGTTTGCCATCGACCCGCGGTGTTTGCGCATTTCCGATCGTCGGGCCGTAGCAGCCCCAGAAGATTGCAGTGCCGAGGGCAAAGAGGATTGGAATCAACATCTTGTTCATGAATACCTAAGCGGAAGTGCTTCGTGGTGGTGGGGGGGGGCCGAATCAGATTTTGTGAAGGAAATGACAAATGTCGCCATCTTGCATGACGTAGTCCTTTCCTTCCACGCGTAGTTTACCGGCTTGGCGAATCTCTTTTTCGCTGCCGTAGGTTTCCAGGTCTTCCAGTGTATAGACTTCACAGCGAATGAAACCCTTTTCAAAGTCGGTGTGGATCACACCCGCCGCTTGGGGAGCGGTCGCACCGACGGGGATTGTCCAGGCCCGGACCTCTTTTTCTCCGGCGGTGAAGTAGCTTTGCAGCCCCAGTGTCTTGTAGGCCGCTTGGGCGATCGTACTGAGTGCCGGTGCGTCCAACCCGACGTCGGCCAACATCTCTTCGCGATCGGCTTCGTCCAGCTCCGCCAGCTCCGCTTCCAGTTTCGCGCTGACGCAGACCACGTTGGCCCCGGATGCCTGGGCGTGCTTTCGGACCTTGTCCACCAGCGGATCTTTGCCTTCCAGGTCGTTTTCGTCGACGTTGGCGACATACAGAATCGGTTTGGCGGTCATCAATCCAAAACTGTGGATCGACTTGGCCTCCGGTTCGGTCAGGTTGAGGGTCCGCAGGGGCTGTTCCGATTCCAAGTGCGCGTTGCATTTTTCGATCGCCGTCACCCGGATTTTGGCCTCCTTGTCACCGCTGCGGGCGGTCCGCTGGGCTTTGGCGAGCGCGTTTTCCAGCGTTTGCAGGTCGGCCAAAACCAATTCGGTTTCGATCGTGTCGATATCGGCCACCGGATCGACGTTGCCCGAGACGTGAATCACATCGGCGTCTTCGAAACAGCGCACCACTTGGACGATCGCGTCGACTTGGCGGATATGGCTGAGAAACTTATTGCCCAAACCCTCTCCGTCGCTCGCACCTTTGACGATTCCCGCGATGTCCACCAACTTCAGTGCCGCTGGAATGGTCTTTTGCGGGGTGATGTATTTCGTGATTCGGCCCAAACGTTCGTCGGGAACGTTGACGATCCCCTCGTTGGGTTCGATCGTGCAAAACGGGTAATTCTCGCTTTGGGCGGCCTGCGAGCTCGTTAACGCGTTAAAAAGCGTGCTCTTGCCAACATTGGGCAATCCGACAATCCCGGCTTCCATGGCTCTGTTCAAACAGGGGGCGTGGGTGAAACGGGAAAGCGTATCATCGGACGCCGGGTTTTCGTAGGCCACGAAGCGGAACCGCTAGCCCTTTCCCAGCCGCTAAAACCCGGCGGCCGGTCGCCTTGTTCGCTCACATTTGCGCCATTCCACTGGTTGCCCCGTGCCCTGTCTGACGAAAGGATCTAATCGCACGACGCGTCTTGATGCTTCAGGGAAGAAACTGGCCGAGCCGCCCCTTTCAACGGGTGGATCCCCCCCTTCGTTTCCTTTCCATCCCCAGGTTTTCGCGTGCGACGCATCTCTCTCGGAATTCTCATTCTGGGCGGCGGAATCCTCTTCTCCCTGCCGTTTCGCAAATCGAAGCTGCCTGATCCCTCGACCGTCCAAGAGGGTTTGAAGGGAACAAGACCGACTTCATTTGACGACGCGTCGATCGAAATGCTGGTCCGCGAGGTGACCGAGGAAGTTCACGTCCCCGTCGTGTACGATCCGCAGACAGACTATTGTCCGCCGGCCCAACCACAACAAACACGACAACTGCCGCTGACCTACCAGGACCTGGCGGTACCGGTGGACCGCGATCCATTCTACGAAAGCCACTTCAACGCAACCGCAGATGTCGCCGCCGGCAATCACGACGCGGATGAATCGCAACGACTGGCCGAATTGGAGCGTCTGTTCGCCGAAACAAAGTACGTGGACCAATCCATCGCAGCGGCGCATCACCACGCGGGACAGCCGGATCAAAGCCCGCCACCGGTAATCGCCCCCGATGGCAAGCAGTGGACGTTTCAGAACGCGATCGGTGAACCCCCGTCGTTAGCGACGCGCTCGTCGAATCCCGCCGGACCACCCTCGATCGTCGGCGCTCAACTGGCCAGTTCCGATTCGATCGGGAAGCCGGTCGGCGAATCCCAGTCGCGTGAGGCTTCGGTGCTCTCGCCCCTGCCGCCACCGGATGATCGCGCCGATGGAATCGACGTCGACCGTCCTCGTCATTGGATTCAACAGCCTGACTGACGCCGAGGTCGCGTGCGTCTTGTCACCGCCTCGTTGAATCCAGGCTGCGTAGCGAGATTGGCACCGAGCGTGTAAAACACCGGAGATACTGCTTTCGGCGAATGTCACAACGTGATGAACGCCGATTCCCCACTCGGCCACCACCACCTGACGCGCCCCTTGGACTATCGATCGATCATGAGCGGCCACCGCCGCGGCATCTCGGCCGGACTGATGCGTGCCGGACTTGCACTCGCGGCCGTGCCGTATCGCCTGGTGGTGGCGCAACGAAACCGGGGCTTTGATCGTGGCCAGGGTGTCGAACGTTGTGCGGCGACCGTGATCAGCGTCGGCAACTTGACCACCGGAGGCACAGGAAAGACACCGATCGTTGCGGATCTGGCGCGCCGGTTTCGCCGACACGACATCCGAGTGGCAATCGTCTCGCGTGGCTACGGTCGTGGCGACGCCGATCAAAATGACGAAGCGGCGGAATTGCATCAGCGATTGCCCGATGTCCCCCACGTGCAAAACCCCGACCGAGTCGAAGCGGCTCGCATCGCCGTCGAAGAATTGGAATCGCAGCTGATTCTGATGGACGATGGCTTTCAACATCGGCGACTGCATCGCGACCTGGACATCGTCTTGGTCGACATGACGTGTCCGTTCGGTTATGGACACCTGTTGCCGCGCGGCTTGCTGCGCGAGCCCATCAAAAGCCTCCGCCGCGCCCAGGTCGCAATCCTGACTCGCTGCGACCAAGTCGACGAGCCGGCGATCGATGACGTGATCGCCACGATCCGCTCGGCGAACCCCGCCATCGTGATCTTGCGTTCCAGTCATCGACCGAGCGGTTTGTTGCAATTCCCCGATCAACAGACTGCGGTTGAGGACCTGCGTGGTCAGCGAGTCGGACTGATCAGCGGGATCGGCAACCCGGCTGCGTTCCGAAGAACCGCTGAAGACGTCGGCGCTATCGTGGTCGCGGAGAAGATCCTGCCCGACCACGCTCATTACGACCGTGAAACCGTCGAACGGCTGCGCCAATGGGCGACCGATTTAGGGGACGCCCGCCAATTGATCTGCACGCAAAAAGACCTCGTCAAATTGCAAACCGATCGGATTGCCACCCTACCGCTGTCGGCGCTGACGATCGACGCCGAAATCGAACCGTCCACCGAATTCGATGCGATGCTGCAACAGATCGCTACGGCGATTCACACAACGGAATGATCTCGCTGGTCGATTCAACCAATTCCTTGATCGTCACGCCGGCGAACGCAGCTTCGGTCGCCGCGTAGGCTTTGTCCAACTCGGCATGAAGCGGGCATAACTTGTGGTGCGACTTTAAACCCAACGGGCAATGACGAATCCGCTCGATCGGAGCGACAACGCTGACGACGTCCAGAATCGTCAACTCGTCGGTGGTCCGACTCAACTCATAGCCGCCCCCGGGCCCCGGACGCGATCGCACCAACCCGGCCGCGGCCAAATCCTGCAGCACACGCGTCAGATAGCGACGCGGCACCTTGGTCTGCTCCGCCAAACGGTCGGCCGACGCCGGTTCCCCAGGCTGGCTGCCCAGGCATGCGACGGCCCGGAGCGCATATTCGGCGGTTTTGGAAAGCATGAATTTGCCCGAAATCCGAGATCGACTAAATAGTGCACATTGACGTGCAGATTAAAGCATCATAACCTGAGTGGCGGCGTCACGAGAGCCGATGCGCGCCATTTTGTCAATGATTGCGAAGTTTCCCGTGCGCCGGAGAAGATTGTCAATGCGTCCCTGGTCCGCCCTCGCCATCCTGATCCCCTGTTTTGTGTCCCTCTGCGGCGTGACTCGCGCCGTCGCTCAGCAGGACAATTTCGAACGGGAGCCGATCAATTATCTTGATGCCGAGGTCAACGATCCGGTCGCCCAACTGTCCCGGCGGCTGCAATCGGGCGAGACGACGCTGCAATACGACGATCAGTTCGGGTATTTGCCCTCGGTGCTCGACGCCCTGGACGTACCGACGAGTTCTCAGACGCTTGTTTTTTCTAAAACGAGTCTCCAGCTGCATCGCATCTCACCGCGACGCCCGCGGGCGCTTTACTTCAATGACGATGTGTACGTCGGCTACTGTCAAAGGGGCGATGTGCTTGAATTCGCCACGACAGACGCAAACCAGGGCGCGATCTTTTACACGCTGAAACAGTCGACCTCGGAGGGCCCGCCGAATTTTGTCCGTGATCGCGGGAACTGTTTGTCCTGCCACGCCTCAAGCCGCACGCAGGGGGTTCCGGGCTACTTGGTCCGCAGCGTGTTCGCCGATCCGGCGGGCCGGCCCAAGCTGGGCAGCGGGACTTTTCTGACCGACCACACCAGCCCGTTCGAACAACGCTGGGGCGGTTGGTATGTGACGGGCAATCACGGTGCGATGCGGCACATGGGCAACACGATCTGCGAAGGCGACGAGTACACGTTTGATCGCGATCCCGGTGCGAATCAGTCAACTCTGGACGAGTACATCGACACCGACGACTACATTGCACCGCACAGCGACATCGTGGCGCTGATGGTGTTGGAGCATCAGACACAAATGCACAACGCGATCGCGGCGGCGAACTACGAGACCCGCCAGGCGTTGCACCAGTCGTATCAGATGAACGAATTGCTGGAGCGGCCGAAGGATCATATCAGCGAAAGTGCCCAGCGCCGGATCGCTGCGTCGGCCGACCGCGTCCTGCGATACCTGTTGATGGCCGACGAATTTCAGCTGACCGACACCGTGACCGGTGCGTCGGAGTTTGCCGCCGATTTTTCAGCCCGCGCGATCAAGGATTCGCGCGGACGTTCGCTCCGTGACTTTGACCTGCAAACCCGGTTGTTCAAGTATCCCTGCAGTTACCTGATCTACTCACCCGCCTTCGACGCCTTGCCGAAGCAGGTTCGCCAGCAGGTTGTCACGCGATTGTTTGCGATTCTTGAAGGTCGCGATGATTCGCCGGACTTCGATCACCTGTCGCCCAAAGTGCGTCGCGAGATCCTGGAGATCCTGGTCGAGACGAAACCCGAATTCTCCGAACAAGCGCCCTAGCTGATACCGGCGAAGTCAAACGGTTTCAGTTTCGCGGCGTCGCGTTGCAACCGGTTCAACCACACCGACTTGGGGACGCCGTAGTCGTCGAACAACTCGGGTCGAAACATCGCCAAGGCGGACGAGGCGACTTCGTGGTTGGCTTGCGCGAGGGCGGACGTTTCACTGGTCCGCCGCACCAACATCTCTCGCATCGCGGCATTCATCAACCAAGTCGTCGTGTCGCGGTGAGCACACGACGCACCTTCGCGAACTTCATCGTAAAACGTTCTCGATCGCTCGATGTCAATGCTGTACTGGAACGAACGATCGCGATGGACGCTGACCCGTCCGATCAACCAATCGGTCCAGCGTTCGACGCCGTAGCGGAGTCGATTCAGCCGGACGGTGTCTTGCACCCGCGCCCCACAGGATTCCAACATGATCTGTGCCACTCGATTGCTCGCTTCGATGTGTCCCAGATAGATGCCATGGGTGACCGCGGAAAGACTTTGGTGACTTTCATGGCTCTCCTCACCATCGACGGCGGCGGTTTCCGCCCCGATGGCCGCAACGACGCGGGTCAACAGTTCCGAAACCAGGACCTCTTCCAAGACGACCACGTGCTCGGACCACCAGTCGGCCAATCGGCCGTAGTTTCCGGCGTGCTTGGCATCGCGGTAGCGGCCCATCACTCGATGCCACAGTTCATGCCGAGAGCGCGATGCCGTCCAATAGCGCATGATCGTTGCCGAGGGAATCCGCGGCCGCAGTTCCAATAACGAAGGGCCATGCTGGGACAAAGTGGCAGCAAGATCGGCAAGGGTAACGCAATGCATGGATGGCAAACCGCAATCGGGGGCGAAACGCAGAGAACGCGAACGCCCAGATGCAGAAACCGTGCCCAAGACGGTTGAACCGGTCAAAGCCGGTCAAAACGCAACACGCGTCACCCGCTGCTCGCCCAACGTCGCCCCCACCCCACAACGCCCGTTGCCGATTCGCAACAGGTGTTGGGGAAAGTTACCTGCCGGCTGAACGAGGACAGAAACTCCCAGCTCCCAGCTCCCTTTACCCCGCTCTTCGATAGTACCCCGGCTCGTCTTTCCCATCGCCGTCCCAGTCGCCGACGACGGGTTGGGCGTCGGCGTCGCCGGGAGGCAGTTCGATGCGGAGGTCGTTGGCGGTCATCTTTTGATCACCGTCGGAATCGATGATCCAGGTGTTGCCTCGGATCACGCCGACTTCATCGATCCCGTCGCCATCGAAATCGCCGACGATCGGTTGGTCACCGGGCTGGCCGAAATCGAAGGTCGTTTCGGTGGTCTTGCGGCGTCCGTCGCCTTCGGAATCCAGCACCCAAGTGCCGCCGCGGAAGACTCCGATTTGGTCGATCCCGTCCCCATTCCAATCGCCGGAGACCGGAGTGTCGACGTCTTCGCCGAATTGGAACACGTGGTCGACCGCGTCGGCACGCAGCTCACCCTGGTTGCCGCGGCGGAGCAAGCGGGCGCGATCTTGACCGCGCAGGTTCGTCGAAACCAAACCGAGCGTCTTGCGGTTTTCCAGGTAGCGTCGCGATCGATTCGACGGGTCGGGCAATCCGGCGTCCAGTTTGACGCGTTGCAGGTCACGTTCCCACTTGCGTCCGAAGATGCCAATGTCGTCCTTGCCGTCGCCGTCCCAGTCGCCAACGACCGGTTGGTCCATTTCGGTCCCCAGCAAGATCCACAGGTCGCCCTGGTCCCAGACACCGTTTCCGTTCAGATCGACGAACCATTGCCCGGCGACGTAAACGGCCGCTTCGTCATCGCCATCACCGTCGAAGTCGCCGACGAGTGCAACGGCATCTTCGGCACCCAACGTCATCTGCTGGCTTTCCTGGCGGACTTCGCCGTCAAGCGTCATCAGTTTCCATGTGCCCTCGGCGTTGTCACCTTCGGTCCAGTTCTCACTCATTTGCTGCATCGCGACGGCTTTGAATTTGCCGCTCGACGCGATCGTGCCGCGCGGGAACCCGCCGTTGATGATGCTTAAGTGCCACGTGACCGCATCGACTTCGCCGATGAATCGGGGAACGGTTCGGTCGGCCGATTCGCCCGCGGTGAACGCAATGGCTTTCGACTCAAACGTCTCTGGCGGCGGCTGAATCACCGGCGGCGTCTCTCGATCGGGTAGCGGCAAAATGTCCGAAGGCGGTGGTTCCACGGGCGGTTCAACCGGCGGATCCACCGGAGGCTGCTCGGGCGGGAGTACGATCTCGATTTGGACTTCACTGAAGTTGTTGCGTTCGGAATCGTCCGCCGCACCGACGCGGATCGACAACAACGCGTCAAAGGCCTGCGTGCCGTCGATCGCTGCGATTAGTCGCGATTCTTCCTCGCTGTACCGATCCGCCGCGTTGACGGCCAACCCGCCGGTGGTTCCCGGCGTGTCGATCGAATCGGTCAGCCCGTCGGGTTGACTTTGGAACAGCGTGTACGTGCCGGGCCGCAGTCCGGCAAAGACATAGGCGCCATCGCCGTCAGTGAACACGACCGAGTTTTCTGCCGCGGCGCCCGACAAGAACGCATCATCGGACAGCCGATTGCCGGCGGCGTCGCGGATTTCGATGCGGACGCCTGCGATCGGCGTGTCATCACTGGTGAACATCCCATCGCGGTACTGACGCAACGCTTCGGGCGGAATCGGCGTTTCTGATTCAATCACCCCGCCGTCGATGAAGACGAATCCGGCGATCGACGCGGGGGGGATTTCGGGGAAATGATAGCCCGCCGCATCCACTCCGCTGCCGATGTCGATCCCTACGATCACGTCGTCTTCGGCGACCTCCCCGCCACGATCGCCGATCAGTTGCCCGCCGTGAAAGTAGTCGACGGGCTGTTCCTGACAGACGCTGTACACACCCGGTGGAAGTTGATCGAAAACATAGCGACCATTCACGTCGGTTCGGGTGGTTTCTATGACCACGCCGTTCTCGTCGACCAACTTGATCGTCACACCGCGGATCGGATCTTCGTCAGCGTCTTGCACTTGATCCTGATCACGGTCGCTCCAGACGGAGCCGGAGATCGATCCGGGTTCGAACTCGCAGAACAGGTAATCGACCGCCTCTTGCCCGGGTTGCAGCGACACGGACATCAAGTCGACGCCCAAGACAATGCCACCGGCGCTGCCGAGTACCTGGCCGCCCTGCAGGAATCCGTCGGGCTGATGTTCGAAGATCGTGTACTGGCCGCCCCGCAAGCCGTCGAAACGATAGTCGCCGTTTGCGTCGGTGATGGTCGTTGCGACGCGGTTGCCGTGGGCGTCACGAAGCTCGATCGTTACGCCTTGGATGCCGCGTTCATCGTCGTCGCGGATGCAATCGCCGTCGGTATCGATGTGCACCGAACCTTCCAGGCTGGCCGGCGGCTCTTCACAGAAGTCGTACTTCGTTGCGACGCTTCCCGAATCCAGTTCGATTTCACTGACTCGGTTCTCTCCGGCAATTCCGCCGTGCGATCCAGCCTTGGTTCCACCGTCGAAAAACCCGGACGGTTGATCTTGCACGACGGTGTAGCGACCGGGTGCCAGATTAGAAAACCGATAGACGCCATCCGCGTTGGTCAGAACCGAAGCGACTTCGGTCCCGTTTTCGTCCATCAAGCGGATCGTCACCCCGGCCAATCCGACTTCATCGTCGTCGCGGATGCAGTCCCCGTCCAAGTCGACGTGCACCATGCCGGCCAGCGACGCGGGCAGCAGTTCGCCAAAGTTATACTCGGTCCCCGAAAGGCCTTGTGGCAGATCGATCCGCTGGAAGCGGTCGTTTGAGGCGACGCCGACCGGCTGGCCATCGACTTGCCCGATCGAATCGATTCCGTCCAGGTAACCGGCCGGTTGCGATTGACGAACTTCGTACACCCCTGGTGGCAGATCGTTGAACTCATAGCGTCCGTTGGCATCGGTGCGTGTGGTCGCGACCACCGCACCGTCTTCACCGACCAGCGTCACCAGCGCGCCTTCGATTCCGTCTTCTCCCGTGTCTCGGCGTCCATCATTGGACTGATCGTGATAGACGTAGCCCGAAAGCGAGACCGGAGCGATCTCACAAAAATCGTACTGCACGCCGATGCCACCGGGCGTCAGCGTGATGTTCTGGATCATCGTCCCGTCGATCGCGCTGCCGCTTTGAATCCCATCAATGGTGCCGACATGCGATTCACCATCCAGCAGTCCCGATGGCGTGTATTGCACGATCCGATAGGTGCCGGGCGGAATGGCATCGAAACGGTAGCGGCCCATGGGCGTCGTCGTGACTCGCGAGATCACGTTGCCGTCGGGCGTTTGTAATTCGACGATCACGCCGCCGAGCGGCTGGTCGGATCCCGGCGTGAAGACGCCGTCACAGTCCTCACCCGGTGCGACCAGGAACACATTGCCGGACAGTTCGCCGAGGGCGAGTTCGCCAAAGTTGTAATTGATCCCGACGTCACCGCCGTCCAAGCGGATGCCGTGAATCCGATCGCCGGGATTGACCGCCGTGCCCACGATTTGTCCGTCGATCGTCCCCGCCGCGTCGCTGCCGTCGACAAAATCCGCCGGCTGGGTGACCTCGATGATTTCGTATTCACCCGGTGCGAGGCCATCAAACGAATAGGCTCCGGTCGCGTCGGTGATTGCCGTGAGGATGCCCTGGTCGGCGATCGCATCGACCGGAACGATGCGTACGGTCACGCCGGCGATCCCAGATTCTCCGGGGTCCCGAACGCCGTTGTCATTATCGTCGGCATAGACCGATCCGCTGAGCGATGCCGGCGCCGCTTCGGCAAAGTTCATTTCGATCGCGTCGGTATCTCCCAGCGGGATTTGAATCGACGACAAGACATCCAGGCTGGATGCCACACCGGTGGTTTGCCCGGCGACGGTTCCGGGAATCGCCGCAACGCTGTACAAACCATCGGGCTGCTGTTGCACGACGCGGTATTGTCCGGGCATCAGATTCAGCGAGCGGCCGAATTCGTAACGCCCGTTGCTGTCGGTGCGCACACGATGTCCGGTGTCGACATACTGGCCGTTCTGGTCTGCGGCGAACAAAGACAGCTCGACATCGGACAATCCCGATTCGCCGCTTTGCCAGATGGCATCTAGATTGTTGTCCAACCAGACCCCGCCGCTGATCGAAACCGGTTTCGGCGTCTGGACGGTCGATGCGACTGCAGCGGCGCTGCGGTTGGGTCGGCTGTCGGGACCGGAGCCTTCGTCCGGCGGCAGGTTCAATCCGTAATCGACGCCGGGGCTGCCGTAATCATTCAGAAAGATCGCGTCCGCAGTCACGGATTCGTAGTGCGGTGCTTCGAACACCGCTTCCAAAATCGAATCCTGGAACTCCTGACCGGAGGTGATGACGTCCAAGCGATCGTTGAAAACCTCCAAGTCCAGCGAGTTGCGCAGGACTTCGTCGACGTCGATGGTGAATTCCAGTCGGTCGCCGGCGCGAAAGTTTTGCAGGTTTAGGACCAACTCTTGTCCGCCGTCGGCCACGCTGGCCTGGGCCGTCGCGATCCGTCCGTCGGCGGTGACGATTCGAATGATCTGGAAATCATGCGCGTTGCTCTTCCCGCGCCCGCCGAGCTGGGTGTCAAAGATCGGATCGCCGACCGAAATGCCGTCGCCATCTTTGTCGGTGCGGATCCGCAATTGCTGGAGCTCGGTGTCGGGAGCGCCGCCGGTGAACGACAGGATGAATCGATCGCCCTGGGAATCGCTACCCACATCGTTGTCGGACTCCAAGTAGTCCGTTTCCAGATAAACCACACCGACATGGATCGGATCGGCGGCCAACAATTCTCGTCGTTCCAATTGCTGCGGCCGCGGCGCACGTCGTTTGACGTCCGACGGCTGTTTCCGCGAAGAACGGCGAGTACGTTTGGGTTTCCAAATCACGAGCGCGGCACCTCCCTGTGCCAGTACGAAAAAGGGGTCAGGCCTCTTTTTTTCGGGATCACGTTGATGTCCAGGCTTGAGGCGGTTCCCGGTCGCTGCGATGCAGCGAGCATGGGCGGCTAAAGCCTGGACACCAACGGTTGCCGATTCTTCACATGCGTCAGCGGTCGATCGGGTTGCTGCGTTCGGCGATGCGGTCGCGAACGGCTTTCAGTCCTGTCAGTTCCCATCGTCGCAGCGTGGTGTCGTATCCGCCGGAAAACAGAAAGTTGCCGGTCGATGCCAAGGCGGCGATCGACCCGGTGTGTCCGCTCAGTTTTTCAACCGTCTTTCCGCTCGACGCGTTGACGATCCAGGTCACGTTGTTGCTGCCGGCGACGGCCAGATGCTGGTCATCCAGGATGCAGACCGAAAACAGTTTTCCGGTGGTCACGTTGATGCGGCGGACCGGTTGTTTGATCTCGGTATCGAACATTGTGACGCAGCCGTCTTCGCCGACGCTGACGACCACCGGTGATGCGTCGTTGAATCTCAGGTCGTGGATTCGCCCGGTGTGGATCTGGTAGTCGCCCAGAAGCGCACTTGTGTTGCGGTCAAACAGATGCAGGTCACCGCTGCGGCCGGCAACCGCCAATAATTTCCCATCGTCGCGATAATCGACCGAGCGAAGGTCCGTGCAATCACACGTCGCTTGGGGTTGATCTTCCCGTTTCGTCCGCCCGATCAGATAAACTTTGTTTTCGAACCCGACCGCCGCCAATTCCTGGCCGTCCGGCGAGAACCGGACACAGGCCAGGGCGGGGGTTCCCGACATCCGCTGTACAATGCGATACGCGGAGTTTCGATCCCAAAGAATAAGTTGCCCGTCGTTACCGGCGGAGACGAGCCGGTTGCCCGCCCGGTCGAAGTCCAACGTCTGGATCAAGTCCGTGTGCCCCTGGAGTGTCGCGACCAATTTCAATCGACTCGCATCGTAGATCCGAATGGCATGGTCATCTCCGGCGACCGCGACCACTTCGCCACGGGGATCCGTTGCGATCGCTTGAACGATCGTGGTGGGAAAATCCGGACTGATCGGTTGCAACTGGACGATCTGGCTGTCATTGATTTGCACCATCCGCTCGACGGCCGGCTGAACCGACAGCTTGCCCTTGGCGACACGCTCCGGTTCGCTCGCCCGGCAAGTCAGACTGAAACGCTGCCCGGCAAGCGCTGCAAACGCCGCCGACGCGGTTAGGAACGACCGACGCGATCGCTCGCAGGCGACCCCCAGGTCCTCTGTTCGTTCTGACATCAAGAATTACTCCCGCGATTGTCGCCGATGGTCCTTCGGCCCATTAGGGTTTTGGTTCCTACACTTGCAGGCAGCTCAACCTCAACACTCAAACTCTGCGCAGCCCGATTCTTTTCTGTCATCGGCCATCCGACGCGTCACTCATGACCGGATCAATCGGAATCTCGAAAACCCCTTGCTAGCATTGCCGCCAGGGACCGCAAATCTGCGTGGCGGGTTTAAATCCGGCTTTCTCCAGAGCGACAGGACTTGCTACAACCGCCAGCTGCCGCAGGTTTTGACGCGGCTCTTGTCAAACGGATTGACCAATCAATGACTCCAAGGATGGTGCCGCTGGCCATGGGAAAGACGTACCAACACAACAGGAAGGACGACGACGGGATCGGTTTTCGCGACCATCGCCCCACATTTCGATGGTTTGGTGCGGCGATCATCGGCTGCCTGATCAGCGCGCCGGTCACCCTCGGGCAACCGGCCGGAGCCCAGCAGGCCGCCGGCGGTGGAGCCCAAGCGGCCGCGCCGGCGCAACACCCCTTCCCTCCGCTGACCCCGCAACAACAAGCACAACTGGACCAAGTACTGAAGGCGTGGGAAACGCAGAGCCAAGGCACCAACACCCTGGAATGCAAGTTCGAACGCTGGCACTTTGATCTGATGGCGGCTCCCGCGGGGGTCCACGCGCACAAGGCCGAGGGTGAAATCAAGTACGCGAACCCTGACAAGGGCCTGTTCCGCGTTGACAGCATGATGTTTTACAAGGGCATGCAAAACGGAAAGCCCCAATACGGCCCGAACCCCAACAAGTTCGGTGAGTATTGGGTCTGCAACGGCGTGGAGTTGATCGAATATGATCGCGGTGAAAAGAAATGCAATGTGCAGACACTGCCACCGAACATGCAGGGCCAACAGATCTTCAACAGCCCGTTGCCGTTCGTCTTCAACTTGGACGCGCAAAAGATCAAGCAGCGTTACTGGGTGACGCTGAAACCATCACCAAAACCCAACACGTTTCTGATCCAGGCGTGGCCCAAGCTGCAAGAAGACCGCGCCCAGTACAAGATGGTGCAAGTCGTCTTGAGTGCGGCCTTTGAGCCCGAGGTGTTGATCATGTACGCACCAAACTTTCATGAGAAGTTGGCGCCACAGTGGGACCACTATGAGTTCAAAGACGTCAAGCGAAACGCGATCGGCGCGGGGCTGCAGCAGTTCATGGGGAACTTCATTCCCAAGAAGCCGCCGTCCAACTGGGAGATTACGCGGCAGAACTTCATGCCCCCTCAAATCGCCCAAGGCCAACCGGGCGCCCCTGCAGCGCCGCAGCGCTAGGCTTACGCGCACCGGACGATACTGCGCCGGCCCTCCGGGCTTCCATGAATAACAGGCCCCTATCCCGGCGGCTCACGCCGCCGGCAAGCACTCTGCCGGCCCTCCGGGCCTCCCCGCCCGGCATAGGCGACCGTCGCGCCAGCCTTCTCCTGCGCCGCTGACTGTGGCTTACACAACAGCCTGCGGCATGCCCAAGCCCGAAGGGCTGACACAGTGTCTGCCGGTGGCGTGAGCCCTCGGATCTGGGGCAACTTGGAGCGCGCAGGCCTGGAAGGCCGACACAGTCATGCGGGCAACGGGGATTACTCTGCCGGCCCTCCGGGCCTCCATAAATAATAGGCCCCTACCCCGGCGGCTCACGCCGCCGGCAAGCACTCTGCCGGCCCTCCGGGCCTCGTGCCCGCACAAGGCCTGCAGTCGCCCAACTCGCATGCTGCGAATTCAAAATCCTTGCCAGCGCGTTCTCATTGCCCTAGGATCCAGCCCTCTCGCCTCTTCTTCTCTTCTACAGCCTGTTCGAGAGGGCATTCAATGAGCCATCACCAACTGCTCTATCACATCGTTTTCAGCGTGAAGGAACGGCGCCGGTATCTCAGCGACAAGATTCGAGACGACGTGTTTTCTTACATGTCTGGTGTTGCCAAGAACCTCGGCGGGAACGCATTGAATATCAATGGCTTCTATGATCACGCGCACCTGCTCGCTCGGATTCCAACAAAAGTCTGTGTCGCGGACTTTGTCGGTCGCGTTAAGTCCAACACAAGCAAACATATCAACGACAACAAGTGGTGCACGAGGAAATTTCAGTGGCAAGACGGCTATGGAGCATTCACCGTCAGCTCATCGATGCGACAGGCTGTTTTTGACTACATCGACAAACAAATGCAACACCATGCAAGGCGTAACTTCGAAGACGAATACCTCTCCATGCTGAAGAATCATGGCATTGAATATGACCCACGCTATGTCTTTGACTGAATGCGCCCTGTTGCGTTCACCAGCAACTTCAGCATGCCCAAGCCCGAAGGGCTGACACAGTGTCTGCCGGTGGCGTGAGCCCTCGTTGTTATACACAATTCATTCCCCTGATCTGGTTGCATTTGGACCAAAGCTTCGCCAACAACTACTGATGTCGTAGAGTCGTTCCATGCCGCGCATGACCGTATCGGTGCCAGGCTCGTCATGTCGTGGTCGGTCGATGTAGCCGCCAAGCCGAGCGATCATGCGGACGATCTCCTTCAACGTCGGTGGTTTCTTTGGCGGATCTTCCCCGGTGACGATCTTGTATACCGGCTGCCATTCGTCGGCTACGAATACTGCTTCACAGCTGACGTCTGGACATTCGCGACCGATCCGCACGCTGTAGAACGTTCGCCACGCCAAGATCATCGAAACAGCGAGACAACGCTCGAATCGTTCGATCTTTTCAAACCGCTTTGCTTCGATGCGAGTGCCTGATTTGAGAGTTCGGAAGAATACTTCGATCAACCAGCGAATGCAGTAGTAAGACAACACCAGCTCAATCTCTTCCTTGTTCGAAATCGGCATATTGGTCAGCAACAGCCAACTGATAGGCGTATCCCCTTCAGGCGGATCGATCTCGTGAGCCCAAATCGCGTTGACTTTCGTGGGCCGTAGGTGTCGATCGGGCCGATAGGGGTTCTTCAGTGTCAGCGTCGTTGCACGCACCTCGAGTTCGCATTGGCGTGCCTCTCGCGGTTGATTGCGTGCTCGTTTGTCACAGGCTAACTTGGGTTGGTGCGAACGAATCGTTATCGCTTTGGTGTAGCGTACTTTGCTCGCGGCGAGTTTTTCATGCAGATTTCCTGATGGCCGACCGTGCTGATCAACGATCGAACGGTCATAGCAACTGCGAATAATCCACCAAAAGTTCTTTGGAGAATCGGAATTACACTCGATGACTTCAAAGATGTCCGCTTCGCTGTCAGCCACGCAGACAACTTGCGTTTCGGGGTGCTCGCTAGCGATTAACTGTGCTTCGCGGTGGTTTTCAAGCCATCGCAGAGACTCCTTCTCTTCAATCGGCACTTTCTTTCGATCATCGGCTTTTGACGGACCTTCCTCGCGAGTCCAAAGTTCCGCTGCAACGGTTCCTAAGGGCGTGCCGGTGGGAGTGAACGCCATCAGCGGGTGAAGCAACTCGCCGTAGCGTGAACTGCCATCTAGCGGACCGGCCCCTTCTACTTGCGTGTTAGGTTTCGTCAAATCCAGTTCCGTCGTATCGTGAGCCAAGATGACAACTTCTTGCTCAGCAAGACGCTTATAGCAGGCATCTATATGGGGCGCTAAAATGTCCTCAAAGCAGATCGCATCGTTATCAAAAAGTCGGTAGGCTGCCGTTGTTTCGTTGTGTCCTGCGCCGACTGCAGCAGGAATGCTCTTGCTCGGCAAACCAGCCATGGCGGAGAGCACTTCGGCAAGTCGTTCATTTCGTCTCTTGTCGCCAAGATCCACCGTTTCTAATTCGTCAATCACCCATTGGCTCACCATCGCAAACACTCCGTTGCTACCTGTCGTGCACCTGAACTCCCTGTGAGCAACAGTTTGAGCGATTTCGCGAATCAATACATCATCAAAAATTTGTGTATAACAACGAGGGTGTGAGCCACCGGAAAAGAGGCACCTTGGAGCGCGCAGGCCTGGAAGGCCGACACAATCATGCGGGCAACGGGGATTACTGTGCCGGCCCTCCGGGCCTCAATAAGTAAAAGGCCCGCTCCCCGGCGGCTCACGTCGCCGGCAATCACTCTGCCGGCCCTCCGGGCCTCCATGAATAACAGGCCCCTATCCCGGCGGCTCACGCCGCCGGCAAGCACTCTGCCGGCCCTCCGGGCCTCCATGAATAACAGGCCCCTATCCCGGCGGCTCACGCCGCCGGCAATCACTCTGCCGGCCCTCCGGGCCTCCATAAATAACAGGCCCCTACCCCGGCGGCTCACGCCGCCGGCAAACACTCTGCCGGCCCTCCGGGCCTCCATAAATAACAGGCCCCTACCCCGGCGGCTCACGCCGCCGGCAAACACTCTGCCGGCCCTCCGGGCCTCATGCCCAACGGCGACCGTCGCGCCAGCCTTCTCCTGCGCCGCTGACTGTGGCTTACACAACTGGCTACAGCATGCCCAAGCCCGAAGGGCTGACACAGTGTCTGCCGGTGGCGTGAGCCCTCGTTGTTATACACAAATTTTTGATGATGTATTGATTCGCGAAATCGCTCAAACTGTTGCTCACAGGGAGTTCAGGTGCACGACAGGTAGCAACGGAGTGTTTGCGATGGTGAGCCAATGGGTGATTGACGAATTAGAAACGGTGGATCTTGGCGACAAGAGACGAAATGAACGACTTGCCGAAGTGCTCTCCGCCATGGCTGGTTTGCCGAGCAAGAGCATTCCTGCTGCAGTCGGCGCAGGACACAACGAAACAACGGCAGCCTACCGACTTTTTGATAACGATGCGATCTGCTTTGAGGACATTTTAGCGCCCCATATAGATGCCTGCTATAAGCGTCTTGCTGAGCAAGAAGTTGTCATCTTGGCTCACGATACGACGGAACTGGATTTGACGAAACCTAACACGCAAGTAGAAGGGGCCGGTCCGCTAGATGGCAGTTCACGCTACGGCGAGTTGCTTCACCCGCTGATGGCGTTCACTCCCACCGGCACGCCCTTAGGAACCGTTGCAGCGGAACTTTGGACTCGCGAGGAAGGTCCGTCAAAAGCCGATGATCGAAAGAAAGTGCCGATTGAAGAGAAGGAGTCTCTGCGATGGCTTGAAAACCACCGCGAAGCACAGTTAATCGCTAGCGAGCACCCCGAAACGCAAGTTGTCTGCGTGGCTGACAGCGAAGCGGACATCTTTGAAGTCATCGAGTGTAATTCCGATTCTCCAAAGAACTTTTGGTGGATTATTCGCAGTTGCTATGACCGTTCGATCGTTGATCAGCACGGTCGGCCATCAGGAAATCTGCATGAAAAACTCGCCGCGAGCAAAGTACGCTACACCAAAGCGATAACGATTCGTTCGCACCAACCCAAGTTAGCCTGTGACAAACGAGCACGCAATCAACCGCGAGAGGCACGCCAATGCGAACTCGAGGTGCGTGCAACGACGCTGACACTGAAGAACCCCTATCGGCCCGATCGACACCTACGGCCCACGAAAGTCAACGCGATTTGGGCTCACGAGATCGATCCGCCTGAAGGGGATACGCCTATCAGTTGGCTGTTGCTGACCAATATGCCGATTTCGAACAAGGAAGAGATTGAGCTGGTGTTGTCTTACTACTGCATTCGCTGGTTGATCGAAGTATTCTTCCGAACTCTCAAATCAGGCACTCGCATCGAAGCAAAGCGGTTTGAAAAGATCGAACGATTCGAGCGTTGTCTCGCTGTTTCGATGATCTTGGCGTGGCGAACGTTCTACAGCGTGCGGATCGGTCGCGAATGTCCAGACGTCAGCTGTGAAGCAGTATTCGTAGCCGACGAATGGCAGCCGGTATACAAGATCGTCACCGGGGAAGATCCGCCAAAGAAACCACCGACGTTGAAGGAGATCGTCCGCATGATCGCTCGGCTTGGCGGCTACATCGACCGACCACGACATGACGAGCCTGGCACCGATACGGTCATGCGCGGCATGGAACGACTCTACGACATCAGTAGTTGTTGGCGAAGCTTTGGTCCAAATGCAACCAGATCAGGGGAATGAATTGTGTATAACAACGAGGGCGTGAGCCACCGGATCCGGGGCAACTTGAAGCGCGCAGGCCTGGAAGGCCGACACAGTCATGCGGGCAACGGCGATTACGGCCCTATGCCGCTTCCCCTTCGCTGATTTCGCCGTTGTCGCTGACGTCTTCGAATCGGATCGAGACGCGTTTGCTGACGCCCGACTCTTGCATCGTGACGCCGTACAGCGTGGTTGCCGCCGTCATGGTCTTCTTGCTGTGGGTGACCACGACGAATTTACTGTGATCCAGGAATTCGTTCAGCACGGTGACGAAGCGACCGATGTTCGCTTCGTCAAACGGGGCATCGACTTCGTCCAAGACACAGAACGGACTGGGACGGAACTGGAAAATCGACATCAACAAAGCGACCGCCGTCAACGCTTTTTCACCACCGGACAGCAGTGAGTTGCTGAAGCTGGGTTTGCCCGGAGGCGTCGCGACGATTTCGACGCCGGCTTCGAGCGGATCTTCGGACTCCTCCAACACCAAGTCGGCGTGTCCGCCGCCGAAGGATTTTCGATACAGCTTTTGAAAGTTCTGGCGGATCGCTTCGAGTGTGTCCAGGAACAGTCGGCGGCTGTCGGCATTGATGCGTCCGATGATCCGCTGCAGCGAGTCCTTGGCCGCGGACAGGTCTTCGTATTGCCCGCTCAAATGATCATAGCGTTCTTGCAGCCCTTCTAATTCCGCGAGCGCTTCCATGTTGACGTTGCTTGTGCGTTGCAACTGATCGCGCAGCCGGTTGATTTCGTCGTCGATTGCGACGCGGTTTTCGATTTCCGCGAGCTCTTCGGGTGGATCGTCGTTTTCCAAGTCGATCTGATAATCCTCTTGGATCCGTTCGGCCAGTGAGACCAAACGCAACTTCGCGGCGTCCCGGCGACTGGTGATCGCGTGGACTTCTTCGCTGGCCTTGGCCGCACCCTTGATCGCTTCGTCGCTGGCTTGCGTGATCTCGCGACTCGCTTCACGAACGGCTTCGGCACTGGCGGCCAACTCCCGAAGCTCCTTCTCCTGACGATCACTCTGGACAGTCAGCGCCGCCAGTTCCTCCAGCGTTTGCTCGATCCGCTGATTCAATTCGGCCAAGCGGGCGTATCCGGCATCGGCAGCCGCCTGGGCTTCACCGACCGCCGACTCGCGCTGCACTTGGTCACGGCGCTGCTGCTCGATCGTCGCAACAAGCGCCTCGTGCTTCTGTTCGGCGCGGGCCACTTCGACGGAAACGGTCATCACGGCACCGATCGCAGACTGCAGAGCCTGTTGAGTCTCCGAGAGCGTTTCTTCGATTTCGGCGGCTTCGCTTTCTAACTGCTCGACGATTTGTCGGTTGTCGATGATCTCTTGGGCCAGCTGTTCCGAGTCCGACTTCGCCTGAGCTTGTTCGGCTTGGGTCGACTGGACTTCTAACGCGATCGCGTCATGCGTCGCCCGGGTCGCCGCCAGACGCTCGCCCGCGTGCCGCCGTTCGGCTTCCGCCGCGGCCAGCTCGGTGACCAGGTTGCGATGTGCGATCTCCAAACGTCCAAGCTCGCTCGCGTGCGTGTCGACCAGCTTCGCCAGTTCCGTGATCGCCTCGTCGTTTTCAAAGATCTTGAACGTGTAGTGTTCGATCTCTTCGGCCGCAGCGTTCAGCTCGCTGCGTCGACTGACCAGTCCGGTCGCCGATGCCGCCGGACCGACCACCATCGTGCCATCGCTTTCAAGAACTTCGCCCTTGCGGGTCACGATCCGCTGCCCGGGGCCGCTGAACTTTTTGACCGTTCGCGCGGTCTGGAGGTCCTCGACCAACCAAGTCGACGAAAGCAAGTGACTGATCAACTTGACCTGCTCGGGCTCGCAATCGATCACGCGGTCCGCGCGACCGATCACCCCCTGCAACCCTTCCAGCTGGATGCGGTTTTCTTTCGGCGGTTCAGGCAACAGGTCGCTGCGAATGATCCCCACGCGACCGTCGGCCTGGACGGTGCCGTTACAAATTGCGTCGGCCAAGTCACCCGACCGGGCGACCAAATACTGCGATCGCTCGCCGAGGGCGGCGTCGATCATTGGGGCGATGTCGGTGTTGGCGGTCACCAGATCCGCGACCATGCCCTCGACCGAATCGACCAACGGATGACCAGGCGCCGAGACCTGATCCAACACACCCAGCACGCCGCCGGAGACACCCTCGTGTCGTTGCTGCAGATCCTCGAGTACCAAATACCGCTGCCGCACGCCTTCCAAGCGGGTCCGCAAGGCCGCCGTCTCGCCGCTGCGACGGTCCAGGTTGCGGCGGTGTTCATTGGTTTTGATTTCTGCCGCGCGAACATCTGCCACCGCCGATTCGATCGTCCGCTTCAGCGACTCGACGCGTTTGGCCCACTCGGCGTCGTCCGACTGGGCGGTCTGCAGCGCCTCGGATGCTTCGGCGACCCGTTTGGTCAGATTGACCAACAAGCGACCGTATTCCGACAGCCGGGATTGAATCCGCTCGCGACGTGATTCCAACTCGGCGACTTTGCGCAACGCCGCCAAATGGTTCCGCTGAGTCGTGTCGCGGAGCTGGACGATTCCATCGGTTTCCGCTTGGATCTTGTCACGCTGCGATTCAACTTCCGCGCTCCGCTGACGCACCGATTCCAACTCTTGCTCGCTGGCCGCCACGCGGGCCGATGCATCGGCAAGCTCCGCTGCCGCCTTCTCGGCCTGGGATCGCAGTCCACGGACTCGGCGCAACGATTGGGAAATCGAAAACCGCACGTCGGTCACCGACGATTGATCGGCATCCTTGCGGCCTTCCAGCGTCGCGATCCGCCCCAACGATTCACGCCGCTCGGCTTCGAGCCCCTGGGCGGAATCGGCGATCTTCTGTAGCTGAAGATCAGCTGCCTGGCGACGCGTCGAGAGCTCCTCGCGCTCGGCTTGCAGCTTCTTTAACTGTTCGCTGGCGACCTCCAACTCGGCGTCACACTTGTCGACCTCTTCGTGCAAGTTCGTCCAGTCGTTCCAGGCCACAACGGTCCGCAACTCTTTCAGTCGCTCGCTTGCCTGGCGATAGCGTTCGGCTTTGGTCGCTTGGCTGCGGACGCTTCGCAATCGCGTTCCGACCTCCTCGACGATATCGCTCAGTCGGGTCAGATTAGATTGGACGCGAGCCAGCCGCCGCTCGGCCTCCAGCTTCTTTGCTTTGAACCGGCTGATCCCCGCTGCCTCCTCGAAGATCGCGCGGCGATCCTTCGCGTTGGCCTGCAACATCCGATCGACCTTGCCCTGCTCGATCAAACTGTACGCGTCGATGCCGATTCCCGTGCCGCGGATCAGATCCCGGACGTCCTTCAGCCGCACCGATTGCTTGTTGATCAGGTACTCGCTTTCGCCGCTGCGGTACACGCGGCGGGTCACATGGACTTCCGGGGCGTCGACCGGCAGATTGCCGTCGGCGTTGTCGAACACGATGGTGGCCTCCGCTGCACCCGCCGCCGGGCGGGTCTGCGACCCCTTGAAGATCACATCCGACATCTCCTTACCGCGGAGACTTTTAGCGCTTTGGGACCCCAGCACCCACTTCATCGCGTCGACGATATTCGACTTTCCACTGCCGTTGGGGCCGACGACCACCGTGATCCCGTCGGGAAAATCAAAGCGCGTACGATCCGCAAAGCTTTTGAAGCCGGCGAGTTCGAGAGCTTTGAGCATACGCGGTCAGGGCAAGAAAGTCCGGGGGAATCGACTCCTTAAGAGTAGATAAAACCGGTCCGCGGGGATAGCTGGTTTGCCGCCAAACCACGTGATCGGCGGCCCACACAGGTGGAATTCGGCTTGCGATTTCGCCGACTTTTTCGGTAACCCCGGTTCTTCCGATTATACCGGCCGACATGCAAATCCGATCCCCCGAACCCGAACCGAGCCGAGGCCTGGACAGACGGCCAGGGGGGAGCGCTGCGCACTGCGGGGCCGAAAATGGCGTCGCGACGCCCGCCAGAGCATGGAAAGCGTTAGGGATCGACCTTCTGGCGACGTTAGCGATGGTCGTGCGGCGATTCACAATCCATCTAAATCGGGGTGAAACCGTCCAGCCAACCAGTCCTCCCCCAGGAAGGGTCGAGCACGGCGGAGGGAAGGCTCACGCGACAGCCGCTTCGCGGTTGCTCGCCCTGACGTTCATCCTCGCGTCAATTTTGGTTCTATACGCCCCCCTCGCTACCGCCGCCCCCGCCGAACCGACGCTCCAGCAGGCCCGCGAGGCGCGCGACGGCGGCAGGTATTCGGAGGCGGCCGAACTGCTGATTCAGCTCGACGGTCAGTCGGATGCGGATCTGTCCGTCGATTTTGTGCTATTGGCACGCGCGGCCCAGGGACAGTTGGATTCCGATCAACTCGACGATCTTTATTTGAAAGCAATCCAATCGCTCGCGGAACACGCCCCGACGCCCGAATCGGTCAACCGGCGTCTGCTGGTTCGAACGTCGGCGGCCAGTCATTTCGCGGCCGGAAAACAGGACGAATTGGTGGCGACGACGCTGCTGCCTGCCTTCGACGAATTGAATCACGGCGCGTCCCCGCTGCCGGCGAGTCATCTGCAGCCGCTGATCCAGCTGGCGATGCGAACGGCCTGGCAGGCACTGACGCAGCAACGGCCGGCCGACGCCGAAGCGTTGTACCGCAAGCTGGTCGACCACTTTCGGCAAGCCAACGGCGATACGGTCGACACGGACCGGGCCTTGGCGATGCTGGGTCTGGGCTGGGCGACCGCGATGCAGCCCGACCGGACGGCCGAGGCGGCGAGACGTTTGAAACAGTTTCTCGACGCGTATCCCACGCATCCCGACGCAGCGAGCGCCGCAGGGATGCGAATCACGTGCCTGCAGCGGGGCGATGACGCCGGACAAGTCGAACTCGCGATCGCGGATTTTCTTTCGCGTTGGCCGCGGAGCCGTCGCGCCGATGAGCTGGTGTTGGAGACACTCCCCTCGAATCCACCCGACCGGACGTCGCCGCTGTGGGACATTCTCATTCACTGGGTGGTCCGGCAGGGTCAGCCGGGGCAATGGTCCGCCGAACTGGTCGGCCGGGCGTTACTCTTTGCCGGCCCCTCACTGCCGCCGCCACGATTCGATGAGCTTTTGAAACGACTGGCTGCGGCGGACGAAACGGGGCAGCGAGTGGCAGTCTTGTTGCACGACGCGGTCGAAGAGGGAAACGCGGGTTTTGCCGAACAGATCGCGGCGACGTTGATTTCCGGAGACCTCACGCAAGCGAGCAAGATGGCACGCGAGTCGGCGTGCCGCTGGGCTGGCAGAACCGGCCGCTGGTCGATGCTGGCGTTGGCTGCAGAATCGACGGACCTGGAAGTGGAGGACGAACGCAGAACGGCGCACGTCGACCGGCTGTTTGCCGAAGCGTTAACGCAAACCGGCCGATCCCTCAGGGCAGCCCGATGGTGGGCCTATGTCGTCGACCATCATGCCGCGACCGACTTCGCGACGCTGCTTCGCTGTGCCGAATCGGCGGTCGCGCACGCGGACGTCGCCCAAGCGGTGCGCCGACTGGACCGCGTCCGAGTCGCCTTGGAGGGAGCCGAAGCAGACGCTGCAGGAATTCAAACCGCGCTGGTGGATTTGTTGGCGGCCGATCTGGCGGTCCGGCAAGTCGACTTCGCAACCGCCCGATCGCTGTATGAAAAAGTCGTCCGCAGCGCAGACGCCACACCGGCTTTGCGTGGGCGTGCCCAGTGGATGATCGGAGAAACCCACTTGATGCAGCGCCAGTTGACCGAAGCGATCGAGAACTACCGCAAGGTCGAAGGGCTTGATCCCGGAGGCCCCTATGTTGCCGCGTCGCTGGTTCAAGCCGGCAAGTCGTTTGAGCAATTGGGGCTGACACGCGAGGCCGGAGATTGCTACTCAGCACTGCTGGGCCGTTTCGCCGACAGTTCGTACGCGACCGAAGCACGCCGCCGGATGGCCGTTTTGCCAGGGGTGCGTCGGTCATCGGGCAAACGATCACCAAGCGGCCGCCCCCCCGTCGGCTCCCCTTCCGACGATGCGTCTTTCGATTCCCCAATTTTGCGACGCTGAACCACGCCAACCGATGACAGATTCTGCAAGCCGCCAACGATCGCCCCGAAAGCAGCGTTCCACCGTTCAACTTCGCCCGCCACGACAACCGCGACGACTGGCCGGGTTGATTTCTCACGTGTTGCCCGTGGCCGTTTTGGCGATCGGCGTGTTGTGGTGGATGTCCACCATCAGTACCGCCCAAGCTCAGGTCGCCCAGCCGCAATTCTCGGCCGGCCAGATTCCGGCCAGCCAGTACGGCGGGCAATTTCAAAATGGCCGATATGGCAACCAACCCCAATACTCAGCGACACCGGGACAACCTGCGTTTCGCACCGCGATGCAACCGGGAACAGGCCAAGGTCAGGCGTCGGCGCTGCAGGGCGGCATCCCGGCCGTCCCCGCCACGGGGCCGGCGACGGAACAGATCGGGGCCGAGGGTAGCGCCGAGGACGACGCCGAAGCCGGCTGGTTTCAAACGCCCGCGTTGATCGGCAAGGTCATGTCGGGCGGATGGCTGATGATGCCGCTGGCGATCTGTTCGCTGGTCGTGTTGTCGCTGTCGTTTGAACGTCTGGTTGCACTTCGGCGTGGACGCGTGATCCCCCGCCCGTTCGTGCAGCGGTTCACCGAATGCGTTGAAGACGGCGTGCTCAGCTATGACGAAGCGACCGAATTGTGCAAAGAGTTTGACTGTCCGGTCAGCGAAGTCTTTCGAGCGGCACTGCGCCGTTGGGGACGCCCGATGTTCGAAATCGAACAAGCGGTGCTGGACGCGGGCGACCGCGTGTCCGATGGCTTGCGGAAATACCTACGCGTCTTTCACGCGATCAGCAACGTCGCGCCATTAATCGGGTTGCTGGGAACCGTGATCGGAATGATCGACGCCTTTGAAGTGATCAGTGACCAGAGTTCGATCGGACGCCCGGAGACCTTGGCCAGCGGAATCAGCATGGCATTGATGACCACCGCCGGCGGACTCGCCGTCGCCATCCCGGCCTACCTGGCTTACATGTATTTCAGCAGCAAATCGGATCGCTACCTGGGCGAGATCGAACGGCTGTGCCAACGCGTGATTGATTGCATTTCCGCCGAAGGACTCGAAGAAAACGGCGGAGCGACGCGAAACAAACGACGTAAAGCAGCCTGAGGTGTGGGACAGGCGTCCGGACGGTCACCTCCCCATCATTCTGCATTGCTATCTCCATCGTTCTGCCCCGAATCATTCTGCCTTCCCTCACATGCAAATCTCCCCGACACGTGCCGCTCGCTAACGCGTCCCGCTAGCATTTCTGCCCCATCGTTTTGCCCCCATCGTTTTGCCCTCATCGTTTTGCCCCCATCGTTTTGCCCCCATCGTTTTGCCCCCTCCAACCGCCGCTCGCTAACGCGTCCCGCTGGCATCATCACCCCCTATCGACTCGCGACTCGACTCGCGCATTTCAACTCCCATGGCCAAACGCAATCGATCCAACGACGACGTGACGATCAACTTGACGCCGATGATCGACGTCGTGTTCTTGCTGGTCATCTTCTTCATGGTCGGCAGCAAATTCAGCGAATCGGAAAGCCGCATCGACGTCTCGGTCCCTTCGGTCGGGCCGATGCAAGCGATCTCGCGCGTCCCCGATGAACGTGTGGTCGAGTTGACCGCCGAAGGAAATGTGTTGCTGGACGGACAGGCCGTCACCAACGAGCAGCTCGCCGATGTCCTGGCGACCCAATTCGCCCAGTACCCGGATCTGAAGGTGGTCGTACGCGCCGACAGCGCGGGTTCACTGCAAGGCTTCGCGGAGACGATTCACACGGTCCGCCGCTCGGGTGTGGCTCAAATCGGGATCGCCGTCAAAGTGGATTCGGGCGGAAGCGGAGGGATGCTTCGTTGAACCTGATCGGTCAAATCACGGGGCTGTGGGACGATCCACGACTGATCTATGCCGTCGCGATTGTGGCGGTCATTCTGTTGGCGATCACAATTTGGTTGTTTCGCCGCGCCAAACGCGATGGACGTGCCGCAGGAACGATTTGCCTGGTCCTGTCGGTGGCGTTGCATGCAGTTCTGATTTACCTGGTGCCGTACCAGGCAAACGACAACGGCGGATCGGCGACGCACGAACTTGCTCCGGAGACGGACGGAGTGGAAGCGTTGACGTTTTCCACCTTCGATCCCGACTTGGCGGTCGACGACGCATCGGGCGACAGCGACAACCCGGCGATCGAACCGTTGCCGGTGGCGGAGCTTCAGGACTTGTTGGCCGAGCCTTTTGACACCCCGGTTTTGGAAGCACCCGCCACGGACGCCGACACGCCGTCCCCGGTCGAGTCGATTGTCGAAACGATGCCGGAGTCATTGGCGGTCCCGTCTCAAGTGGAATCCGTCGCGGCGATCGACGCGATCACTCAGGCCCTCGATGCGTCGCTTGATCAATTGCTGCAATCTCAATTGGAGGTCGCCGACAGTCTCGCCGCGGCCGAAGTCCCCGACGAAACCGACACACCCGCCGCTGCCCCTTCGGATCCCTCCGTTGCTGCCGAACCGACACAACGGACAGTCGCTACGGATTCGGCCAAACCGTCGACCGAACCGATTCGGCCATCCGAACCGGTTGAGCGCACCGCAAGCACACGTGCTGCAGCGGCGGTCGTCCCGGGATCCGAAGAAGCCGACTTTGCCAACCGAGTCGGTGCGGCCAAACAGATGGCCATTGCACAAACCGGCGGCGACGCACAGACCGAAGCGGCCGTGAAAGCCGCGCTTCGATTTCTGGCCGCGGCACAACGACGTGACGGCGCGTGGGATCCCCAAGCGTCCGGCGGCGGTGTCGATCGGATGCCGCTGGGCGAACGTCGGCCGGGCGCGGGCAGCAAGAGCACGACGGGGCTGACGGGGCTGTCGCTGCTGGCCATGATGGGTGCCGGCAACACGCACCTTTCCGGCGACTATGCCGAAAACGTCTATCGCGGGTTGGCGTATCTGATTCAACACCAACATCCCGACGGATCACTCAGCGGTGACGCGACGGTCTATGCGGCCAGTTATTGTCACTCGATGGCGGCGCTGGCACTTTGCGAAGCCGCGGTGATGACGCAGGACAAATCGGCGATCGAAGCCTCCCGTCGTGCGATCGCCCACACCGTCCGCATGCAGCACCCGGTCACCGGCGGCTGGCGCTACACGCGCGGCGATCCCGGCGACCTCAGCCAGCTCGGTTGGCAAGCAATGGTGCTGGACGGAGGCAAACGGGCGGGGATTGCGATCCAGCGGGAATCGGTCGCGGGAGTAGCACGATTCTTACGCAGCGTTCGCGCCGGCAATGGCGGATTGGCGTGCTATCGTCCCGGTGAAGCGGTCAGCCGAACGATGACCGCCGAAGCCTTGGCGACGCGTTTGCTGATCGGGGAAGACGTCCCGCAAATCGAGATTGATGAAGCGGAACATTATCTGCTGGAATCCCTGCCGGGGATGCGGCAAGACAACTATTACTACTGGTACTACGCCTCGCTGGCGCTCCATCAGCTACAAGATGCGGCCTGGGAGCGCTGGAACGCCGCACTGAAAAACCGCTTGTTGGCGACGCAGCGCGCCGACGGCAGCTGGTCGGCGGACACTGTCTGGGGCGGCTATGGAGGCACGGTGTACACGACGTCAATGGCCACGTTGTGTTTGGAATCCTACTACCGCCACGCCATCCGAAACGCCAACACCCGCATCGCGGGTCGGCCGGAGTAGGCCGCGTGGAATGCCAGCACGACGCGTAAGCGAGTGGCCCACGCTGGTAGCGGAGTGGGCTCACCCGCCGGTCGCTCACGCATCCTGTTGATTTAATTCGATCACACGTGGGATCAGCCGTTTCGCGCAAGCGTACGGGCCTCCAATACCAAGAAAATGCACGATCGCCCGTAGGCTCGCGCCAAACGGCTGATTAATTCAACAGGTCGTCACGCTTCCCGCTAGCAATACTGCCCCATCGTTTTGCCTTCTTCTTAGACTCCACCCCCACGCGCCGCTCGCTTACCGGTCTGTTGATTTAGTTCGATCAAACGTGGGATCAGTCGTTTCGCGCAAGCGTACGGGCCTCCGATACCAAGAAAACGCTCGGGTGCCCGTAGGCTCGCGCCAAACGGCTGATTAATTCAACGGGCCGTTACGCTTCCCGCTAGCATTTATTTTCCTTCCAACTCTGCGACCCGTTTCTCGAGCGACTCCACGCGTTTGGTCAAGCGGATCACGATTTGCCGCAAGTCGTAATCATTCATTTGCGGTCTGGATTCCAGATCGGGGTGAAACGGATTCTGCGGCGGCGCGCCGATCGCCGGTTCCCAAGCTTCTAACTGTTCTTGAATCGCTTCGATCTTCTGGTTGACCAGCGGAAGCGTCGGGTGCTTGGCGCCCATCGAATCGCGGCTGCGTTTGAGCATCCGAAGCTCCTCGGCCAGTTGCCGTCCGCGCTCGGTCAACAGCGCCGCACGCGGGACTTCGTCGGCGGACTTCGCCTTGGAATCAGACGGATCTTGTGAACCGTTTTGCGCACTCAATTGATTCGCCAAGCAGACAGCCAGCAAAGCAACCAGGCCGACGCCGACCAGGGATGGAGTAACCTTCATCATTCACCGCTCTCAGTAAAAAGTGGAAGTGTGGACAACAAGCCCGCACGCGTTGATGCCAGCACGACGCGCAAGCGAGTGGCCCCCGCTGGTCGCGGAGTGAACCAACAGGCCGCTCGCTCACCGGCCTGTTGATTTAATCAGCCGTTTGGCGCGAGCCTACGGGCGCCAGTGCGTTTTCTTGGTACAGCAAGCCCGTACGCTCGCGCGAAACGGCTGATCCCACGTGTGATCGGACTCAATCAACCCGCCGTCTCGCTTCCCGCGAGCATCCCAACGCGCGCCCTTCACGTGCAAACCCAGTACACGACCAGTTTCGCATACTCCCTCCCGAATGGGAAATGGGTTTCAACAATGTGACTCGGCGCGCCGGCGGCTTAAACCGAAATGTCCGCCCTTTCACCAATTTCCCGTCGGAAACACAACGTGCTGCGACGTTTGTGCGGCGACGAAGCCCGTTCCCAGTACGCGGGCCCACCGGCCATCAACGCTCGCATCAACGCGATCGACAACGGGAAGACAGAATGATGAAGCACCGGCCAAACGATGCCAGCGGGAAGCGTTAGCGAGCGGCCCGTGGCGGCACGAGAAACGATTCGGCCGCTCGCGTTCGTCGCATACGGGCTTTGCCGCCGCGTTAGGGGATCCCGCGAACGATCGACGGACCGATCAGCTTCGTGAGCCAGACCGGCAGCTTCTGCCAGGCTTCGACCAACCGCTTCTTTCCTCCGGCGTCCGGGCGCATCTCATTCGGATCGCCCTTGCGGACATAATACTGCCAGGTGGCCGGATGCGGCTCCGCGCCCCACTGCATCTTGAACTTGTATGTCCCCGCATCTTCGCTGCTGCGTCCGAAATCAAACGTGTGGCTGCCTTTTTCAATGGCCCGCCGCAGCAGATTGCGATACATCAACATGTTCGCACCGGTGCGATTGAACTCTCGCAAGCTGCTCGCGCTAGGCACTTCCGTCACACCGCGGCTGTGCACGATCAATCCACCCGCGATCGGCTTGCCTTCATTGCGGACCACACAGAGTTCCGCATCGCCCGCGAAGTGATTCAAGATGCTCGAAAAAAGTTTCTTTGAGAATACCGGCGTTCCCAGGTCACGCATGTTGTGCGCGAAGACGTCGTAAAACTCACCGAGCAATTCCGCGCCGCCGAAATGCACCGTCGAACCATACGTCCCCGACTTCTTGACCTGGCTCCGCAGCTTGGACTTAAACGACTTGTCCAATTCCTCGTCGCTTCCCGGCAGCGGCAATCGCAAATGAAACTTGTCGGTCCGCTCGAAATTGAATTTCGGATGCTCGACCGGCTGTTCGTGGCGAAGTTCCAGGTACTTCACGTCCAATCGATCCGCCATATCACACGCCGCATCGATCAACTGTCCAGCGACGTTTGAATCGGTAGCCCATACTCCACCGGTATTCAGATACGGCAAGCTGACCAGGAACTTGCCAAAAATCGGCCCGCGAACGAAGACGAGGGGAAGGATGCCAAGGCACGTCGTCGAATCCTTCGCAACCGCCACGTGAACGGAATGCCCCAATCCCTGTTTCAACGCCGCAATCCAGGCGGGGTGGTGCCCGGCAAGCGCCGGCAAAGCTCCACGGTGGATCGAGGGCCAATCAATCGGCCAGGAAACGACATCAACGTCACTCAAACGCGCGCTCCAGATCGTCGGCGTCGACGCCGAACGCTGACCGAGCCCAGTCCCAGCACGGCAAAGACCGCCAGCGACGTGGGTTCTGGGACCGTCGGCGGTCCGGGAACCGGAAACAGTTGATAACCGGGTGAACCGATCCCACTGTTTTCAGAATCCAATAAGGCGAATCCGTGCAACGGATCCGACGTCGCCCAATTTGACGGGGCATAACTTGTCAGGTCCATCAGGAAAATGCTTTTTCCTACTTCGGGGGTCGGCCAGCCGTCGCCAAACGTATCATCGAAATCGAACATCGAGAACTCGTAGGGATTGGCGGGATCGGCCGGCGTAATCTCTGCCAGCGTAAGGCTGGGAGGATTGAGCCCCGGCTGGAGGGAACGCCAATCGGTGACAGCCAGCGATCGGATCGGCTGGGGAGGTGACCAAGAAAAGTTAGAGAACGCTCCGAGGTTATCGTTGTACAGGACGATGGTTTCCCCTGGTGCCAATTGCCCTGACAAGCTGCCAAACACCTCAAAATTGCCCGAGTGTGTTAATTCGTAATTCGATAAGTCGACACTTGTCGCGGACGCATTGTAGAGCTCGATGTACTCGTAGTTTTCATCCGCACCTTCGGGGTTGTAATTCACCTCCGTGATCACAACACCGGCTTGCGCGAAGGCGGCGGAACAAACAATGGCAGCGAAAACAAGGTGTTGAAACGAGCGAGCAAACATTGGCTCCATCCGAATGAGTATTGAGGAAACGACGCCCCAGTGAGTTGGCGGAGAATATCACCCATTTCCCCCAATCGATCAACACCGGGTCGGACCTTCAGACCACCCGAACGAAAAATACTTGGATAGACGACCGACGCCCTACTCGATCCAGAGAGTCTGATGCACCCCCGTTTGTGCTAAAACGCCGGACAAAACATCGCGGGCCGCCAAGTCGATCGGATTCGATTTCGGTTGCAGGATCCTAATAGCCGTAGATGGCTCGAATCGTAGGCAACATGCCCATGAACAGGATCGCGACCACCAGCAGGACAGCGAGAATCAAAAGGGTGGCGATTGCCGCAGTTTTCAAAACGCGACGCCGCAATGATTTTCGAACTCCGGCTTCGAGGACGCGATCGGTCAACGTCACTGTCAGACATTCAGGATCGTCCTCCGATTGGGACTCACCAACGGTCAGGCGTCGCTGTGGACGGGGGACATCGGCGGCGTGATCGTGACGGCGAATCAAACCTCCGTTCATCGCATCGCCCCTTGGCGATGTCGCACCGACCGACGCCGTGGCTGGCGAATCACCCGCTGACGTCGCGGACTTCTTTAGTTTGTCGAGATCGAGCGAATTGGTTCCTTCAACCCACAAATGGATGCCGCCGACCAGGACCGATTCGTCGCCGGGGCAGACCCGCCGAATCGTGGGCTGGTTTGGCGACAGCCGGCTCGGATGAAGTTCAACGAGCCAGACGGATTCGCCGAAACAGACGATCCCCTGATCGCAACGCTCAAGATCTGCGTTGTGCAGGCGGATGAGACTGGGGTGATCCTCTCCGATGATCGAAACATTTCGATTGAGCGACTTGTATCGCGGCCCCCGCCCCCAATCCAAAATCAAGGTCGCCGATGGCAACGATTGCTCGACAGGGTTCGCAGCGTCTTGCCCCTCACTCACGCTACCGCCCTGCAAGGCCAGGGAGAGGACCGAATCCTGTGTGACATCGGCACTATCGTCATCGAGGTCTGCCTCTTGCCCCAAATCGATGTCCCGTTCGTCCTTAAAGAAAAACTGAATCCGGGACCTGCCCACCATCAGAACATGGTTCTTGCTGACCCGACCCCAGATCGGATAGGCAAGTGGACACGTCGGCCAAACCTCAATCCGATCACCACAGGCGACGACAAAGTACACCACTGGCGGCAGCTTTGAATCGCCGATTTGGATATCGCATCGCGGGTCGGACCCGACCAGTGCATAGGGCTGCTTTAGATCGACCCAGGTTTCCTCCCCTCGCTTACGAACCCTCGCGCCCCAACGCTTCGCTGACCACAGATTCATACGGACGGGATTGACTGCAAGAGTGGAAGGAGCCGAGGGGTGTATGATCGAAGAGCGCGTGGAGTCTGGTGTGATGGTTTGCACAAGCGGAAACTCCTTGGTTGCGACAGTTTGGTTAGCCCGAAAGTTGCCCTCAACGGAAACGATCCGGCCCGTATCTTAAATCGGCCCTCTGTTTGAACGTGCAGTTTTTGCGACTTGGACTCGAAATCTCCATCAGGAGATGCGGAATCTAACGTTCGCCGCAGTCGAATCGAACACAGGTTCGTCGGCGAGGCAGCACCACTGCAATCCGGACCAGCCGTTCGATGCAGGTGTCGGCGAAGCAACGCCCACCGAATCACTGTAACGCTGATCGCCAAGAGTCGGCAGTGTGTGCTGTGACATGAAAAAGTCCAGCTAGCGAAGCACAAAAAGTGAAGGCATCAACGGCTCTGAGCCGGGATTTGGCAACACGTTTTCGAATTTGCTGATTGACGACCTCGGTGATGAGTTTATCCTTGCTGCTGCGACGACCACCGCACGTGAAGGACCATGCGAGGGGCAGTCCGTGGTAGGGTGGTCGACGAATCTGAAGGCGGAGAATGACTCAACGTGTCGGATCGCATCCAAGCTTGTGGGTGATCCGAGTTTTTGCTGGTCGCTGGCGTGCTGTGACCGACTCGGGAACCAATTCAGCGATCAAGTTCGACGCCTCGCTAACACGACGATCCCTGCTTCAGGCGAAATACGATGGGCCGCCCCAAGAAACGAAAATTGCCAGGCAGCGCGGCGGGCAAACGCGGAGCGCACGACGGCGACAGTTCGCCTCAGCAGAACAACCCGAAAAACGACCCCGGGCGAAGTCGTGTGGCGGCTCGAAAACGACGCGGCCAGCCGGACGGTCGCCTCAGTTTAGAACAGCCCTATGCACGGCCCCGAGCGGACGCCAAGCTGGTCAAGATCTCCGGTCCCAAGCAGTGGCCGACGTCCTATTGGCTGGTCGCGGTCGGACTGTTCGTCGCGTTCCTGTACAGCTACTGGCCGACGCTATGGTGGATGGCTGATTCGTGGATCAACGAACCCGACTATTCGCATGGTTGGGTCGTCCCCGTTCTCGCGGGCATGATCTGCTACTATCGCATCGAATCATTCCCTGGCGTAACGCCCAAAGCCGCTTGGGCCGGGTTGTCGCTGATCGCGTTGGCGATCTTGATGCGTTTTGTCAGTCGTTTGGCCTATGCGGATTTCCTGGACGGCTGGTCGATCCTGCCGTTGGTTGCCGGTGTGGTCTGGTGCCTGCTCGGATTCAAGGCCATGCTTTGGTCGCTTCCGGCAGTCGGGTTTCTTATTTTTGCAGTTCCGATGCCCTATCAAGCCGAACGCATGCTCAGTTGGCGGCTTCAGGGGGTGGCGACGGAATTGAGCACGATTTTCTTGCGGGTCTTGGGGCAGCCGGCCGTCGCCCATGGCCACGTGGTTTGGATCGGTGAGGAAGAATTGTCGATCGAAGAAGCGTGCTCGGGCTTGAGGATTTTCGTCGGGATGGGAGCATTCGCCTACTTTTGGGCTGCTGCAAACGTCAGAAGTTGGTCGGACAAGATCGTGATCTTGGTTGCGGCGATCCCGGCCGCGATCCTGGTCAACTCCGCACGAATCGTGTTGATCGGATTCGGCTACCTGCTGTTCGAAAGCGACTCGGCGCGCCGAATGATTCACGATTTCTCTGGAATCGCAATGATTTTTGCTTCCTTCGGGATCATGTGGCTGGTGAGCGTTTATTGGCAGCATTTGTATGCACCGGTCAAGAAACTGACCGCGCGGGAGATCCTGCACGAGTCTGAACTCAGCTACCGCAGATCTTCCGGAGGGGGCGTGGACGCCCCCGCAGAAGCCGGTTAAAGTGACACCGGGGATTTCTTTAAAGAATCTGCAAAGATTCACGAGCCCATTTATGATGGAGTAACCGTTCCCCTACAGACGGGGCCCATTAACGAATTTAGGGGTTATCATCCGTGTACCGCTAATCCGCAACCGTTTGTGACTTTCAACCCCGGAGCAGAGGCACCAATCGGTTGAATTCGAACTACTGTCGCTGCTTCGGCAGACCGGCTCGCACCACTTCAGATGTTGCCGTTTCTTACGTCCAATTTCTTAGAACTACCTCAATGAACCAATCCGTTGTTGTTTCTGCCCCGATTGCTCGAAACCAACCGAAGACTGAGGCGAAGGCATTCGATCCGTGGTTGCTTTGGGTCACCCTTCGGAGATGTTGGTACTGGGCCGTGCCCGTGGGGCTGGTGTTGGCCTGTTTGGCAGCCTTTTCCGTCTTGGCGACCTTCGAACCTCGGTTTCGCGCCCAGCATTTGATCGAGGCGAATCAGGATTACATTCTCTACCGTGACGTGTTCAACACCGTGCGCGACTTGGCGGGGACCGAGAAGACGATCTTTTTCGATGAGATCGTGCTCCGGCCCGTGCTGAGCGACCCCGAACTGCGGGCCGCCCCGAGTCTGAGCGACCCGGAGGAGGCCGAGCGGAACATTCGCAAGAACTTGAATATCTCGCACGGTGGTTCGCGGGCTCGAATGATCGTTTCCTACGAGGACGCCAACCGCGAGTATGCGGCAAAGGTGTGCAACGCGATTGTCGAAGCCTACATGATGCAGCGGAAAGCGTTGGACGGACGGCGGGTCGCGATTCTCGAAGAATTGCTGGACCCCGAAATCGATCACTGGAAGGGGCAGGTCGAACAGCATAAAGCACGTGTCCGCGAGCTGACCATCGGGATGAAAGGCTACGATCCGGGCAGCCCCTTGGGATTCTCGCGCAACGAAAGCCGACTGGCCCTGCTGAACGGTTACGAAAGTCAGATCAATGATTTGCGTGTAGACATCTTCGAGCTCGAAGGGAAATTGCAGCTTGAAGAAATGGAGCAAGCGAATCATGTCAAAGAGGACGCCGGGGAGTTTGTCCCCGAGGCCTTCATTCCACCGCCCAGTGAAGTGACACGCAACGTGATTGGCCCCGGCGACATCGCCAACTATGTCAATTCAGACGAGAGCGTCGTTGAAGCCTTGCAGCAGATTGGCCGGTACGAGGCGCAGATCGTCCGGATGGAGGACTTGGGGACGTGGCGACTGAACCAAACGCACTTCGCCGAACTGAAAAAGAAACGCGATGAATGGGAAGCGACGCTAAAAACCGCCAAGGCCGCTGCCGAGACCAAAGCGGCGACTGAACTGGAGGCGCTTGCCGATGCCGACTACGAGCATCAACAGAAGCAGTGGGAAGAAAAGGTCGCCGCGCTGAGAGCTGCCCACGAAGAGAAGCAAAGACTGGACCGTCAGAATCGGGCTCTCGTCGATGCTCAACTGCGCACCGAAACAACGCGTCAGTACCGGCGAATGATCACCGAGAAGAAGGAAAAAATCAAAATCATTCAGCGGCAACTCGACCAAGAGTCCGAGAAATTCACGACGTTGCTTGATGATTCTGCCAAGCTTCAATTTGCTCAAGACGACCTCCGTCGCGCGAGCTTGCTGCTGAACAAATTGGAAGACCGAAAGGCGGCGATCAAAACCGAACGCACACAGGCCGATGCGGTACGCTCGGTCTCTCCGGCGACGCCGCCGGGACACCCGGTCGAAGATATCCCCGTCAAGAAACTGCTGGTCGCGTCCGGAGGTGCCTTTGCGATCCCACTGCTGCTCGGTTTGTTGTGGGAGTTCAAGACGAACCGGGTGACCGACACCCATGTTTTGGACTCTTCGCAAGCGATTGCCCCGGTCATCGGCGAACTCGCGCGATCGCCCAGCACGACCGCCTCGCGTGGATCGAAAGGGCGGAGGATCTTTCAGGAAAGTGTGGACACGATGCGGGCAAATATCTTTCTGTCCAAGCATACCCAGCACTCGCGATCGATCGCGATCGTCAGCTCGATGTCGGGCGAAGGCAAGAGCACCGCGGCGTCGCAATTGGCCATTTCACTCGCAAAATCGAGCGGAAAGACCGTGCTGTTGGTTGACGCAGACATGCGTTGCCCCGACCAGCACGACCACTTCGGGATCAGCCTGGAACCCGGACTTAGCGGCGTGCTGACCAATCAAGCGACACTCGACGAAGCGATTCAGACGGAACTCGGTGACCTGATTCATATCTTGCCGGCAGGACGTCTGAAAGCCAGCCCGCACCGTTTGATGTCGCCCGAATCGATGAAGAGTCTCGTCAGCGACATTCTGGATCGGTACGAGTACGTCATCTTCGACACCGCACCGGTCCTGTCAGCCGGCGAAACGCTCTCGGTTGCCGCGTCGGTCGACACCACGCTCGTCTGTGCGATGCGAGACGTGACGCGCATGGACAGCGTCATTCGCACGACGCATCGGCTCGAGTCTGCCGGAGCGAACGTGGCCGGAACCATCTTCAGCGGCGTTACCCCGCGACAATACGCCTACCGCTACGGCGACTACAACTATAGCAACTTCACCAATTTGCCCGGGAGCGCGACTTAATCAACTTTATTGCTGTCAGAAGTTGCGGTAGGGACTGTCGCACGCTTGATTTTTTGGTTCGACAAACACACCAGTCAGATTAGATGCGAAATTCGGCGCGTACCGCAGTGGAAACTCATGACGAACATTCAGATCCGGATGCAGCGGAATCAGGGGCCGAGGATTCGGCAGCGAAATCCGCTGAGCCGGTGACTTCGACTGAGCGAGATTCGGTGGCCGATTCGAGTGATGCAATGGGAACATCAACGACTTCGCCGCCAACCCCCGACTCCATCTCGGAGTTTCACGAAAAAAAGTTGAAGAACCGCCGTGAAGAGTGGCAGGTCAACCAACGCTTGGCTGTGATTTCAGCGTTGACGTTCGCGGGCATCCTGCTGTTAGGAGCGGCATCGTATTTCTACAACTCCAGAGCGATCGCGGGGACGCTTCGGATGCAGGCGGAACAAGCTGCCGCCGATGGCGATCTGAAAGAGGAGCTTCGGTGGTGGTCGCGGTATTTAATGATCGTCCCGGATGACACCGACGTGATCCTGAGACAGGCATTCGCAGCAGATGATGCCGCGGAGAAGGCCTCAAGCGACGATTTCCCCGATGCCCTGGCCGACGCACGTCGACAACTCTCCGAATCGCTCGCGCTCCTTCCCAAAAGTCTCGCTGACGAGCAATTGGAGATTCGCAAACGGCTCATTCGCCGTCTCGTTCAAGCCGGTGGCTATTGGTTTCGCGAAGCGGAACACCAAATCGTTGACGAACTCGATGCAGATCCCGACGATGCTTTTGCCAATAAGGCACTTGCGTTCGCCTTGTATGGGCAACACAAATCAGATCTCGCTGGGCGGAAAACTCCGCAGTCGCCCCGTGTGGACACGTACTGGCACTGGCTGGCCGACCAGAACCCACTGTTGGTTCTGCGGCGGGCCGCTCCACTTTCATCCGAAGGCGAACTCGATTTGATCGGATGTCTGCTGGAGATGTCGCGTACCAATCCGGAGTTCATTCGAGAAAACGATTCCATTGCTGCCATCGCTCGACGGCAACCGTCCCGTGTCCAACAATGGCTGCAGGAAATCGGAGACCGAGACCAGGTGATCCGCCAATCCCTCGTCGCCCTGCGGACGCTGAACACGGGCCGCGCAAACCTGCTCCTCTACTCCTATGGGGTGCGAGGCGATGAAGCCGATCAAAAGGACGCCGAATCCCTCCTGATGAGATCCGCGCCGGATGCAGCGGCAAGGTTGCAGAAATTGATCGCCGACGGCGACGCAACACCTGATTCTGAGACCTCCAGCGATGCCGTCACCGCGCCGGTCGACGAACGCAAATTGTTGCGGCAAGTACCATCTCAGTATTGGGATTACGAGTTGTTGATGAATGCAGCTCGTTTAGCCAGCTCCAAAGCCTTCGGTGAAACAACAGCGGAATCGAACGCGGAAAACGGTTCCGGTGGTCAAGCCGATCAAAACCGTTTGGGCGAACTCGCGAGCCAATGGTTTGAAACGCTGATGGATTCCGATCTGCCCGAAGTCACCGCGGGAATGCGTGAGAGCACGTTCCATTTCGCCGGACTTCACGCCCTGACGATGGGCGACGACGGTCTTGCGCTACAGATCTGGCGTCGCGGATTGAAAGAAATCGATGGCAACAACTTGGATCTCAATAGCGTAATCGTGATGCAGTTGGCCCAGTCGGCTGGGACCGATGCCGAGCTACAGGCCGCTCATGAGGCGGTCGATTCCTTTGGCCGCGCCATCGATGCCGAAAAAAACCGGCTGCTGCTGTCCACCACCAGAGAGCTCTCTCAGGCGAAGCGGAATCAGATGGTGCGCGAGATCGACATGGCCATGTGGCGTTACAACGTCGCCAGCGCTGAACTCAGCACTCGCGGTGCCCGTGGGACAAAAGAGATCTCCGCGGCAATCGACCAGCTGGAACAAGCGCTCAAAAGTGACGCCGCCGTCACACCCCGAGAGAAGGCACTGGTGGCATCGAACCTCGCAGCGTTTTACACGCGGATGGAGATGTGGGATCAAGCGGCGCATGTCTTGTCGATCGCACTGGAATTGATGCCCAACGACCTCGAGCTGCGGGCACGCGCAGGGCAAGCCTGGGCGAAAGCGGGGAATCACCAGCGGGCTGCTGAAAACTGGCGTTTCGTCAGCGGAAGCAACCAACTTGATGTTCGCGTGCGAGCCGCGAAAGCCGAATTTGACGTCCAACTCCAGACTCCCCCTGACGCGCGGGACTTCTCCAGGCTGCGGACCATGACCAGTAGGCTCCAGCAGGACCTGGACAAAGTTCTGGCGGAAAAGAATTCGTCTACTGAAAACGCCGACGACGAAATCGCCGAGCTCGAATCAACGGTCCGACTTCTGGCATTGTCAGTGCCTCCGGAGGGTGGATCACTAGAGAAACACTTGGCGTCGCGAACACACGCACTGAATGTAGATCGATTGGCCGACGAGTTGCCCGACAGCGCCCAAGTCCAAGGCTATGCCGCCGAGCGATTAGCGGCGATCGACCTGGTGGACCGAGCGGAGCAACGGCTGGTGGAGATGGAGGCGATCCTGGGAATTGACGCTCTTCCTGTACTGATGGTGAGGGCTCGGATCGATGCCGCCCGCGGGAAACCCGCCGAGGCGGCGAAGCGACTATTGGGAAAGGCCGGCAGTAGCCCCCAAGAGCAGGTGAGGATCGCACACGCAGCGTCCGCGTTGTTCCTCATGGCCAACGACATGAAGAACTCGTACGAGGCGCTGCAGCGAGTTCCCGAGGACCATCGGCTTCCTGTCGACTTTTACCGCTTGTACCGATTGGCGGATCAGCTCGCATCATCCGCACCTGAAGCTTCCGAGGCCGCATCTTATCGGAAGCAAGCAGAGCAATGGACCGACAAATTGCGACTGATGAAAAGCACCGGGGACGAGGGATCACGGTCGGCTGACCCGGGATCGTATTGGCGAATGATCGTGGTTGAGCAGGAAATGAGTGAATTGCGAGACGTCGACGGAACGATTTCGCGGAATGACCCCAAGGTGCGAGAACTGACGGAATTGCTCGACGAAATCTTGGTTCAACGGCCGCATTGGGGGCGAGCCCTTTCAATGCAGGGCCAACTCTTGGCAGTCTTGGGCCGTTCCGAAGAGGCTGTCGAGCAACTTCGCACGGGCATCGCGGCCGGTGATAGGACTTACGAGACGCGTCAATTGCTGCTTGAGCAGTTGGTGAAACTGGGAAGAGGTGACGAGGTCTACGGCGAGTTAAAAAAATTGGCCAATCCGTTGCCTGCCGTCGCCAGTTTGTACTCGACCAGCGACATCCGGGAAGACCTCGGACGCGGAGATTTGCTGGCCGCCGTGGATCGTGCGCGCAAGAGTATCGAAGACCATCCCAACGACATGTTTCCCCTCGCGGTGTTCGCTCAGGTCTCATCTGCCGCTGTGGATTTGCACCGGCAAGCGAGGTCATTGGGTAACGAAAGCGAAATGCTGAGCAAAGAACAGGAAATCGCGTTGATCGACGAAGCGCGAGAGGCGCTGAAAAAAGCGGAGTCACTCTCCCAGGAGAATGAGTTCGTCATCGCCGAGGCCGCATTGCAACTTGAGTTTCGCCACGGGACGCCCGAAGCGATTGACGCGACCTGGGCAAGAATCGAGCAGTCGTCTCTGCCCTCACATCAACGAGCAGTACTACATGCCCGGTACTTGCTCTCCAAGGGTGACCTTGATGGTGCAATCGAGAAGCTGGACTTGTCCAATCAAATGATGCCATCGATCTCAAAATTGCTTCAGTTGGCTCAGTTGTATCAAACACAAAACCGATCGTCCGAGCTTATCGAAACGCTTCGCCGTGCGGTTCGACTGGCCCCTGATCGTGAAGATGTGCGGACCGAACTGGCCAAAGCACTTGTGATTCATGCGGCAGCAGACACCGACTGGGACGAAGTGGAAAGTCTGTTGCAGGACGGGAGTCGAAGCATTGCCAACAGCCGCTTCCTCTATGCGGTCCTCTTGAGCGCACGTGGCGGAGAGGAAGAACTACAGCAGGCCCTTGCGATTTCTCGTGAACTTTCTGCTGACGAACAGGTTTCCAATCATGGTGCCGACGCACTTCAGTTTTCGGTACTGCATAAATTGATCGAGCAATTGGATTCCAGTGACACCACGGAGGAATCGACGCTCCGCGATCGATACCTCGATGAGATGCGCCAAGTAGCTCGGCATTTGTCGGAAGCCGAAAACGCGTCTTCGGTGGACCTCCATCGGTATGCCGCGTTCTTATTGCAGTACGGGAACGATGACGATCTTGAATCGGTAAAGTCCATCGCGATTCGGTTGCGTGCGGTCCCGGACGGAATCGTTGCATCACTCGATTTGTTGATCCGATACAGCCAGCGTTCCGGTAATTTTGATGACGTTTCGCGTGTCGTCCAGGATTGGGCGACAAAGGTAAAAAGCGAACAGTCCGGCCTCCGCCCCGGTGAGGTCGAGTCGACCGCGGGACGTGTTTTGATGAGATTCGAATTAAATGAGGAAGCTCTGGATTGGTATAAGAACGCCTACGAATTGAATCCGGACGCGGTGGGAAGCTATGTGATTGCGTTGGGGGCATCTCAGCAACATCACAAAGCCGCCGAAATCGCCGCGGCACACTATGAAAAGCACGGTGATGTAACATCCGCTCGATTGTTGGTCGAAACGCTGTTGGCGGCTAATTCGATTCGGTCGATCACGAAACACTCCGCCTTGGTGATTTCATCGATCAAACGGCATGATCGGGATGCTCCCTTGCTGGAAGGTGTCGCAACGCTGCTGACGCAGCAAGGTAAACCCGAAGAAGCAGTCAAGCTGTACCACCGAGTTTTGGCGCTGGATCCGCTACGCGTCCGATCGCTTAACAACATTGCGATGGCGTACGCGGAAATCCCGGGGATGGCTGTCGAAGGAATCACACCGATCGATCGAGCTTTGAAACTGACGCGACGCAATCCCGAACTGTTGGACACCAAAGGCTTCGTTCTGATGAAAGCCGGTCGCGTCAACGAAGCGTTGGAAGTATTCGACGAGGCCATCCAATCCGTCGGCGGTTCCGAGCCGCGTTATCAGTTTCACAAGATTCTGGCCTTCAAGGCCTTGGGCCGCGACAAGGACGCGCAGCAGTTGTGGAAACAACTTGATGTCAAAGCCCTTGATTTGAATGGACTCACCAAGGAAGAACAAAAACAGCTTCAAGAGATGGTGGATAACTCCCAAACACTACAAGTCAACTGACCCGAGATTCCATACCAAGGGTGATCAAGACCTATCACTTTTACGTGCAAGCTGGATGCTTCCGAACCCCATTCATGATTAATGTCGCATATTGATGCCTAGTACAACTGCACCTCAAATCGGATCGCGCCGGCAGGTCTTTGCTTCGCTGTTGGTATTAACGCTGTTGTCCGGCGTCGTTCACGGCGTGCTGGATGGCCGCTGGAGCGTCCATGAAGATAAAGTTGCCCATGGCAACTTGCTCAATGACCTGCCGGAGTCCTTCGGTGAGTGGACACTCGTCGAACACGGGGATATTCACGAAGGTGCGTTGCAACAATTGAGGTGCTACGGGTCGGTCAGGAACGTGTACCGCCACGGACCGACCAACACGCTACTGAATGTTGCCGTGATGTACGGGCCGCGCGGGCCGATCGCGGTTCACACGCCCGAAGTTTGTTACAGTTCCGAAGGAACCGAACAGACGCGTAAACGATCCAAGGAGACCGTTGAAACGGACAGCGGTCCGAATCAGTTTTGGTCCGTGGAATTTGCCCGTAGGGATGACCCGAGTTCAAGATTCGAAGTCTGGTACGGCTGGACGAGTGGTGCCAATTGGACGGCAGCTGAACATCCTCGCTTTTGGTTGACTGACGACTTGTACAAAATTCAGTTGTCGGGGCCGTCAACCTATTCATCCTTTTCTCCCTGCAAGTCATTTTTGACTGATTTTTTGCCCCACCTTGAGCAACACATCAAGTGAAGGACGCTACCGTGTTTGAATTCAACGATTCCGATTCCGACAGCTCGGTTGCCACCGAGCCCAAGGAACCCGCGCTGCATCGCCCCGATCCAACGACCTATCGTGCGTCTGAACCCAGCGCGGTCGCCCGTCGTGGTCGACTGGCGATGAACGCCACGCCAAAAGCCATTCACCCGATCTACTTTCCCGTCAAATACTTTTGCGAGCGGGTTCTGGCACTGGGTGCTCTGGTGATTGTCGCGCCGGTCATCTTGATTCTGGTGATCCTGGTTCGGGCCACTTCCAAGGGACCAGGCATCTACCGTCAAGAACGTGTCGGACTGGGACGCAAATCGTTTGATGTGTTTAAGCTTCGCACCATGTACCAGGATGCGGAAGCTGATGGTCGGGCGAAGTGGAGTCAAAAAGGTGACCCGAGGATTACCCCCTTGGGACGATTCTTGCGGCGAACACACCTCGACGAACTCCCCCAACTATGGAACGTTGTCATTGGCGACATGTCGCTAACCGGGCCGCGTCCCGAGCGACCATCGATTTGCGAAAAACTCAAGCAACACATTCCAAATTATTACGCGCGCACCGAGGTTAAACCTGGCATCACCGGACTGGCACAGATCAACCTGGAACCCGATTGCACGATTGACGATGTGCGACGCAAGCAATGCCTGGACCTGCACTACATCCATCACGCAAACCTTTGGCTCGACTTACGAATGCTCTTCGCCACCGTGCTTCGGATGATCGGCATTCGGGGGTCGGTCGTAACGCGCTGGATGGGACTTTGCCGGAAACACGTCATCGAAGCACAGGGCCTGCAGGTCGTGAAAATGCACAGTCGCAGAGAGCCCGATGCGATCGAGGTCGATTTAGCAGTATCGGGTTCGCGATCCTCCGAACCATGTTGTGCCGACAAGCGTTTGAGAGTCGATCGGGCCCCCCGCCCCAAGTAGTGCGAACGGTCGTTTAGCGAATCGCTGCGGTCGCAGTGTGCAACATCTGTTAACGTGAGCGCAAGAGCGTCGCCTAAAATAGTGGCCGCCCCAATATGGTCACTCACCGAGCCTGCCGGCCGCCACCGCGCGTCGGTCTTATCAAAAGGGTTTCAAGCTTTTCCGGATTAGTTGTTTGTGCTCGAGCAATTGATGTTCGGCATCTCATCGCAATGGAATGAAGTTTTGCTGGCTGCAGCAAGCGATCTGTGCAGCCCACCGTCCGGAGCAATTCGGCGGAAGTTGACGGAAGCCGAAACCCAACGGGTGTGGTCCCTCACTGCAAGACGTTTCAATCTCCGCCAGGTCTGACTTGAGTCGCAGTAACTGGCGAAATTGGCGTGATCACTGCATCCCGACCAAGCCTACGGCGCTTCACGAAGAAGTCGCATTGAGAGCGGAATCTGCTTTCTCATGATGAACGGATGCACTATTTTAGCAATCGTTTCGGGGGGCTTGAACATCACTGCCACCCACGTGGACGAAGTCCGCGCATTTGAGAGCGGTGTTCACTCGGTAAGAAGAAATCGGTTGCCAACGGGCAACGGTTGCCATGCGGTCAACCGCTGCTATTGTTCGTCTTGAAGCCTGCCATTGAGATGGCGTTGTTCTCCCCACCATCAGTCGATTCAACAATGCTTAGCGCGTTCACCGTCGATGTCGAAGACTATTTCCAAGTTTCGGCCTTTGCTGATCGTGTCTGTCGCAAGGATTGGGACAAATATGAGTGTCGTGTCGAGGCAAACACCGACCGGCTGCTCTCGATTCTGGACACACACAATGTTCGCGGCACATTCTTCATTCTCGGCTGGGTCGCCGAACGCTATCCAAATCTGGTGAGACGAATTGCACACGCAGGCCATGAGCTGGCCTCTCATGGCTATTGGCATCAGCTGGTGTATGAACTCTCACCGGCTGAATTCGCCAAAGACATCACCGACAGCAAAGACGCCATCGCGTCTGCCTGCGGCATCGAAGTCAACGCCTATCGGGCCCCCAGTTTTTCCATCGTGGAAGAATCCCTGTGGGCGTTGGACATCCTTGCCGAATACGACTTTCGGATCGATTCGAGTATCTTTCCGATCGGCGGCCACGACCGCTACGGTTTGGCCGATGCCCCCAAGGAAATTCATGACATCGAGACGCCGCACGGAACGGTCCGGGAATTCCCACCGTCGGCCTGGAGTCAGGGACGGATCCACATTCCGATCGGCGGCGGATACTTTCGACTTTTCCCGTTTCAGTTGACACAGCGTGCCATACAAGCGGTTTGCTCGGCCGGGCGGCCGGCGATGTTCTACACGCACCCTTGGGAATTTGATCCCGATCAACCCAAATTGTCGGGACTCGGGCATGCGACCCGTTTTCGCCATTACGTCGGTCTCAAACGCACGCAAGCCAGATTGATTCGATTGCTCGATAGCTTTGAATTTGGAACGATGTCGGACGTGTTGGGCATGGACGTGGCACGCGAAACTCTGGCCTGCCGCGCGGTCTAGCAGGACAGCGCCACTTTGCACAACAACGACTGCAAATCGTCGGTCAAACGTAGCTACCAATTGAATGCCTAACTGTCTGATTGTCGCATCGCATTTCCCGCCGTTTCGGTCCGCGGGGGTGTTTCGGACGATTCGCGTCGCTCGGTACCTTCCAGAACACGAATGGTCGATCGAGGTTTTGACCGTCGACCCAAAGTCGTATCTCGCCGGTTCGAGCCAATCACCGGAACTGCTTCGGCGGATTCCCGAAGACGTCAAGATACATCGCGCGATGGCGGTCCATCCGCTGCAAGTCATGACCGCGATCAAGTCCTGGAAGGGCGGCAAAAGCGACTCACGCAACGGCCAGTCCGTCGGCACTGCAACGCCCAAGGGCGAAACGGCCAAACGCCCCCCCGAATTGCAATCGGTCTCGCTTCCGCAGCGAGTGAAAGATGCCATCACGGTCCCACTGATGACACCGGATCGTTGGATCGGCTGGTTGCCGTTCGCGGTTCGAAAGGGCCGACGAATCCTGAACACGCGGCCTGCGGACGTGATCTACAGTTCGGGGCCTCCTTGGACAAATCATTTGGTCGCCGAAAAGTTGCGTCGACATGCCATGATCCCTTGGGTTGCCGATTTTCGTGACCCATGGCTTGGCAACAACTTCCGTCCACGTCGCCAGGGCGACGATTGGGTCGGAAGACGTCACCAGATGCTTGAAAAGCGGGTCATTGAATCGGCGAACATTGTGATCCTTAACACCGATCGCGCACGTCAATCGGTGCTCGAGCGTTATCGCGAGCTTCCGCCGGAGAAGTTCGTGGTCATCAACAATGGGTTTGACCCCGCTGATTTCGAGGACCTGAATGGGGATCCGTCTGCGTCCCCCGCTCTTCCGGACGGAAACCGTCCCCTGCGTCTGGTGCATACGGGTGCGTTCTACGGCAAACGCAATGTCGATGCGTTGATCCGAGCGATTGGCAGACTGGTGCAGGAGGGCAAAGTTTCGTCGTCAGATTTGCAAGTCGATTTGATCGGAGCGCAACGGCCTGGTCGGACGCATGAGAGGAATGTCGCCGAATCATCGGGGGCGGCCGACATGATCAACATCTTGCCATCGTTGCCGCATGCCCAATGCCTGGCACAGATGAGTGCGGCCGACGCATTGCTGCTGGTCCAAACCGAAGCTCCGCTGTGCATTCCGGGAAAAGTGTTCGAATACATTGCGGTCAAAAAACCTGTGCTGACGTTGGCCGGGGAGGGAGCGACCGCCGATCTGGTCGCGAAGGAACAGCTTGGTCCTTGCGTCGATCCGGAAAACAGCGACCAGCTCGCAACTTGCCTGCAACAATTCGTTCACCAATTCCGTGAAAACCGGATGCCATTGCCCGACGGGTCAGCGGCCGAACGCTACGACGGGCGCAAGCAAATCAGGCAATTCGACACGGCACTTCGGGCGGCCATAGAAAACCATGCGAATGCGTCTTCCATCAACGGGGACGTTCGATGATTCGCATCGCGCTGGTCGTCCATGGATTTCAAAATGGCGGGATCGAAAGATCGATCACGCGGATCGTCAATGGATTGGACGCCCAGCGTTTTGAACCTGTCATCATTTGCTTAGACACGACAGGTCCCGCCGCAGACTGGCTCGAACGTGACGTTCCAGTGATTGAGATCGGAAAACGTTCCGGAAACGATGTCTTGGCCGTCAAACGGCTTGCCGACTGCTTGCGTCAACACCAAATCGATCTCGTTCAATCGCACAACTGGGGCACACTCGTCGAATCGGTCATTGCGAGAAAGCTGGCACGAACGCCCGTGCACATCCACGCCGAACGCGGAACCGTCGCGGGGATGGTCGAGGCGAGCGGATTGCGTTATTGGTGCCGAGCGAAGGTCATGTCGATGGCCCTGGGGAGCGTCGATCAAGTGATCAGTAACGCACACGCCGTTGCCGAGCGGATCGAATCGCGGTGCGGATTCAAGGCGGAGAATATCCAGATCATCCCGAATGGCGTTCCCAATCCGGTCAACACCGATCACGCCCAGAATCGGCAACAAATTCGTTCGGAGCTTGGCTTGCCGACCGACGCGATCGTCGTCGGCAGTGCCGGACGTTTGGTCGATGTCAAAGGATTCGATTTGGCGATCACCGCGATCCAGCAAGTCTTGCAGTCCGAACCCAATGTTCATCTTGTCATCTTGGGTGACGGACCGGAGGAACAGCGATTGAATTCGATCGCGGGCCGATGCGGCATCTCCGATCATATCCATTTTGTCGGTCGACGGGAGGATGTTCCCGCTTGGCTAGACTCCTTCGACATCTACTTGAATTCCAGCCGCAGCGAAGGGATGAGCCAATCGGTGATCGAGGCAATGTCGGTCGGGTTGCCGATCATTGCAACCGACGTCGGAGACAATGCTTTGTTGGTTCAAGGTTCCCAATTTCAATGCGGACTCGTCTGCGAACCTGGCAGCGTCGAATCAATCGCAGGACAAATCGTAAAACTTGCCAGTGATTCAGGTTTGCGAGCTCGATGTGCGAATTCGGCTCGTTCGTGCCATCGTCAATTCTACAGTGACGAGACGTTCAATCGTCGAATCAGCGACTTGTACATTCGGCTGATGGGCCATCACAAAGGCACGACCGCACCTTGTGATGCACAACGACTTGCCGACCTGTCGATGCAAAAGCGACCTCAACAGTCAGAAGTTTAGTAATCGCCTATGTCAGCCGTCGTCCAACACCGCACCAGCAGCCGCCTGTGCAAGCGAACTTGGGATGGAGCCGTTGTTTACGAAAAACACTACGTCACCAATGATTGGGACGACGACATGGATGTCATCCGGCGTCGTGCGGCCGACGAGTTAACGTTATTGAATCAGCTCGCCGCGAGTGGTCTGTTCAAAGGGCGATTAGGATTGCTACAAATTGCGGCGTCGGATCCTGATGCGGCGATGATCGCCACGCACGAGATTCCTGGCGCGTCCTTGGATCAATATGTGATGCAGGGTGGCGACGTTGTGCACAATCTTGCCCCGTGGTTTCTTGCCGGACGCTGGTTGAAAGCATTTCACTCGATCCCGCTGACCGAGCGGGCCACGGAAGCCACGTCACGACGTGATCCGACGGACATGGTCGAGTATTGCGGGCTCCGATTGGATTCACTCGCAGAGTATGGATACAACTGGCCGAAGACATCGCTCCGTCATTCGTTTTTGGAGACGATTGCCGAATTGCAACGTCAGGTGAACGCCACGCGATATCAGCGTGTTTGGGTTCATTCTGATTTCTCTCCCGGCAACCTGATGTGGGACGGTCGCACACTCACCCCGATCGACTTTGCGATGGTTTCCGACGGCCACCCGTTGGCCGATGCGACCTATTTGATCCATCGCATTGAAATGCACCGCGTGTACCGCCCGTGGCTGCGGCTTCCGTCCCATGCCATCCGCCGGGCGGTGCTTCGGGGCTTGGGACTGACCGAATCGGACCATGCCGCTGCCTACCGCATGCTGATGATCAAGCATCTCATCTGCCGGCTTCACACGTATGTCCGCCGACCTGCCAACAGCGTCAAACAGGCAGTTCACGACCGATGGGTCCGAGGCATGATTCGCCGGCGGTTACTGCGACTCAACTCCGCAGACATCGCCTAACGCCGCCTCCCCAATTCAAGTTTCTGCTTCCTTTCAGTCCACTTACACTGGCAATTGCGATGACGTCTCACCCGACCGATGAATCGCCGAACTTTGACGCCTATTACGAGAGAATCAAGAACGAACCGACGTACATCATTCTCGGTGCCCAGGGATCGGGAACAAATTTCCTGTCTCGGATTCTTGGACGAACGCTCGACTTTTCCGTCACGCTCGATCGCTCGCTGATCGTCAATGCTGCGGCGAATCTTTGTCGTGATCGTTCGCAGTCGCGAGCTCAAGTGGAAGCCAAACGCATCGTCCAATCGCTATTCCCGGGTCCCATTCGAAAGCGTCTGTTGTCCAAACGGTTCTTCAACAAGAACCGCAAATACACGGGGATCGAAAAACACTTGCGGCACGCGATCACGGATTCGCCGGCCGATTTTGCCAACTTCTTCTACAGCTACCATGCGTTCGTAGATGGAAAATCGCACAAGGGTATCAAGAGCGACGACATCTGGGAGAACATCGATCTTCTGCACGAGATCATTCCCAACTATCGCGTGTTGCTGTTGATTCGGGATCCCCGAGACAACACGATTTCCATCATGAAGAAGAACTTCGGACCACGAGAGATCTACAACGCCTCTCGATACGTCCGCAACCGAATGGACCACTACATTTCGTTTGCCGATCGAGACCCGCAACGAACGCTCCTGGTCAAGTACGAAGACTTGTTAACCAATCCGTATCAATGCGCGATGAGGGTTGCCAAATTCGCCGACTGCGCGATCCCCGACACACTCCAGCAACAGATTGCCAATCTGAACATACGGCCGAACAAGCACCGTAAGTGGAAAAAACTTTCCGAGCGTGATTTGGCGACGACGGAAACGGTATTCGCAGATTTGCTGGATCGATTCGATTACGAACGCGGTGCCAGCTACGAGTACACGCCGACAGGATTGCAGTGTGCCGCACGCAATTTCAAAGATCTGTTGCTGCGGATTCCTCAAAAAGCGGCAGTCAAGACCCGTCGCTATGTTCGCGGCTGAATCGGCCCGAGATTCATCCAATCAGAACCTGCAGCATCTAGCTTCGCATGAGCATCGTCCAGCGCGTCGTCAGTCGTCAACGCAAGATCACCAAATCGATCCGCTGGCGTGCTTTTTCTTCACTTGAACAATACCAGCAGATCGTATTTGTTGTCGGTTGCCAACGCTCCGGAACGACGCTGGTGATGAATTGTTTCGACAATGATGCTCGGGCGATTGTGTTTCGAGATGACAGCGTTTTATCGGGACATCAAGGCAATCGTCTTCGCATCAAACCGTACGCCGAAGTGAAGGCAATACTGGCGAAAACTCGTTGCCCGTTGGTCGTTGCAAAACCACTCCTGGACAGTCAACGGACTGACGAACTCCTTGACGACTACCCGCGGTCAAAGGCGATTTGGATGTTCCGTCACTTTCGTGGCGTGGTGGGATCCAATCTCCGCAAATTCAAGGGGCAAGTTGAAAACATCCGCAGGGTCTTGGAGATGCCCGAAGATTGGAGGGGCGAGCGGGTATCCGATGAAACACGCGACTTCATTCGTCCCTTCGTGAACCCCGAGATGAGGCGTGAAGATGCGGCGGCCCTTGTCTGGATCGCTCGTAACAACCTCTTTTTTGAACAGTCGCTGCAGAACTGCGATCGAACGTTCCTGCTGCCCTACGAGGATCTCGTCAAGTCCAGTCGCGATACAGTGAAAGGAATCTACCGGTTCTTGGGGATCAGTCAGCCGACCAAACCGGTCGACCGATCCATTCATCAGCGAGCACTCGGTCGCGGACAAGACCTTGACATTCATCCCGAGATTCTGGCGCGTTGTGAAAACATCCAGCAGAAGTTGGTCGAGTGTGCCGCACAGAAGACGCGAGCAGTACGAATCGAGGAAGAACAGGTCTAGTGGCCAGACGGATTAAACCAGCACTCAAGCACTTCATGCTGTTCGTATTGAAGTACTCCGGTGTATTGCGCTGTTCACGACGTTGGACCACCCGCAAGGGGTTTCTGATCATTGGGTGGCACGGCGTCAGCCTTGAAGATGAACACAAGTATTTCCACACCCTTTTTATCTCGCCGGAGCAGTTCGAGCAACGAATCAAGTTTCTAAAGAACACGTTTCAGATCGCTTCGCTTGAGGAGTGCCTTGCGCAAAAGGAAGCCGGAACGATCAAGCCGGGGCAGGTGGTGCTAACGTTTGATGATGGGTACTACAACTTTTTACAGCGGGCCGTGCCGATCCTTGATCGATACGACGCACCGGCGGTTAATTATGTTGTATCGGCGCGGATGCTCGATGCGAGAAGCAAACCCAACCTTGTCCTCCGCGATTGTATCTACCGCACGAATTGCACGGAATTGGTCGCGGACGGCATCGGCTGTGAGCGGGCTCTGCCGCTGAGAAGCTCTTCGGATCGACGCCGTGCGGAGAAGCAAGTTCTCAAATGCTTGGATCAAACCCCAGCTGCCGATAAAGACGCGTTTGTGAATCGAGTCGGCGAGGCTCTGGGAATTGATGTCGGCGAGATTCGTCGACGCAGATTTTGGACCAGCATGACTGAAGACGAAGTTGCCGAGTTGGCAAACCGCAACGGGAAGTTCTCGTTGCAGTTGCACTCACACGAACACATCAACGCGGTCGCGTTGGGCGACAAGTTGAGCGAAGATCTTCGTCTTTGTCGGTCAGCCATCGAAAAGGCGACGGGACGTCCGGCACGCGACTTTTGCTTTCCCACCGGGCTCTGGTCCCATAGCACATGGGATGCGTTGCAGGAAAACGGAATTCGAAGTGCCGTCACCACGAGGCGGGGGCCCAACTTCGTCGAAACACACAATTACAACTTACGGCGGGTCATGGACGGCGGGGCGAACACCCAGTTGGAGTTTGAGTTCGAAGTCAGCGGCATCAAGTGGTTACTTCACAGTTGGTTGCACCCCAAGGCGAAATACAACCCGAGTGAGAAACTCGCCCGATATCGGGATGACAAGGTGCGGTATTGATTCTTCGAATGGTTCGCCGGAGATCACTTGCACATCGCAGATGCGACATGAATACAACGGATAGTGTGTTATCGTGAGTTTGATTGGAAAAATCCGAAAACTGCGACGCATGGGGCCCGCGGAAGTCGGCGGTCGTGTGCTGAGTGAGTTGCAAGTAAAAAAACTGCACTGGGCGGCTCGGCAAAACGGATCCAGTAATCGAGAGTTCGCCGTCCCAGTTGAAACTGCGATCCAGCGTTGCATCGACCTGGTTCCCGGTTCGGGCCAATCGGAGCTTGCGCGTCTAAGGACGCAGTATCCGCAATACTTCCAGTCACTTCAGAAGAAATCCGAATCGATCGGCGGTCGAATCGCATCTGGCTCCTACTCGCTGTTGGGCAAGCCTTTTTCGGCAGACCCCAAAATTTGCTGGAACACGGACCCCACCACCGGGCATACTTGGTCCGATGACTTTTTCAAACAGGTGGCATATCACAAGTCGCCCGGGCACGTCGATTTCAAAAACATTTGGGAGTTGGGACGACAGCAGTATGCTGTCGAATTATCACGTTCGTGGCTGCTTAATGGGAATCGCCAGCACGGTGAACTTGCCCGCGACATGGTGCTAAGTTGGATCTTCCACAATCCGTTTTGCCGTGGGATCCACTGGACCAGCGGACTCGAGGTGGCGATGCGAGCGATCTCGTGGATTTGGACGCTTGCCAACCTGAGAGATTTTCCCTTTTGGGCGACACAGCAGAGAGAACGTGTGATTTCCAGCCTGGGGCAACACGCCTACTACCTGGAGAATCATTTTTCGTTCTACAGCAGCCCATACAACCATGTCATCGGCGAGGCATCCGGACTCTGCTTGATTGCCTGCGTGTTGCGAGAGTCGAAGCATGCCAATCGCTGGAAGCGACGGGCGATCCAAGTTCTCAAGGATTTCGCCCCAAGGCAGTTTTACGCCGATGGATTTTGCGTGGAACAGGCGATGGGCTACCACTACTACACGCTCGGGTTCCTGGTGTTGGCGGAGTCGGCGATGCGCATCGACAACGGCGCGGGGCTGGGGATGGACGATCTGATGGTCCAGGCGTTTCGCACCGGGGTTGCGTTTCGACAATCCGACGGCAGTTGGCCGGCAATCGGCGACGTTGATTCGGCGCAGTCGATTCCAGTTGCTCGTGACGAATACTGGGATTTTTCGCCGATGCACCAGTTGGCCGCCGTCCTTTTCGAGGATCCACTGATCGCGGTCGAGTCGGATGCCGGCACGCAAGAGGAAGACGGTTTCGGGTTGGGTGACGAGCTGTATTGGTTGACCGGTTGCAACGGTCTCAGACGCAGGACAGAACTCTCGGCTCGGCCGACAAACCCCATCAGCGTCTTCCCCGATGCAGGCTACTTCGTCGCAGGGAACGGCAGCGATCATGTCGTGTTTGACGCCGGGCCGATCTCTCACGGATTGCATCGGGATTCGACACCCTCGGCGGCCCACGGACATGCCGATACGCTGCAATTGCTTTATCAATTCGACGGCAAGCCCGTTTTGATCGACAGCGGCATGCCCAACTACGCCGGCAACCCGCAACGTGCCGCCCATTTTCGTTCACCTCAGGCGCACAACACCGTCAGCCTGTCGGACGCAGAATTGGTTCGTTCCAGGGGCGTTTTGGATTGGTCAAATGAAGTCCAGACACCGACATTAAGACATTCGGGCGATTCCGACCGCTGGATCGCATTTGGCGAAATTCAATGGCCCGATTGCCGCATCGCTCGGCATATTCTTGCGATTCCCGGACGGGGCCTCTGGGTCGCCGACTTGCTGCACAGCGAACATCCCCGGACCGCAACATGGCACTGGCAGTTTCCTCCCGGTTCGGACCTGACAATGCTCGCGTCGGAACCGGCGATTCACGTTCGGGGAACACCCCGATCGGTCCGCGCGGTCGGATCGGTGCCCCTGTCGACGGGTGAATTGTGTGATGGCGATGAGAACAAGCAACGTGGCTGGACCAGTCCTGGTTACGGGGTGATAGAACGCGGCTGCACATTGACCTATCAGGCGCACGTCGAATCCGCGGCGGTCGTTCTGACGCACTTTGGGGATTGCGCTGAAAACGTTGGCTTCGATGTCGACGGCTGTCGCGTGCAGTTTTCAGCGACAGAAGACGATTCCAAGGCAGAATCGTGCGACAGCGCCGGCCGAGGCAACTGGTTCATTCTTCCTACGACGGCATGACCAACAACGACTTGAAAGTACTGGTAGTTAGTGCGGCGTTCCCGTCAACGGTCGACCCGACGCGGGGAATCTTCGTCTACGAACGAATTCGAGCGCTTTCGAATTTGCCGGGTGTGTCGGTCCGTGTGATCTCGCCCACCCCATGGGCACCGGGAATTCGATCAATTCCAAAATTCGAATACTTTTCCAAGCTTCCCAATTCGGAAGTATTTCATGGGATCACCGTTGATCGTCCACGCTATCCGCTGCCGCCTAAGATCGGTGGATACTTTCATCCCCAGCTGATGTCTGGTTCGTTGCTGTCGGCGGCTCGCAGAATTCACACGCAGTTCCAATTTGATTTAGTCGACGCGCACTGGGTGTACCCCTCGGGAGCTGCGGCTGCCAAAGTCGCCCGGCAATTCAACGTGCCAGTTTGCATGACGGGGCGGGGTGAAGACATGACGCGTTTCCCCTCGATGCCGATGAAAGGCAAAAGCATCAGGCGGGCATTAAGAGCGGCCGACGCGTTGATCGGGGTGAGTCGTCAAATCTCACAAGCAATGATTCAACACGGAGCTGAAGCAGAGCGTGTGACAACGATCGCCAACGGCGTGGATATCGAGAAGTTTCGCCCCCTTTCATCGCGAGCGTCTCGCCAACGTCTCGGTTTACCTACCGATCGCAAGATACTGTTGACTGTTGGAGATCGGTTGGCATTAAAAGGTTTTCACGTCGTGATCGAATCGCTACCGCAGATTCTGCAGCAGCATCCCGACGCGATGTACGTTTGTGTCGGGGGGCCGGGACGGCACGGTCGTGATTATTCGGATCAAATTCAGGCGCTGATCCAACGTTTAGGACTGCAGGACCGGGTGATGATCGCCGGACCACAGGACCACGACTCCCTGGTTGACTGGTACAATTCGGCCGACCTGTACGTGCTCGCCTCATCGCGAGAAGGTTCGCCCAATGTCCTGCTGGAAGCCTTGGCGTGTGGCACACCGGCCGTTGCCACGACCGTTGGCGGCGCAACCGATGAAGTCATTGACGGGGTGACGGGTTTCCTGATGGAACAACGAACCTCGGAAACTGCCGCAAATGTCATCACAAAGGCTCTGGGGAGAACATGGGATCGTCAGGCGATTCGGGCCGGAATGGAACAGAGGTCTTGGGCGCACACCGCGCACAAGGTGATGAAGCATTGGGAATTCGCGTTGGCTCATCCGACGTCACGCGATGAGCAAGTTGTGACAAATGGATAAGCGAATTCTTTACATCTCTTGGGCAGAATCCTGCAGCCGCAGTGATCAAACGGCACGAGAATTAGGCGGTGTTTCCGAAATGGTTTACCTGGGGTGGTTGGGAAGCCATCCATTGACCATTTTGCCCAAGTACTTGGGTCAGACGGTGATGACGTTTTGGCAGCTTGCCCGCCATCGTCCCGGAGCAGTGTTTGTCATGTCCCCGCCGCTCTTTGCGGCGCTACCGGCCCTGCTTTGGAAATGGATCTTCCGCACCCCTTTCGTGCTCGATTGCCACACGGGCGCTTATACCAATCGGCGTTGGCGTCATTTCCAGTGGCTGCAACATTTCCTGGGCAGGCAGGCGGCGGCGAACATCGTCACCAATAACCACCTAAAAGAATTGGTCGAGGAACACGGTGGCACGGCCGTCATCGTCCGTGATGTTCCAGTCGTTTTCGAGACGACTGAGAACTATCCCCTGTCCGACGGATTCAATGTCGCTGCGGTTTGCTCGTTCAACTATGACGAACCGATTTCCGAGATGTTCAAGGCGGCCGAGCAATTGGATGACACGAGCTTTTATTTTACGGGCAACCCCAAACACTTGTCCGCCGAGGTGGCGTCACAAAAGCCCGACAACGTTCGCCTGACCGGGTTTCTATCCGACCAGGAGTACGGGAGCCTGCTCCAGCAAGCCGACGTCGTTCTGACACTGACCACTCAGGATCACACGATGTTGCGTGGTGCGTGGGAATCGATTTACCAGGGAACGCCCGTGATTGTCTCGGACTGGGGGATCCTAAAAACCTCCTTTGACCGGGGCGCCGTTCACGTCGACAATACCTGCCAGTCCATCGTCAACGCCATTCGGTACGCTCAGTCCCATCGCGACGATCTGCGCAACGGTGCCATCAGCGCCCGAAATCAGCGGATCGAACGTTGGCAAGAAGTCAAACGCGTGCTGATCGAAAAGACCAACTCCTAGCGTCATCGATCATGTGCAATGCCGATCACCGCCAGTTTCCCCTCAGCAGAGTCGGACCATGAAGTTTTCGCAGCATCGACTCGACCAAACGCGACGAATCTACTCCTCCATCGACGGAGAGGTCCATGTCCGTGATGGCACTCCGATCTCGCGACCGACTCCCACTCCTGACGCGGTCAATCCTCAAGCGCTCGCGACGTTGTTGTATGCCGGCACCGTTTTTCCGCCGGACACCCTGTTCCGCAATTTCTACGCGATCGGCCCTGGAGGGACGCTATCGGTTGACGGAGCAGAACCCGACTACGATGAGCCCAGCGATCTGTTCAAAGAAGACATCGGTCAACCGGAACCGTTTGACCCGATCACTTGTTTGGCCGAGTCGATGGATGCATCCGATGTCGATCTTTCGCAGTGCAAATTGCTCCTTAGTGAGGGAAAAGATTCCACCGGAATTGCGATCGCACTGGCCGAACTGGGAGTGAAGGTCGACTGCGTTACGTTTGCCAACTCCGATTCCAACGTGGACATGGTGACCGACGTCGCCCATCGCTTTGGTCATCGTTTAGAGGTGGTGCGTTATGACGACCTGAAAATTCCCGATGATCACTTACAGACGCTTTCCCAGGTCTTTGAACCGACGGTCGACCAGGCGTTCCTGTCCTATTTGCTTTTGCCCGCGAGCGTCTTTCAGGGATCGGTGATCATCGACGGCATGGGCAACGATTTTTACATGGGGCACTTGCCGACCAAAGATCAATTCAAGGCGACAAATTGGTGTGCCGTGGCGAATCGAATCGTGCCCCGCGGCCTGCGTGATCGCATCAAAAGGCGTCTATTTCCCAACCGCGATTACTGCGGAATTCCGCTGCGAACGTTCAGCGAGTGTCAGGGGCTCTACAACGGCTTTGATCGTGGCGTGTTGCGAAACGAGATCGCAGAGCCGCGGTCGTTGGACGAATTAGATCGTCGCTGGCAGGAATTTGGGTTTCAAAAAGGACGCGCCCTGTCGCGCGGTCGCTATTTGGATACCTACAGTTTTTGTGGAAAATCGATCGCCCTGGCCGAAATGGCCGGAGCCAAGATCTTCTTTCCCTGGGCAGACCCGAAAATTGCGGAACGTTTCGAAGGCTTGCCGCCGGAATCAAAATACCAGTGGCCGACGGTCAATAAGCTGCCGCTGCGCGAAGCGATCAACAAACGATTCCATTACGAGCAGGCAAAAGTCGGATTCCGCGCCCCGATCGACGGAATCCTGGATAGCAATCGTCAATCGTTCGATCAGGCGGTCAAGGCATCAAAGCTGATCCCCGAGCGTCTGAAGCGGGAGGTCTATCATCCCTCACCGTACAAAAATCGGTCGGTTGCCTGTCTGCTGGTGGCGCTCTGGGAAAAGTACTCCGGGGCGGCTTGAATAATCGCTAAAGCTCGCGTTACACCGTCCAAAGCGACAGAACACACGGAGTTTGGGCGAACCGGTTTGGACAGGGGTGATCAAGCAATCAATATGACGCACAACAGTTTTTCTCCCGCGGAGCGTTTACAGTGACTCGAGTCGCAGTTTTTGGAATGGGATACGTCGGCTGCGTCAGTGCGGCGTGTCTCAGCCGAGATGGCCACAGCGTCATCGGCGTGGATATCGACCCCGGCAAAGTTGAATCGATCGCGTCGGGACGTTCACCGATTTTTGAACCCGGCTTGGACGAATTGCTGAAACAGCAGGTCGATTCCGGCCGGTTGCGGGCGACGACGGACGTTGCGGAGGCGGTTTCGCAATCGGACGTCGCGATGATCGCCGTCGGGACGCCGTCCGAACAGGACGGCATGGTTTCGCTCAAGGCGGTCCGTGCGGTGCTCACGTCGATCGGACAAACGCTGGCCGACCAAGACGACCGAGATTACACGATCGTTCTTCGCTCCACGCTGCTTCCCGGCATCCTGGAGGACCAGTTGATTTCGTGCCTGGAATCGACCGGGTGCGCGTTGGGCGCTCACGTCCGGGTGTGCAACAACCCCGAATTCTTGCGTGAAACGACCGCCATCAAAGACTATGACTGCCCACCGTTCATCGTCGTCGGGTGCCAGAATCCCGCCGATGCCGATGCCGTGCTGGATCTATACGCCGACCTGCCCGGCGAACGTGTGGTCACCGATTGCAGAACCGCGGCCATGGTCAAATATGTTTGCAACGCGTTTCACGCCGCCAAGATCGTGTTCGCCAATGAGGTCGGTGCGTTGGCCAGTTCGATGGGCGCTGATGGTCAAGAGGTCATGAAAATCGCCTGCAAAGACACTCAATTGAATATCTCGCCGGCTTACCTGCGTCCTGGGTTTGCGTTCGGCGGTTCCTGTTTGCCCAAAGATGTCCGGGCACTGAACCGCTATGCTCAAGCTCAGGCGTTGGAGACAAACCTGTTGTCATCACTTTTACCGTCCAATGAGGCTCACATTCGCCGTGCCTTGAACGTGATCAAAAGCCAAGGCTGTCGCAGGATCGGGCTGGTCGGGCTGAGCTTCAAAGCGGGAACCGACGATCTGAGGGAAAGTCCGCTGGTTACACTCGCCGAGACACTGCTGGGACAAGGATACGAGTTGCGCATCTATGATCCCGGCGTGCGTGTCGCCAAGCTGATGGGTACGAACTTGGCCTACGTGGACACTCGCCTTCCCCACTTGGCAGCGCTGCTGGTGTCCGAATTCGAGGAAGTCTGCTCGCATGCGGAATACTTGATCTTGGGAACCGATGTCGCCAACGAGGTTGACGTTCCGCTGGCGCTGCAGAACCAAGTGTTCGACTTGAGGCGAGATCTGGTTGTCGCAAACCCGCAACCGGTCACACCGTAAATCATGCGGACGGCAGCACGACCAAGACATCGCAGTGGTAATTCAACGACCGCTAAATCGCGTCGGTAATTGGACGTGACCGAAGATCGCCCCAAAGCCTTGGTCCTCGGCTCCGACACCCGCAGTTTTCTGTCGACCATTCGGTCCCTCGGACGACGTGGCGTCGAAGTCCACGTGGCGTGGTGTGCACGCGACAGTGTTTCCGTCCGATCGAAGTACGTTCATTCGGTGCACAGCCCCCTTCGCCCACCGTCAGGCGGTTGGGTCGAGGAGTTCGAAGCGTTACTGCAGCGCGAGCAGTTCGATTTGGTCATTCCTTGCAATGACCCCAGTATTCTGCCTCTGCACCAAGAACGCCAACGCTTTTCCGACCATCGAATCTATCTGATCGATGAAGGAATCTTTGACACGGTGATGGATAAAGCGGAAGTAAACCGAATCGCATCGGCCGCAGGTTTGCGATTGCCAAGGGAAGCTGCAATTCGTGGCAAGGAAGACTTCGATGCCCTCAACCAGATCACACCGCCCTATGTGCTGAAGCCGACACAATCGTATGTCTCCAGCAACCTTGGGCAAAAGAACCACGTCGCCATTCTTCCGGAAAAACAGAGTGCAGTTGCGGCGATCGACAGAATGCTCCGCAGCACCCCGGTCGCGGTGCAAGAGTATTTTGAAGGCGTCGGTGTCGGTGTTGAGTTCATCGCCCGAGACGGTCGAGTTCTCTCGGCATTCCAGCACCAACGACTGCACGAACCGCCCGGTGGAGGCGGCAGTTCCTACCGAAAAAGTTGCAAACTTGACCCGGAGCTTGCCGAGGCGACCGAAGCCCTTGTTGGGGCACTCGGTTACACCGGGATCGGGATGGCCGAATTCAAATACAACCCGACCAGTCGCGACTGGATCTTCGTCGAATTGAATTCGCGGTTTTGGGGATCGCTGCCGCTTGCCGTCAATTGCGGCGCCGACTTTCCGGCCTATCTGTTCGACATGCTCTGCAATGGTCGAGAGGACTTTCCACGGGACTGCCGCGAAAACCAGACGTGCAGAAACTGGTTGTTGGACCTGAAATGGCTGCAGAAAACCGCATCCGCAAACGGCACATCGCTACGTCGACATGCGGCGCTGGCTTGGCAATTGATCTGCGAGTTGCGTTATCCGATGACGCTGCGTGAATCGTCCGACACTTTCAACTGGGATGACCCCCAGCCGGCGATCCGGGAGTTGACGGATTCGGCCGGAGCGATCCCGCGTCGGATTCGCCGCAAGCTGAGCAAGAAAGCGCTCCAAGTCCCAGCGCTACGCCGCCGTGCCCGGCGACACCTTCTCGGTCGAATCTCTGCGGCCCAGCATGTCTTATTCGTTTGCAAAGGCAACATCTGCCGTAGCCCGTTTGCCCAACGTTATGCACTGACGAAACTCCGACATGTGCGGCACATTCGATCCTCGGGGTATTATCCCAAACAAAGTCGCCCCTCACCGGAAAACGCACAGACCGCCGCATCGCAGTTCGGTGTCGATCTGGGCGATCATCGATCCAGCGTACTTTCGCAGGAAATGGTCGACGATGCGGACCTGATCCTCGTTTTTGACGAAGAGAATCGCGACGAAATCGGATCACGCTATCCACGGGCCAAGGCGAAAACCTACTTGCTGGGAACATTGCTCGACGACGCCGACGCAGTCATCACCGATCCCTACGGCGGATCCGTCGAAGGATTCCACTCGATCTACACCAAGATCACGCGGGCACTGGACGGTGTCCCAAACTAGCCGGCATCAGGAAGTGAGAAGGCAAAAGATCCTTTTTCTCCAGAAGCGTCTGCTTTTTCCGACAGACACCGGAGGCAAGATTCGGACGTTGAACATCCTGCGGCATCTTGCGTGTTGGCACGACATCACGTACCTGTGCAACATCCTCCCGTCGGAAGAACCCTACCTGGACGAGATGAAGAACCTGGGATTGAAAATGGAAACGATCCCATGGACAGAAACGCCGCGCACGAGTTGGCGATTCTATGTCGATCTGGCGAAGAACCTGTTCTCGAGCTATCCCTTCAATGTCAACAAGGACCACGATCCCCGGCTAAGGCAAAGAGCCGCCGAACTGTTGCAGCAACAGGACTTTGACCTGCTTGTCTGCGACTTTGTGCAAATGGCGCGCAACTGCATCGGTTTTGACCAGATTCCCAAGCTGTTGTTCCAGCACAACGTCGAAGCGCAAATCTTCCAGCGTCAAGCCAAGCGGGGCGGCGGCCCGCTGCGGCGGTTGTACATGTGGCTGCAATGGAAGAAAATGCAGCGGTTCGAAGCACATGCGGGGAATGACTTCGACCGCGTCGTCGCGGTCAGCGATCGCGACCGCGAGACCTTTCAGGAAAGCTACGGTTGGACGCACGTTGAGGTGATCGACACCGCTGTCGACACCGATTATTTCCACCCTTTGGATCTTGCCCCGATACCGCGGCGTTGCGTTTTTGTGGGATCGATGGACTGGCTTCCCAACGAGGATGGCGTGCTCTACTTTGTCCAAGCGATATGGCCACTGATCAGGAAACAACTGCCCGACGCCACCTTTTCCATCGTCGGTCGAAATCCGTCGCACGCAATTCGTGCTCTCAACGGGAATCACGGGATCCACGTGACCGGAAGTGTCGCCGATGTTCGCCCGTTTCTTTCCGAATCCGATATTGTCGTCGTTCCGCTTCGGGTCGGTGGCGGGACCCGATTGAAGGTCTACGAGGCGATGGCGATGAGAAAACCTGTGGTAAGTACATCGATCGGGATCGAGGGCTTGAACGTCACGCACCGCGAGAACGTTTTGATCGCCGACGATCCGGCAACATTTGCCGAGCACGTCGTCGGTTTAGCCAACGACCCCGGATTCCGAACCGAATTAGCGAACAACGGATTGGCCATGGTCCACCGATCGCACACGCCGGTCGTGGCGGCAAAACAATTTGAGTGCGCGTGTCTGGACGCGTTAGGGAACCGATCAATTTCCCCGACGGACGACATGGCGACGACAAGTACGGCAAATTGATGCGGCAGGCACTGAATCGCGCTGACGAGCCTTGGACATGAGAATCGTAGTACTTGGGAACGGGCAATTCGCATCGAATTGCTTGAACGTTTTTTGCAAGTTCGACGATGTGGACGTTGCACTGGTACTGATCGACCCTGACGTCAGTGCATTACACGGGTTGTTGGAAGCGACGTGCGATCGCCACGCGATTCCATGGAAACAGACGAGAGCCGTCAACTCTCCCAAGATCGTGCGTGAAATCCGGGATCTGGAGCCGGATTATCTGTTCAGCATCTATAACATGAGGATCTTGCGAAACGCTCTGCTCGACACGCCCCGTCTTGGGACGATCAATTTTCACAACGGTCCGCTTCCGCGTTACCGCGGACTGAATGTCTACAGTTGGGCGATCGTCAATGGTGAATCGGAATACGGAGTGACATGGCATTTTGTGGATCAGGGTATCGACACCGGCGACGTCATCCTGCAAAAGCACTTTCCGTTGGATTGCGATGAATCACCGTTATCCTTGTCAAAAAAGGGATTTTCTGCGGGCGTCGCGCTTCTCGAAGACCTTGTCCCACAACTGCTCGACGGCAGTTTCCGTCGGATTCCCCAAGACGCTTCGAAAGCAGTCACCTACACCGGCAAAGACATTCCGAATTCGGGCTGGATTGACCTGACTTGGCCCTGGCAACGGGTAGAGCGATTTGTCCGTGGTCTAAATTACCTGCCGTTGCCGAACCCGATTTCGATGCCGACACTTAGCCATCAGGGCAAACAGTTTCATCCACATCTTGTTCAGTGGTGTCGTCAAAACGCCGACGGGGAAATGCCCGGGCAGGTCGTCGGATTCGATCGCAGTTCGTTAGAAATATGTGTGGCGGATGCGGTCGTTCGCATGTCCGACATCGTCGACGCGGACCAGAATCCGGTTGATCTACCAGATCTTCTCTGCGACCTCGATCTGGGCGTTGGCACACGACTTTCCAGCGAATCCTGATTCATGTGTGATGTCTCCCGAGAGTTCGATTGCGATGCGTAACGCATCAGATTCGCCACCTTCGAATGCGGTGAAGGAATTCTGGCTAGGCGCTACCACGCCGTCCTTGTTAGCCGTAACACTCGCCTTTTTCATCCCGGCAAGCTTGTTATTGACCGCCTTGCTGCTGATCACTCCGGAATTCATGGTCTCGGAGAACTTTCGGTACCTTTACGACCGACGCAGCAACGACACCGACAACTTCGTGACGCACAAAGTCTTGTCGTTCGTGCCTCCAAAGGGACAGGCAGTCTACCTTTTCGGTTCCTCGTCCACACGCGAAGCGATCCATACGGAAAAACAACTTGAGCGGGCGATAGCCGCGCACTCCGATCAACGCGTGAACGTGTACAACTTTGCGAATGCCGGTGCATCGTTCTGGGAAACGTTTCAGGTTGTCGATCGGTTGCCGAAACTGACCAACGGCATCGTTGTCATCGAGGTTCGCCCACTGCACTTCTGCAGAGGTGTCGATCGACTGCGTGAGGTCATCGAATCGCCACGTCTAGGCGTGACGTCACCGATGATCGATTCGACAGCGAGAGCGAATGGGATCCAGGTTCCCAGGCGCCTGGGAATTTACGCCTGGGACAATCGTCGCTTCTTTTTGGCCCGGATCCCTTCGATTCCGAAAAACCTGATGGATCCAATCGTCGTTTCACAATCACGACATCTTGCCGCGGAACAGGTAGACCAGGTGACTTGGACCGACCACATCGAAAAGCGGACGGATTTGCTCGCATCATTCCAGCAGAATGTTGCGGATACGTCAAAATTCCTGAAGGCATCGATCCGCCGGTTGAAACAGAACGACAACGTCCAGGTCGTCTTGTTGGAGGCGACGATGAGTCCTCGAATGAAACGCCATGACATCGATCGCGGTTTCTGGCCTATTTACCAAAATGTCATCGCCGACGTTAGCAACGAGTGCGACGTGATGTACTGGGACATCAATGATTCAGTTCCGGAGTCTGGCTATTTGGATTGGGCACATCTCCGAAACCTCGACGCGAAATCCCGGTTCGCCGACGCGCTCGCCAAAAAGGTTGCCGAGCAACTGGACGCGACACGATGAAGCGAACCTTTAGAACCGTCGGCTCCATCGTGCAAGGCATTGTACTTGGCGTTCTATTAAGTGTTGCCCTGTGGAAAATGCTTTCCATTGCCTCTGGCGCCCGGGTATTTGATTACCAGGGTTTTTGATGGCGGATAAGTCACCGTGATTCAGTCGATCTGGTTTTGGGCGGTCATCCTGCTTTCGGTCCCGATATTCTGGTTGTTGGCCAAGGGATTTCGACTGTCGTTCCTATCCATCGTCTCATTTGGCTACCTGCTATGGATCGCACCACTGAGCGTCGTGTGTTTGCTGGGATTCAGCATTGCGATCTACGCGATTGCGAAGACCGTGCCGCGAGAGCGTTCCGGAACACTCTACGTCGCGTTCGCCGTCGCGATCGTTGCATTTCTCGCGGCCTTCAAATATGCGGGCCCGATCTTACAGAGTTTCAATTCAGCCGAACTTCAATCCGCGCAGTATCTGATACCGCTTGGAATCAGCTATTACGTTTTCAAGCTGTTGCATCTGGCAATCGAATTGAACCGTGGCTCGATAGGGGACCTCACACTGCCGAGCCTATTGTCCTACGCCTTTCTTTTCACGACGTTTTCATCCGGCCCGATCGAACGATACGATCATTACGTGGCGAACCAGGAGACGACTCCCAGTCGCGCGATGTTTGCCGAAGGCTTGTGGCGGATTGCCATCGGGTTGATCAAGAAATTTGTCGTCGCGGATATTTTAGTTGAAATGCTCTTCGGCAGCATTTCCCGGTCTCAACTGATGCACTTCTTACCGGGCATGTCTCCGCTACGAACGTGGGTCTTCTTGGCGACCGCGTTCTTACGAGCGTACATCGACTTCAGTGCCTACTCCGACATTGCCATTGGTGCCAGTCGACTTTTCGGTCTTCGCATCATGGAAAACTTTCGGTTTCCGATTTTCGCGATCAACCTGTCCGAGTTCTGGAAACGTTGGCACATGACGTTGACCGGATGGTGCACGTCGTACATCTACATGCCGACGATGGGACGGACTCGAAGTCCCTACGTGGCGGCTTATGCGTCATTCATCGTGATGGGCATCTGGCACGGAGCAAGTCTCAATTGGGTTGCGTGGGGTGTTCACCACGCAACGGGAATCTGTATTTATGGCATGTGGAGTCGATTCAAACGGCAACGCTACCGGGATTCACTGAACGGTCCGGCGTTTCGGGCCGGGGGGTGGTTGCTGACCATGGCATTCGTATCGATGGGTTTTGCATTCATCGAGACGGCTTCCTCTTTGGACGCTCTACGGGTGATCGCAAAGCTTTTCTTCATCACGCTACCAGTTTCTTGAAATGTTTCGTTTCACACTGCATGACCTTCTGTCTGCCAATCTCCGCGACAATGCAGACTCGATCGCGATTGTTTCTGGCGACCAGGAGATCAGCTACCAAACGCTTGCCCGACGCGTTGACGTTTTAGCAGCGTGGCTTCATCGCCACGGGGCGGGCCGAGGGATGCGAGTTGGCATCCACATGCGAAAGAGCCCCGAAGAGATCATTGCCACGCTTGCTTGTGCACGTGTCGGCGCAACCTTCGTCAACATCAGCGAAACGTGGACGCCCGCACAATTAAGCTACATCGTTGAGGACTGCCAGATCCGCATCCTGCTGACCGATTACCAGCGAGCGAAGCGGGCTCATCAGGCCGACGTGCTGTCGGGTTTAGAGCACATCGGATTGACTTCCGCGGGAAAAACGCCGGTACCGGGAACCACCGAGTTGCCGAACGACGGGGACGCAATCGATGCTTCAGTCGATCTCCCCATCGACGCCGATCTCGCAGCCTTGCTTTATACCTCAGGCTCGACCGGCAAGCCGAAAGGCGTGATGGTGACGCATCGCAACTTGATTGACGGAGCCCGTAGCGTCGCGTCCTACCTGAACAACACGTCCAATGACAGGATCCTTGGGCTACTTCCGTTGTGTTTTGACTACGGCTTGAGCCAGTTGACTACTTCGTTGCTGGTCGGAGCAACGAATGTCCTGCAGCCCGTGGCGATGGCAACGGAAATCGTAAAGACGATACAGGAAGCGAAAGTGACCGGACTTGCCGCGGTCCCTCCGATCTGGATTCAATTGGTACGGTACCTGGAAGATTCCGGTGTCCGGCTTCCATCCTTGCGATACGTCACCAACTCCGGGGGGAAGATCCCCGACGCGATCCTGCGTGCAATGCCCGACGTCTTTCCGGATGTGGACTTGTATTTGATGTACGGGCTGACGGAAGCATTTCGTTCGACGTACCTCGAACCGTCTCGATTCGCAGAAAAAAGAGGCTCGATGGGACGGGCGATCCCCAACGTCAATGTCTTCGTCGTCGATGAAGAACGCGGACTTTGCGATCCCGGGCAAAAAGGGGAACTGATTCACCGTGGCAGCCTGATCAGCCAAGGCTACTGGGGCAATCCCGAAGCGACCGACAAAAAAATCAGGGTTTGCGATCACTTGCGACACTTGCTGGGCGACGAAAAAGTGCTCTTCAGCGGTGACATCGTCACGATGGACGAAGACGGGGATCTTTGGTTCGTGGGCAGGAATGATGAGCTGATGAAATGTAGTGGCTTTCGCGTCAGTCCGACAGAAGTGGAAGAACTGGTCTTCGCGAGTGGGCTTGTCGGTGACGTTGTCGCATTCGCCGCCAGCGATGAGGAATTGGGGCAGATCATCTGCGTCGCCGTGTCCGCGCGAGATGGGGACGAGCTGGTGGATGTCGCGGCGATTCGTCGGCATTGCCAAAAGAACATGCCCAATTACATGGTCCCTAAACAAATCCACCGTTGGTCAGGGAAAATGCCGCGGACGGGCTCCGGTAAGATTGACCGGTCACTCGTTCGAACTGCCTACCTTGATGGTTGAGATCACTTTTCACCTCCTTCTCCGAGTAGAAACATGCAAATCGATCGAAACGAATTCCTGAAGTACCTTGATGAAAAGATGGGCGTTGACACCTCCGAAATCGAGGGTGATACAGCGCTCTTCTCGAGCGGAATCCTGGACTCATTTAGCATGGTTGACGTGGTGATGTTTATCGAAAAATCAGCTCAGACAAAGTTGCGCCCCGGTGAAGTGAATCTCGAAAACCTTGACTCCGTCGATCGAATCATCAACTTCATCGAGACGCGGCAAGACGATTGAACAACATGAACGAACTCTTGCAGCAGGTGGCAACCGAATTCGGAACACCCTGCTATGTATACTGCATCGATCAGATCCGTTCGCGCTGCCAACTCGTCAAAGACGTGTTCGGGTCGCGCTTTCAAATCTCGTATGCGGTGAAATGCAATCCCAACCGGGGCCTGCTGGAACGGTTGCGCGAGTGCGTCGATCTGCTCGACATTTCATCGGTCGGCGAATTGCATCGTGCGATTGATGCGGGCTGGAGTGCATCGTCGCTTAGTTTTACGGGACCGGGCAAACGCCCCCATGAGATTGAAGAGGCGGTCAGGGTGGGCATCGGCGAAATGGTCGTCGAATCCGTCCCGGAAGCGATCGCCTTGAATCGGTACGCCGAACAACTCGGCCGCGTCCAGCCCGTTCTGGTCCGGATCTCTCCCGCCAAGTTGCCTCGAGGGTTCGGTGTCCGCATGGCGGGGCGACCGAGCCAGTTCGGGATCGACGAAGAAGACATCGACCTGGAGATGCCTCGAATCCAGAGCCTATCAAACCTGGAGATACGCGGGTTGCATATCTATTCGGGGACCCAGTGCCTGAACACACAATCAGTCATCGAAAACTACTCGATCATGATTGATCTTTTCCGTCGGGTTGCCCACACCCATGATCTGTCGCCCCAACGATTGGTCTTCGGATCCGGCCTGGGGATTCCCTATTACCAAGAACACGAACCCATTGACTTGAATGAGGTTGCCAGCGAAACCTGCCCCATGCTGGACGCGCTTCGGGGCGAGCAACGATTTTCCGAAGCCAAGTGTGTCCTGGAAACGGGCCGATTCATCGTCGGTGAAGCCGGCTATTTCTTGACCGGTGTGGTGGCGAGAAAACATTCACGCGGCACCGAGTTTGCCATCCTTGATGGTGGCATGAACCATCATCTCGGTGCCTGTGGCCACTTGGGGACGGTGATCCACCAAAACCACCGCATGTTCAAAGTGTCCCCCGACGGAGCAGGAGAATCCGCGACCCAGAAATATGACTTGGTTGGTCCTCTTTGCACGACGATCGATACCGTCGGCCACGATGTTGAATTGACGGAACTTGAGATCGGCGATGTGATCGCAATTCAAAGCAGTGGAGCATACGGGCGCAGCGCCAGTCCGCTCGGTTTTATCAGCCACAAGGCTCCCAAAGAGATTCTTCTGGATGTGACAGGAACCGGCCCGGATTTGCACGATGTGACCGAGAGCTGGCCATAGCGACGGGACGCAACCGACACGCCGGGGCCAGGACACGCCGGGGCCAGGACACGCCGGGGCCAGCGCCGTATAAATTTCCCCCGCATGATCCCCCCGACGCTTAACGGCCTGTTGATTTTCGAGTTTGCGATGAGTTAGCGGGAGCCCACCAGCCCGAAACGCAAGGGAACGGGCCCGACTCGCCCTTTGCTCGCGCTGCGGGCTAGTAAATCAACCGGCCGTTACGCGGCCCGATCGGCCGCCGCAAGTTGAAGCCCCTGCCCGCCCCCGCTACAATTTAAGCCGGTCGGACACTTTCGCACGAAGCATTCTTGCACCTTGGAAGATCTTTGATGGGTCCCGAACAGTCTCAAATTTGGAGGCTCTTCGCGTTTGTGCTTGCCAGCCTTGTCGCGGGGACGACGAATGGCCAGTTCGACGCATTGATCGATCGTGAGGTTGCCAGGCAGCATGGCGAACGCGAGACCGCCTTGATTTCGCGGTGTTCCGACGAGGTCTTCTTGCGGCGTGTGTACCTGGATCTTTCTGGTCGAAATCCTACCGCAGCGCAAGCGAGGGAGTTTCTTGACAGCGAAGCACCCAACAAACGCGATGCGCTGATCGACGAACTGATTGAACGGCCCAGTTTTGGGGTCAACTTGGCGGATCGGTGGGATACCGAATTGACGTACGGGGACTCACAGTGGCCGCTCATCCCCTTCACACGATGGCTGCAACGTCAATTCAATGAGGATCGTCCGTGGGACGAGACGGCCCGCGAATTGCTCACTGCGACGGGAGCACAGTTTTCCAATCCGGCCGTTACGATGTTCTTTGGCGCGGGAAAGAACCAAACGCTTTCACCGGAACAGGCGACCGATCTGGTTGGTCGGGCATTCATGGGAATCACCCTGGAGTGCGCCCAGTGTCACGATCACCCCAATTCCGAATGGACCCACCGACAATATTGGGGCATTGCGGGTTTTTTAGGCAATACAACACTCACTTCAAAATGGCCCAACCGCGCCCTGGCACCATCCCGTGAGGTCCATGAGGTCGAAGGGGTTGTCGTCGGGGTTGCCGACGCAGCCGCCCCGGATTGGCGTTACGAATCGCCGGATCGCGCGCTTAATGTGGTGGCATCACTTCCCGACCAAGAGACCGGAACGGAAGGTCGTGCCGCTGCGTACCGGAGGGTTCGCTACCGAGCGGAGTTTGCCGACTGGCTTTTGCAGTGCGAAACGCCCTACCTGGCCCGATCCTTCGTCAATCGCGTTTGGCATCACCTGTTCGGCTGCGGCTTGGTCGACCCCGTGGATGACCACCGCACCAACAATCCGCCGCGATACACTGAGCTGCACAATGAGCTGGTGAAAAAATTCCGCGAAGACGGTTACAAGATCAAGAAGCTGTACCGTGAGATCTGTCAGTCTGCGACTTACCAACAGGAGGGTGTGTCGCACGACGACCCGAGAGATTTGGCGGGTACCAATCTCCGCGTTCTCTCACCCAACCAACTGTTTGATTGTTTTCACTCGATTCTGGGTGAAGAGGCGGTGACGTATACGCGGGGCATCTATGGGGCGCGAGGCGCACGTCGCGGATTTATTCGAGGATTCGGCGACGAGGCGTCCATCGGGAAACCGACCAGTTTTTCCAAAGGAATGCGCGACTTTCTCAAGGTCCTAAACTCACAAAAGATCGAAGGCGGAACGCGATGGCGGATCGAACAGCACCGGGACCTTTGGGACACGCCCCCGGCGATAGTTGAAGAGCTGTTCCTTCTGACACTCTCACGTCGCCCCAGTCCGAATGAGTTGTCAACGATGCTCCAGTTCATCCAGGAAAGTGAATCGGCGGATCAGGGGTATGAAGGCGTGCTGTGGACACTCTTGAATAGCGGCGAATTTTTCGTTATTCCCTAACGGTGCGATTGGCCAGGAGGTGGACGAATCATGATCTCACGACGCAATTGGTTGCTCTCCTCGGGCTTGGCCGGATTTTCGGCGGGGTTCTCTGGTGGAAGCTGGCTGAAGGCGAGCGCCGAAGAGGCCGCCACCAAACGAAAAAAGTGTATTTTGATCTGGCTTGACGGTGGCCCGAGCCACATCGACACGCTTGATCCAAAACCTGACGCTCCGGATGGGCACGGCGGACCGCTTCGACCGATCCAAACCTCGGTTGCCGGTATTCACCTCGCCGAATCCATGCCGGCCATCGCCAAGCTGATCGATCGTGGTGCGATCATCCGCGGGATGAGCACTCAAGAGCGCCAACATGCCGTTGGTCGGAAACACCTGCACACCGGCTACCTGACATCGCAGGCGCTCGATTTTCCCAGCATCGGGTCAGTCGTTTCATACTTTCACAGCGAAAGTGAAGGTGGGCCACCTCGCTACGTCCATCTGGGCGGCGGCGATTCGAGCGGCTGTTCCTCCGGTTTTCTGGGTGCCAGTCACAACCCGTTGAAGGTGGTGGAACAGATCGACCATCTCCGGTCCAAAGTACGTCCGAACGAGTATTCACGCAGAATGAAGCTACTGCTGGACTGGGAGCAGACTCACCCTAAGAAAGACGAAGCACTGTTCACGGCTCACCGTCAAACGCTCCGCAAGACGCTAGACTTTATGCATAGCGACTACCCCGGTGCGTTCGATCTGGCGAATGAGCCCGACTCGATTCGTCAGCAATACGGGAAAACAAAAATCGGCAATGCGTGCCTGCAGGCTCGCCGACTTGTCGAACGCGACGTCTCATTTGTCGAAGTCAATTCGCCACATTGGGATATGCATAGCGGTATCTATAGTGAAGACACGTCTGGAATCAAATACAGAACACTTGAACTGGACCAAGCGGTTGCGGCATTAACACTTGACCTGGACAGCCGGGGACTACTCAACGACACCCTGATCGTCTGGATGGGGGAATTTGGAAGAACCCCCGAGCTTCGTGACGGTAATCGAAATGGCCGCGATCATTATCCGACCGCTTGGTCAACGCTTTTGATCGGTGGTGGAATCCCCGGCGGGCAAGTGATCGGTAAAACGGACGAACGAGGTGCAACCGTGCTCGACCGTCCGGTCAGTGCGGCCGATTTCCTTGCAACGGTTTACCAGATCATCGGGCTGGATCACCGTTTGGAAGTGATCGCACCCGGCAATCGCCCGATGCAGCTGGTCGACCGCCTTGCGACCCCGGTCCCCATCGAAAGTCTGGTCTGAGGTCTCCCAATCCGCAATCTCGGAGCTGCCGTTACAAACGGCCGAGCCTGCCGGAATTGCCTGCGGTTGCCCCGTCTCTGGACGGTCGCCGCAAGCATAATGGGCGGTTGCTAGTACACTCTCGTTCACATCACATTGGATCGATCGGAAGATGAGCGGCGACGTATCGCTATTGAAGTGATACAGCGTCTGCCAACAAACCGTTCCCCAGCCAATACGGAAACCCATGTTTAAGATTACCGTTGGTGTCTGTTGCTATCGCCAAAAACAATGGCTTTATCGTTGCCTGCGAAGCCTTTCCAGCCAAACCCTGCCGCACGATCAGTTCGAAGTGCTGTTGGTCAACGATGAACCAGACGAAGACCTGAGTGACGTCCAGGAGTGTTTCGAAGAGGACTCCGCCTTCAACATTCGCCTGATCAACAACAAGCAGAATCTTGGACTGCCCGGATCGCTCAATCAAATCTTGCGTCGATCCCGCGGCCAGTACTTCGTTCGCGTCGATGCCGACGATTACGTCTCAAGACATTTCCTTTTTGTCTTGTCGCTGTTTTTGGATATGAACCGCACCTACCAAGCGGTGACCTGTGACTATCGAAAAGTCAATGAGGTGGGAACACCGCTGGAAACGTTGAAATTCCAGGACGAGCCGATCGCCTGCGGCATCATGTACACCTACGAGGCACTTTGCAATCTGAATTTCTACAACGAGGAATTCAAAATGCGCGAAGGACATGATCTGTTGAATCGGTTCTCGGAGAAGTATTGCGTGATGCATCTGCCGTTCCCCCTGTATCGCTACCGGATCCACGATTCCAATCGGACGCACAACGCCGATGAAGTACGTCGGTATGACTCGCAGCTTGAAGCAGCCAGTTCCGCAAAGGACCAGGGTGTCAGTTCGTAGCGACTATTTCACCGGACCGTACTGCCCTTCCGTTGCGTGCTGCGATCGCACCGACAATCCACTGCCACTCATAACACTTCTATCAAACCTCGATGAGTTCAGAATTTCGAATCGGGATTGTCGGTTGCGGGAAGATTTCGCGGCGTCATGTCGAAGCCTGCTTGATGTCGACCAAGGTTGCCATCACGGCTCTTGTTGACCCAGCGATCGACAACGCCGTGGCTCTTTCAAAAGAATTCGGTGTCACTGCGAATATCGCAGCGAACATTGATCAGTGCATCAATGAGCTGGACGGCGTGATCATTGCGGCACCGAACAATTTCCATCGCGAGATCGCAATCACCTGTGCCGGCGCCGGCGTTCATGTTTTGATTGAGAAACCTATCGCGGGGAACAGCGAAGACGCGGAAGCGATCTGCCTGGCACACGAGCGGGCGGGAACGGTGTGTTCGGTGGGGTTCGTGACGCGTTACCGGAGCAACAACCGCCAAATGCATCGCTTGATTCAATCAGGCTACTTTGGTGAGATCACTGAATTCGCTTACCAATTCGGATCCCGCGGTGGCTGGGCGCCACTTTCAGCGTACAACCTGGACAAAGAAGCCACCGGTGGTGGCGTGCTGGTCGTCACGGGATCGCATTTTCTGGATCGAATGATTCACTGGTTCGGGATTCCTACAGAATCGTGTCTATGGACCGATTCCGAAGGCGGTCCGGAAGCGAACTCATTCGCCGCCTTTCGATTTGACCGAGAAGAAGACGCATCCATCCACGGATCGGCGAGGTTCTCCAAAACCGTTGCACTGCCTGCGGGATTTGTGATGAAAACGAGCAAGGGGATTGTCAGTCTGGTGGATTCCCCGGATGCCCGCATCAAGATTCGTACCGGTGACGACTCGCCAACATTGGCGATCGAACCCGACGATGAGTCTGGAAACATCTTTCACGCACAGGTGGAAGACTTCGTCCGTGCATGTCGGGGACAAGAATCATCCGTGGTCAGCGGTCGCGATGCGCTGCAGTCCGTGCTCCTTACCGAAGAACTCTATCGCAACAGCGGGGCCTTGGGCGAAGCACCTTCAACCGGCGTCTTGCGTCAGAGCGTTTCTCACTGAAAATCATCAGCATTGGATAAATAGGCATGAACAAAATTGCGATTTTCGGTGCATCGGGATTTGTCGGCAGCACGCTTGCAGAAGAGTTGCTAGCCGAAGGAGTGCCTGTCCGCTGCCTGATCCATTCCTCGGGCAATGCGTGGCGATTGTCGCGGCATCGCATTGATTTGCAAATGGTCGATTTGCTCGATCCCGCGTCGGTCCGCAGAGCGATTGCCGATTGCAGCCATGTCGTCAATTGCTCACGCGGAAAAGGCGAGGCGATGACGGTCGGGGCGAAAAACCTGATTGATGTATGCGCCGAGGCGAACGTTGAGCGTTTTGTTCACATCAGCAGTGTGGCGGTGTACGGCGATGCGTTTTCTGTTCCCGTCATCAGCGAGGACCATGCCACCACTCCCGAACACGGATCGTACGGATGGAAGAAACTGAAACAGGACGAAATGGTCCAGCGGGCGTTTCGGCGGGGATTGAATTCGGTGGTGGTGTGCCCGCCAAATATTTCGGGTCCCTATTCGATGTTTCTGGAGGAAATCTGCCGTGAACTGAAAGCGGGGACCTTTGCCTTTGTCGATGAAGGCCGTTTCCCCTGTCCGCTGATTGATGTCGGAAACCTGACTCATGCACTGCGCCAAGGACTGAATGCGTCCGAGGGCGACGGGCAACGTCGCTTGGTCTGCGACGAACCCACGGCGACGTGGCGAGAAGTGGTCACTGCGTTGAGCGAGATGCTGGAGATTTCGAATCCAATCCCCAGCGTGACGTCGGCCGAGGCGGAGGAATTGACGCGGTCGAAACGGCCCCAAAAAGGGTCGATCAAGAAGTCGATGGGGCACCTTGTTTCATCAGGGGTGCGGATGTCCCTGCGGCAAGACCCGTACATCGGAAGCCTGGAAAAGTTTGCGGTCAATTGTGCGAAGCGGCTTCCCAAGACGATCCAGGATCAGTTGCGAGATGATCAAAAGAGAATCTCACCAGTCGTGGCCAAACCAAATGTTTCCGTGCGTTTGTTGAGTCAACAGTTACGGAACGTCACCTATTCCTGTGACGCGGCCAAGAAGGCATGGGGCTACGATCCGCCGATCGATTTTGCCGAGAGCATGGATCGATTTCAGCAGTGGGCGAAACTGCATTGGGGGCTGGGCAGCGCACCGTATCAACTACTCGCGGAACTGCGTTGAATGCTCAAATCGCTCATCTACTTGTTGCTGTTTGTGATCGGGATCGGTGCTACGATCTCCAGTTCGCTGTGGGGTGGCGTGACGGTCATCCTGGCGTACCTGTTGAACCCACACCTGGTCGCCCGCGAAATCCCGCTGCAACGCTATCAGTTCTACGCCACCGCAGCATTCGTTCTCTCGACGATGATGTATCCGGCGAGCCGCTTGCGCTCGGTCGGTGTGGACAAATGGGTTTTTACCTTCCTTTGGTTCTATGTAGCTGACTGCTGTGTCGTATCACTTTTGCTGTCGCGAGATCCCCTTTGGGCGATCGACCACGCAATCGAATTTGGCAAAACGATTTTGGTCGCATGGCTGTTAACCAAAATCGTCCACTCGGAGCGGGACATTCGGATCTTGCTGATCGCTTGTGTGATCGGTGGGTTCCATGCGGCGTTCATGCACACCGTTGGAATCGACCTGGACTGGGTCTCCGAGAAATACAAGGCGGAATACGGCGTGTTGCCAGAAGCGCAGGCGCCGACCAACCTTTTGTTGTTGCCTTTGTTTGTGCTGATCGCAATGTTGGGCAGCACCCGCTATGAAAAGTTATTGGGATGGATGGGGCTTCCAATCGTATTGAACAGCATCGTCGAGTCTTACCAGCGTGCCTATTTTGTTGGGTTGCTTGCCGAAAGCGTCTTTTTGCTGCTGTTCTTACCCAAGCGGATCGCGATTCGCTTGATCCCCGTCCTGGCCGTTGCGATCGTTCTTTACGTCTCTGTATTGACGCCAGAAAACTATTGGTCGTGGATGGACACCATCAACGAGCCGACAAAGGAGGGTTCGGCAGCCAGCAGGTATGATCTCTACAAGGCTAGTGGTGAGATGCTTGCCGATCACCCGCTTGGCGTGGGCTACCGCAGTTTTATCCTTGAGTCGAAAAAGTATTATGGGGCCAGTAAAGCCGCGCACAGCACGATCTGTACAGTCGCTTGCGAAACGGGCGTGCAAGGATTTTGCTTGTGGCTGGGAGCCGTTCTGACCACGTTTTGGATTTTGCGTCGAATCAGAAAAGCTGCCGATCCAAGCAATCCGCATCAACTTGAAGTCTACGCCATGGGGATCGAGATCGGACTTATCGGTTGGCTGGTCGGCGGACTGTTCCACTCTGACCACCAAACCGATCCCGCATACTGGTTTCTCGCTTTCGCGGTCGTTCTACATCGGCTGCGGTTTGCGCCTCCTGAAATAGAACTCGATCCCAACGCGCCCGACGCTGCCGGTTCGACATTTGGCTGACGCCGATCGGCATCCCCCCCAACTTCTCACACGTCAGCCGCCACTTTGTTGGTCGCTAGCGTCGTCACGAATCCCAAGCCTCACGTTCCCCCCATCGAAGATTGAATCGTCGTTTCAAGAGAGCGAGCCATGAAAACAGAGCAACTGAATTCGGACTTGACGGCTGCAAACACAGAATCTGACAGGGATGGGGGGGATGACCGCGGACTGGAGTTGTCGGTCGTCATGCCCTGCTTGAATGAAGCAGAAACGTTGCAGATCTGCATTGAGAAATCACTCGACACGATGCAAGCGCACGGCATCGATGGAGAGGTGGTAATCGCCGACAATGGAAGCACGGATGGCTCTCAAGAAATCGCGCGTCGCTCGGGAGCCCGAGTCGTGCCTGTCGAATCAAAAGGATACGGCAGTGCATTGCGAGGCGGAATCGCAGCGGCGAAGGGAAAATTCGTGATCATGGGTGACGCCGACGACAGCTACGATTTCACCCATATTCCTAGAATCCTGGAAAAACTGAGGGATGGAAATGATCTGGTGATGGGCAACCGATTTAAAGGCGGGATCGAACCGGGCGCGATGCCGCCTCTGCACCGCTATTTGGGGAATCCTGTGCTCTCCGGGATCGGGCGTTTGTTCTTTTCTGCCCCTTGCGGAGATTTTCACTGCGGACTCCGCGGTTTTCGCCAGGACTTGGTCGAGCGATTGGACCTCCGCACGACCGGGATGGAATTCGCCAGTGAAATGGTCGTCAAGTCAACCTTGCACAAAGTCCGCATCGCGGAGGTTCCGACTACGCTTTCTCCGGATGGACGATCGCGGGCACCACACTTGCGGAGTTTCCGGGACGGCTGGCGGCACCTCCGATTTATGATGCTGTACAGCCCGCGCTGGCTATTCCTCTACCCGGGACTGTTGGTTTTTCTGATCGGCGTCGTGGGGATGCTGTGGCTGCTTCCTGGCAGCCGATTTGTCGGGAATATCGTTCTGGACATCAACACACTGCTCTATGCCGCCGGGGCCGTCCTGATCGGTTTCCAGGCGGTCCTGTTTTCGGTCCTGACAAAGGTCTTTGCCGTGACCTCCGGCCTGATCCCCAAACCGGTATCGTGGGAAAAATGGTTTCAGATTGCGAAGCTGGAAACGGGGCTGATTCTTGGCGGCGTGCTCATGGTGGGCGGAGTGATCGGGTCCGTCTTTGCGGTGACCCAGTGGGGGCAAGAATCATTTGGCGAGCTTGATCCGTCTCAGATGATGCGTTTGGTCATCCCGAGTGTGCTCGCGATGGCGTTAGGTTGCCAAATCGCCCTTTTCAGTTTCTTTTTCAGCGTCTTGGGATTAGCCCGAGACTAGGCGTCGTGATTGCATTGGATCGTTAAGCACCGCGTGAGAGGCATTTCGATGTCGTTCTTGTTCATCCCGAAACATCCACGCGTGGCCGTGTTTGTCGTCTGTATGGCCATCAATTTGGTGGTTCAGATAACCGTGCTTGTCAGAAATCCTGAGTACATGAAGGATTATGCTGTCGCCGGCGCGAAAGATGGAAAAGGTTATGTTCGAATTGGCGAAAATCTATTGTTGCGGGGTGAATACAGTCGGCATACCGAGCCACCCTACACACCGAACATGCACCGCCCTCCCGTGTTTCCCGTCATTGCGGGATCCCTAAATCTGGTCTTCGGGGCGTTCGGGATTTATCTGACGCAGGCGATCTTTCATTCGCTGTCGTGTGTGTTGTTATTTGATATTGGGTCGAGTTGTTTCACACCTCGAACTGGTTTCCTCGCCGCGTTGCTGTTCGCACTGAACTTCATTTTTGTCTTTGCAAATCTTCGGCCGCTGTCAGAGGTTACCTTTACGCTTCTCGCTTTGGGCGGCGTGCGATACGTGCTGGTCTCACTCGATTCATCCGGGGATGATCGCAGGCTTTCAGCCAGTCTTTTGATCGCGGCGATACTCTTTGCACTCTGTATCTTGACTCGGCCTGCCGGCTTGTATCTGCCATTGCTTTGCATCGCCGCTGTTGCCGTCAATGGTATCAGCCGTCGAAAGTATTTTGCGACCGCCGTTCAAGTGACGTTATTCGCACTGGTCGTGTACCTGCCGGCATATGCGTGGACTTGGCGGAATCATCGCGCGACCGGGCTTGCCAAACTCACGTCAACGGATGTCGGGATGCCCGTGTACTACCTGGGGGCGGCCGCATATCAGATTCATCACGGGGTGGACCGCGAGGAAGCCCTTCAGATGATCCAAAACGAGTTCCAGATTCCGTCCAACCATGAGCTTCACAATCATGATTTCGTGGGGGGGAATCTGTCGGAGAAGTACTTCAGTGTGAAGCAAGCGGTCCGACCGGTCCTGAAAAAATATCCCATCGCGACGATTCAAGCGGGCACCACCGGAATCCTGCGGGCGGTCGGATCGCATACGGCGGCGAACTCGGCACTCGCGCTCGCGATGGAATGGAATCCCCCGGGATTCGGTCGACTGGTCAAAGGCGACCAACAGGCGTTTCGCGACGTCTTTAAGAACTCATTGGCCCTGGTGGGAATTGTCGTCTGGCAGCTCATGCTGAGCGGAATGACGCTCGCTTTTGCCGCACTGACAGCCCTGTTGATGCTCCGGCATCCAATGCGTTACCGACTGTCGGCCTGGTTGGTCCTTTTGGCGGCCGGCCACTTTCTTGTGATGCCCGCCCTTTCCGCATTTGTCGCGTCGTCTCGTGCTGCGGTTCCCTTGTGGCCATTTGCACTTGTCTTGGCTGCGGACACGATGTCGAGGTTTGTGTTCGATAGGCGTCATCACGAGGATCCCGACGTCCTTGAGTCTCCTGGGACGCCCAACTCCGTTTAGCGACCACCCTTCGCAAATCGCCTGCTGTCGCTACGCCACGGAACGCACCTCTTCGATTAATCGCTACAATTGGCAAACGCCTTTCGTCTCCCCTGCGAAGTTGAACCACGGTTCTGACTACCGATTGCATCCGATCCGACGGCTCGCAAAATGAGCGTTTCACTTGAGGCGCGTGATCAACAAACAGAGTGAATTCGCGACGTGAAAAAACGCATAGAGAAAACATGTCAAGCAACAACGTAGCAAACGCGTCGGCAATGCCTCAGGACGCTGAACGCCCAGTTGAACGCGAGAATCAAACTGCGATCGATGATTTGACCGTCACAGTCATTGAGCCGCGCAACGGACTGCGGCTGCTTGACCTGGCTGAGCTGTTGCAGTACCGCGACCTGTTCATGTTTCTCGTCTGGCGTTCGGTAAAGGTGCGGTACGCCCAGTCGGCGATCGGGATCGGATGGGCAGTCATCCAACCGGTTTTTTCGATGCTCGTTTTCAATATCGTCTTTGGCAAGCTGGCCAACATGGAATCGGACGGTGTGCCCTATGCGATCTTCAGTTTTACAGCACTGGTCCCCTGGACGTATTTTTCAAACGCAGTCAATGACGGAACCAACAGTCTGGTCACGGGCGCAAACATCATCAGCAAGGTCTACTTTCCCCGGTTGATTCTGCCGCTTTCGGCCGTCACGGCGAAACTGATCGATTTCGCGATCGCGATGGGGGTGCTAGCGTTGATGATGGTATGGTTTCAGGTCGTTCCTACGTGGGGCATCTTAGCATCGCCCCTGCTGATCGTGATGATGATTTTGACGGCGTCCGGCTTGGGGACATGGTTAACCGCACTGGCTGTCCAGTATCGCGACGTTAAACATGCGATGTCGTTTGTCGTGCAGTTGTTGATGTACGCGGCACCGGTCGTCTACCCAACCTCACTGGTTCCTGAACGATTCCAATACCTTTACGCTCTCAACCCGATGGTGGGAGTGATCGAGGGCTTCCGTGCGGCGTTGCTGGGGACTAGAGATATGCCATGGGATTTCATCGCGATCGGATTTGCAACCAGCATCTTGATCGCCGCGACGGGGTTGGTGTATTTCCGAAACCGAGAACGCTTGTTCGCTGACGTCGCGTAAGGTTGCACGATTCAGTCGGTGCCCCAACACTCCATCCAGACAAACAGAATGTCAACTCCACTGATCACTGTCGAAGGGCTGTCAAAGGCGTATCGCATTGGGTTAAAAGACGAGATTCCCGATACGTTCATGGGCGCATTGACCGGCTGGCTGCAGTCCCCGCTTCGCAACCTGAATCGTCTCCGTCGTCTCAACACCTTTCACAAAGAGGTCGCCACGGCGCGAAGTGCGGGCAACCGCAGCCAACAAGGGTCGATGGCGGCCCCGGACGATGGCGGATTGTCGACCGACATCGAAACAGACATTGTGTGGGCGTTGCAGGACATCTCGTTTGAGATCAACCAGGGGGAGGTGGTTGGTGTGATCGGGCACAACGGCGCGGGCAAGAGCACGTTGCTCAAGGTGCTTTCCCGCATCACCGATCCGACGACCGGCCGAGCGGTGATTCGGGGGCGCGTCAGCAGCCTGCTCGAGGTCGGAACGGGATTCCATGCGGAACTGACCGGTCGCGAAAATGTTTACATGAACGGAACGATTCTCGGGATGACCAAACGGGAAATCGATCGAAAGTTTGACGACATCGTCGAATTCAGCGGTGTCAATAAGTTTCTTGACACGCCCGTCAAACGCTACTCATCGGGCATGAAGGTGCGGCTGGCATTTGCCGTCGCCGCACACCTTGATCCCGAAATCCTTATCATCGACGAAGTCCTGGCCGTCGGCGATGCAGGGTTTCAACGAAAGTGTATCGGAAAGATGCAGGACGTGGCCCAGAGTGGCCGCACGGTCCTATTCGTCAGTCACAATGCGGTCGCGCTTCGGAGCCTGTGCCAACGCGGAATCTTGCTGCAAGGAGGACGAAGCGTGATGGACGGCCCGCTACCAGAAGTCCTCGATTTCTACCTTTCATCGCTGAACTCCGTCGCCGCCCAGGAAGACCTCGCGACGCGCACCGATCGTGGCGGAAAAGGTGACTTCAGGGTGCAGGCGATCGAAATACGCGACGAACAAGACGTTGCGATCAACACCGTCGCGACCGGTCAACCGACAACCGTTGCCGTCCAGATTTCCGATTCGGTCAACTGTCCCCAGTGCGCCTTGCGTGTTTATGACGACAAGGGACATTTCATCACTCAATTTGACTCTCGCCTCAACTCGCTCGAGGATGACTTGCCAAATGTGTCGACCGATGTGATTCGATGCAGCGTTCCCGAGGTTCTGCTGATGCCCGGGCACTACCGAGTGGATGTAGAACTCTTTGCCGAAGGCGTGCGACAAGATCAGGTCAAAGCGGCGTGTGCGATCGAAGTCATTAGTGGTCGATTGCATGGGCGTCCGCTCAAGGATCGCAACAACCTTCCATCCATTGCCCATCCACATCGTTGGGTCTACCAGACTCCGTGTCAAAAAGAAGCATAGTGGCCGATTCGATTCGTGTCGAAAACGATTGTCAAGCCATGTCGCTTGCGTCTGAGATCATTTGTGCATGGGGATTGTAGGTTGAGCATGGACAATACCAATTTGATTACCGCTTTCATCCAGGCTCGCATGTCATCGAGTCGCTTTCCCGGCAAAGTGCTGACGCCGTTTCTCGGACGACCGCTGATCAGTCACGTCATCGATGCGGTCCAGACGGTTCACCTGATCGATCAGACCGTGGTCGTGACCAGCGATGAACCTTCGGACGATCCGCTGGTCGACTACTTGGATTCGATCGGTTGCGATGTCTTTCGCGGTCCATTGGATGACGTGTTCGGGCGTTTCCTGGCGGCGATGAAGCGGTTCCCGTCCGACTGGGTGCTGCGATTGTGCGCCGACAGCCCTCTGCTCAGTCCGAATGTTCTGAACGAAGTTTGCCGACATGCGATGCCCGACGCCAACTGGGATATCGTTACAACTCGTTTTGCCCCGAAGTACCCCAAGGGACAGAATGCGGAATTGATCCGGGCCGATGCGATGAAATCAATCGACGCGGAGCATTTGACCGACCATGACCGCGAGCACGTTACACCGTGGTTCTACCGCCACCGGGACCAATACCGCATCGCCAATGCTCGCGGAGTCACGATCGACCTGGCCGGTGGCGACTATACGGTCGACACGCCAGACGATCTTGTTCGATTGGAAGCGATGCGCTCCAGCACCGGCAATCCCTCCCAAACGGATGAAGCGACGTGAAATCATTCCATCATCTAGATCGCCCGTTTGTGATCGCCGAAATCGGCGGCAATCACGAAGGTGATTTTAACTATGCGATCAAGCTGCTCAATGACGCAGTCGAAGCTGGTGCCGATGCGGTCAAGTTTCAGACCTACACTCCGGACCGAATTGTCAGCAAGGTCGAATCGCCGGAACGCCACCGGCACTTTGGAAAGTTTGCACTGACCTCTGATCAATACGTGACGTTGGCGCACGAGTGCCACGAGCGGAACGTTCAATTCATGAGTTCCCTTTGGGACCTGGAATCGATCGAAGTGCTGGACCGTTTTATCAGCGTGCACAAGGTGGGATCGGGGGACCTGACCAACTATCCGCTATTAAAGCGATTGGTGGAAACGCGAAAGCCACTCTGCATCGCGACGGCGATGAGCAACTTGGGCGAAGTGCAGGAAACGGTCGACTTCCTCGATTCAATCGATCCCACGCTGATCCCTGAAGGCAGGCTCTGCGTGATGCACTGTGTCGCAATGTACGGCGATTCATTAGACGAATACACCAATCTGCGTGCCATCGAGACGATGCGTGACGCCCTGGATGATCGAATCGTGATGGGATACTCCGACCACACGACGGGAAATGTCGCCGTCAAAGCTGCGGTCTGCATGGGCGCTCGCGTGATCGAAACTCACTTTACCGATGACAACTCTCGCGAGTTTCGAGATCATCATTTCGCCCACACCAAGGAGTCACTCGCCGATTTCATCGAATTTTGTGCGCGCCGTGAAGCGATGCTCGGAGACGGCGTCAAACGCCCCGTTCATCGCGTCGAGACCCCGCGTCGTATTTGGGAGTTTCGCCGAGCCTGCTACTTCAAGCAAGACATGTGTGCCGGTGACGTGGCATCGCTGGACAATTTGACGACTCTGCGGCCTCACGAAGGAATCGATGCCCGGAACTATTTTGATTTGATCGGCAAGAAACTGGTGCGCGACATAAAAGCATTTGAACGGTTGCGGTGGGACGATTTTGAGGGGGCAAGTTAGGTTTACCCCACGCGCCCATTCGTCTGATCCAATATTCCTCGCCGCACGGCGTCCGGTTACTCCTGTCCCTTTCGATCGATTGTGAACTCGGTAGACACCTCATGCTCCCCGCTGGTCTCGGTTGTTATGCCGGTCCATAACGGCCAAGTCTATCTGGCCGAGGCGGTCGACAGTATCCTGCGGCAATCGTTTTCGGATTTCGAGCTGATCGTTGTCAATGATGCGTCGACCGATCAAACGGCGTCAATCCTGGACGGGATCCGAGACGCCCGTCTGGTCCGGCTGACCAACGAATCACAACTCGGTGTGGCGGCATCGTTGAACCGAGGACTCGCCGAATCGAGAGGCCGGCTGATCGCCCGCATGGACGCCGACGACCTCTCAGTCGATAGTCGACTTCAACGCCAGGTCGACTTCATGCAGACCCATCCCTCCGTGGTCTTGTGCGGCAGCGAAGCGGAACGGATCGACGCCCAAGGACAGCACCTGCGGGACATCAAGCGTCTGCACCACAACATTGAAATTCGCTGGCACCTGCTGTCAGCCAACCCATTTATTCACCCCAGCGTCATCTTCCGGGCCGACGCGGTAAAACGGGTCGGAGGGTATGACCCGAATCTTCGTTGTGCGCAGGACTACGATCTGTGGTGCCGGCTGGCTTTGGAAGGGGAATGTGCCAATCTTCCGGAACGTTTAGTACGCTATCGATTGCACGCCAATGCGATTTCGGCGACGAAGCGTTCCGAACAAATGCGAGTGACGCGTCAAAAGAGTATGGCGCACTTGGTGGATTCAGGCGTTGCCGGTTGCCAAGATCAGTCAGAACTATTCCTGGCCTTTGCCGCCCGCTCCGGTGAACCCCACAGAATCTGGGACTATCCCAGGCCACAATGGAACCAGTTCCCCGAAATGGTCGATCGTTTTTTCCATTGTTTCGATGATCCGGCGGACGACGCGACAGCGGCGTGCCGCCGCTGTCGCCAAACGATCCGACGAATGGTACTTCGACATGTCAACCACGTCGGACTGAATTGGGGAGCAGCGTATCAGCTCTTTCGACTGGCGCGACGAGTTGATCCGGAAGGAATGGGGATGCGACAGATCACGTCGCGGTCACTGCGAAGAGCGCTTCGACGCTTACCGTTAAGGGGATCCCACAAGGGCAACAAAGCCGCATCATTGGACGAATTCGCCTCCCGACACGATCCATCAAGAATGGTGATTTGATGACAACCAGCTTCAAAATCTGTGCGGTGATCCCCGCCTACAACCGCGCCCATCTGATTGGTGAAGCGTTGGACAGCGTGGCATGCCAAACCAGGGTTCCCGATGAAGTGATTGTCGTCGACGACGGTTCAACGGATGACACCGTTCAGGTGGTTCAACGATGGGCAGACCGGAACTCGTTTCCGATCAAGATCATCCAGCAATCCAACGGCGGCGCCGCGTCGGCACGCAATACGGCGATCCGCCAGACCGACGCAGACCTGATCGCCCCGTTGGATTCCGATGACGTATGGGTCCCGGATCACGTTCAGATTCTGCTGCAAGCGTTTCACAATCATCCCAATCTCGTTGTCAGCGCCGGCAACACGAAACGTCTGGACGATCTGCCCCAATTTAAACGAGAGGCTTACGGAGAAGAACTATTTAAGAAATTCGAGTATGATTGCGATGATGCTGGCCTGCGGATTATTCGAGGGTCCGCATTCAAGAGCCTTTTGAAGGGTGCCTATATTCAGACTTCTAGCTGTATATTCCAAAGGGCGGCAGCGGTCGAAGTTGGATTGTTTGACGAATCACTCCGCTCATACGAAGATCAGCTGTTCTTCCTTCGCTTATCGCGTCTTGGGACCTTCGGTCTTTACATGGCACCGGTCACACTGCTCCGCAAACACGACGACAACACGACTCACCGACGCCATATTGCCAGCCATATCGTTTGTGCGATCGATGCACTCACGATAGCGCTGGGAGATGCAGACAAAATGAAGCTGAGCGACGACGAGGTGGCGGCGGTGCGCGGTGAACTCACCAGGAGAACCGGCCGCGCGATGGAGAGGGCGTCGCGATATGGCATTCGCCCCTACTGGACCGTTTGCCGTGAACTGACGCGCCGTGGGCTTGTCGCCTCACTCATTCGCCCCAAGCCATTGCTGAGAGCATTGATCCACCCCAAAGGCGACACCGATAAGCTGCAACAGATTTCCAATTAGCAGCGGTTGATTCGGACGACAGTCCTGTCCTGCGCAAAATGAACACACTTCTCTACGTCACACTCGATAAGACGGAACGAATTCCGCCGGAGACTATCCGTAATCTTCACGATGTTCACGTGCTCTTTCTTGACCTATCAGAGAGTGGGATCCAAAGCGAACTCCCGGATAGCTGGAAACGGCTGAATAGCAGCGAACTATTCGACCCAGATATGTTTCGTCGCGACTTTCTTCGGTTTCTTGAAGAATGGCCTAAAAAAGCCATCTTCAAACAACAATGCTTCGACGAGCTATTTCGTTTGCGAGACGGATATTCAGTCTGGTGGACCAGTGTGGGCGCCGTTCGAACACCGAGCAACTCAAATGTCAAGATGCTAAAACAACTTTGGGTTCTCGATCGGGCATTGCAGCATACCAAGGTCGAACGAGTCGTGCTCAATGGTCGCTCACGCGAGCTCGACAATGCGATTACGTTGCGCTGTCAACGCGATTCAATCTTGGTCGAGCGAAATGGCAGAACGCTCAGCACGAAAGCGACGTCCGGGGTTGTCGGAGCCAAGTGGCTGGCAATGCAGCTTGTGCAGCTCACCGCAGTCCCCTTTAAGATCACGACTCTGGCCCTTTTCGTTCGAATTCTGACTCGAGGCCACCAGGAATCTCGGAGTACGCGGTCCGCCCCGGCCATCCTCCTGAGCCCGAATCTTTCACGACTGGTGAAAATGACAGATGCAGGCGTCGAGATCCCGTTTTGGGACGCCTTTCTCAATGAATTAAAAAAGCAGTTTCCGGACGTGAGGCAGAAATTCCTGCTGTTCCCTAAGCAAGCGAAAAAGGGTCACTGGAACATGGTTCGATGGCTGCGAGATTCCGGAGCCGAATTGCTTGATAAACTGGACGGGGCGTTGCCTCCTGCTGAACGCTCTACAGGACTAATCAGCTGGGGCATCGCGTTGCCCAAACAAATCGCTGCCCTCCTGCGGTTTTACCGAATTGATAAGTCGGCTGATTTTCGATCCTCGTTTACCTTCGCGAATGCAAACATCTATGAATTGATCATTCCGGCGTTAGGTAAGGCTGTTTCAAATATGGCTGAATGGGAACGTGAAGTAGGTGTTCTCACAACAACGTTCTCTCGCGCGGGGAACATTAAAGCCGTCTTGCTGTTGGCGGAGTTTTATCGGCCTTCGATGCGATACATTGCCGCGGCAAAACGGTTGAACATCCCTGCCATCGGTGTTCAACACGGAGGGATCATGCCAATGCATCTTGTTTACACAGTTCCTCAAGGCCATGTTGGCGGCGCTCCAATCCCCAGTTACTTCGCGGTGTACGGCGAGTACGTGAAGGACATTGTTTGCAAATTAGGCGCCTATCCAGAAGACAGGGTCTGGATCGCCGGATGCCCCAGAATGGACGTTCTTGTCAACAACGTGGCTGGTCGGGCGAGCGCGCGGGCGAAGCTGGACCTTCCTACGGACAAAAAAATCATACTGCTTGCGACCCACACGTACCGCACCTACCCGTGGTTCATTCAAGTGATCAAATCGGTATTCCAGGCGACGGCCGATCAAGACGACTGCGTCGTTTGTGTGAAAACACATCCCGGAGACGTGGGAATGTTGAATACCTACCGAGAGGCCGCGAAGCATTCCGGCAATGCGTCGGTGAAATTCTTCGGCGACCACTTTGAAACGCTTCTGATCGCCTGCGACTTTCTGATCAGCGGTTCTTCGACAACGGTATTGGAAGCCACGTTACTGGGAAGACCGACGATTTGCGCAAATTTTTCCGAAGAACCAGATCGCTTTCCCTACGTTGATGATGGTGCTTCCTTGCCAGCCAGGGATGATCAAGAACTTCGTCGCTCCATAGAGACGCTACTGAGTGACCAGGGGTCTGACCAGCGAAAAATGCGACGAGAGGCATTTGTCCGCAGGCACCTCGGGCCCACCGCAGAAGGCCGTGGGGCAGAAGCGATGGTGCAATTCATCAGCCCGCTTTTGTCGTCACATGTGAACTGACCCCCAAACAACAACACCCAGTATTATTACGGATCATCGACGGAACCTTCGATGCTAGCCGGCGATTGCCGAGACGATTGCCGTCTTCATCACAGGGCAGTGAACGACCGGCTCGGCCGAACCTATTGGCAGAACGATTCGTCAGAACAATGCTTTGACGAATACCGAGAGCAGCTTTCCTGCGGTCGTCGTGCACATGAAGCGAGGCTACTTCTTGCTCTTCACATGCGGGAATTCCACATCCGGAATCTGCTTGCCGAGAAAAGGACACAACTTTTCCCAGCCATCACCTTCGAAGATGTTGATCACCAGAAGGTCATCCGGCCGGTTCTCAAAATATTTCAGAACGTTGCGATGATGCTGATCGTAGACTTCTGCTAGTTTTTCCTCGTCTTCGAATGCCAAGACGCCATAAGTAGATTTGCGAATAAACCGTATCGCCTCGTCATCTCGTGTTCGACGCCATGCCCTTTTCAGGGCCTTCCGGAATCCAGTTCTACGCAATTCGTCCTGAAGCGTCATGGCGAAGACCTGGAAACGACTCTTATTCAGATACCTCTGCCAATCCACCCGATTCACATGACTCATGCTTCTAAGCCATGCGTCCTTGTCACGCATGGTTAAAATGAATTTGCTGCCTGGGTATTCCTTGTCCAGTTGAGGGTAAATCGGAATAGTGTTGATGTCTGTAATCGACTGATATTGCTCGAGAATACTCAACCGGTAATTCCCGCTGGACACCTCTTTGAACGTCTGCTTGTCGGTGGGCCAATGGATCGATCGAATCCCTAAAAGCCAAAGCGATCGATCAAGGCTTCGGGTCCCTGTGTGGCTCAGGCCTAGAGTGAAGAGTTTGTTCATCCGATTGGTGACGTTGTATCAGTATTGTGGAAGAGCCGAATACCCAGTTGTTCGAACCGTTCCCCGCACCGGTTTTTTCGCGATTGTGAAACCCGCGTTCGTTGAACATCATAATTGCGACTTTCTGCCATCAAAGCTCCAGGTATCATGCCTGAGCGACATTGAAGTTTTCAGTTCGTCGCCAAATCCCCCCCAGGAAAATCGAGCCCTCTTGATCTCAACACGGCCAGTTTTTGGGATCAAGAGTGGCTTACCCGCGGTACGCAAATGATCCGCCGAATGGAATCCCGCGGGGTCGCTGACGTATGACGTCGCCTTTTGGCGGGCGTCTACAGCGGGGAGTTCCATGATATCTTGCTCGGACGGAGATCGCCATGCGTGGCATTGGGACGGGGCTGAACCGAGGCCACATTCCAGCTCGCTTTCGCGCAGATGAGACGACTGGCCGGGCACAGCAGTGAACATTACCGTGCGAAACCAAGTTCCGGCTAAGAGGCACTCAAAAAAACAGGATTGGATGGCTCGCGGATCCGCCTCGCAACTCAGCGAATTGCCAACGCATGGCCAACCGTTACAATCGCCAGGATGCATCCACATGTCCAGAGCAACGCAGCGTCCCTGGCACAACGAATTGCATTCGCGTGCATTGTCAAATAATGTGCAATCCAACCACATCCCCTTCCGTCCTAATCGTCTTTTTCTGCTGCTCGACGCCTGAAACCGTCTTCTGATTGATCGAGAATCCGATGTCAAATGAATTGCAAGCGACAAAATCTGCGTCGACTCTAAGAAAGAACGCCACGGCTTATCAAAAGATCGTGATGCCGGACGGTTCGGTGACCGGAGGCCGATTCGATCGCTCCATCACTTCCCAGGTGATTTTCCCGGACGATATGACCGGTCTCTCCTATCTGGATATCGGAACGATGGAGGGTTTCTTTCCGTTCGAAGCCTTGCGCCGCGGCGCCAGCCGAGTGGTTGGATTGGATATGAATGCCAACTACGTGCACAACGCGAACGTTCTGGCGCAGAAACAGGGACTGCCCGGTGAGTTCCATCAACTGGACATCGATTTCGAAACTCCGACGGGCCAGTTCGACTACGTTTCCTGCCTCAACGTGCTGCACCATTTGATCGACCCGCTGGAGGTGATCCAGAAGCTGATCTCGGTCACCAAGAAAAGGCTGATCTTGGAAGTCGCGGGGCTAGGATACCACGAGCGCAAGAAGCTGAAGATCCCCTGGGTGGCAGGCAAGTTGATCGAAAAGATGCCGCTGATCTATGTTCGGAAAAAGGCGTTGACCGGCAACCGGCAAAAGTTTTTCATCTCCGCGCCGGCGATGAAGAACTATTTGCTTGGGCACCGTTTTGTCTTTTCCGACGTGGAGATCATTCCGTCACCCTTCAAGGGGCGGTACATCGCGATCGGGCACCGCCGGAACGTACGTCGGCTGGTCATCGTTGCGGGCCCGACCGCCGCGGGAAAGTCCACGCTGATCGACCGGATGTCCAAGGGGCAAGCGTCTGACGTCGCCGAACACCTGAATTTGTCAGATCCGTCGACCTGGAGCACGCAGGAGGTCGAAGACCTTTCTAAGTCCACCGTTGCCGATTACGGTGATATCGTGGTCCCGTTCGATTTCTTGTCGCGACTGAAGTGGAACATCACCGACTATCGAAAACTGCAATTGATGGATCTGATTCGTTGTGCCGAAGAGGTTCAAGTTCTCACGGTTGGGGCGACGCCTGAGCTGCTTCGAGAACAATTCGAATCGAGTAAAATCCAGTCTTACGTCAAGAAGCACGGCAAACAGCCTAACAAAGGGCCACTGGTGGAGTTGAGAGACAGCTACCGCGACCCAGAAGCCGTGCGCAACTTCTATCAACACTGGTTCGATTTCGTTTCGACAGGCGGCTGGAAACACAGCGTGATTGCGAATCAGGATCAGCCAGCGTTGTCGGACCCAATGCAATGGATCCAATCGGTGGATTGGCAAGGCTGAACGGATGCTTCTCGAAGAACCGGGAGTTGAAGATGGAGAGCATTGACCGAACGCAGTGCGGATCCAATGCGTCATCGAACACCCACGGCGGTTCAACGCAACTTGCTTCTGAGCGACGCAACCGTCAGTCGACAGGCAGCCTGGTTGACGCCATCCCCGATGACCTGACAGGACGCTCGGTGCTTTGCGTCGGCGCTGGTGATGGGACCTGTTGCTTTGAAGCGGTCCGACGCGGGGCGAGCCGCGTGGTCGGCATCGACGTGCGCCACGATCATATTGATGCTGCCCGACGACGCGCCGAATCGCTGGGGATGGCGGTCGATTTCCGACAGCTTGATTTCGACGCGCGGTATCCTGAGGAGACGTTCGATGACGTCATCTGCCTGACAGGCTTGAGCCAATCGGTTGCACCGGTGGTGCTGCTAGATCGTTTGGTGGATTCGTGCAGGGAGCGGCTGATCATCGGCGTCGAGCGGCTGAACAGGTCGATCCTGAAGGAATTGAAACTCAACTGGTGGCGACGCCTACTCTTCGGCGCGTTCACCTCCACGCCGATCGCGTTCGTGAGCCCGAATGCGCCTCGCAGGCGACGCCGGCGATTCTATTTGTCGACCGAGGCCGTCCGTTGCATCTTGACGGAACGCCGACAAGTGTTTTCTCACGTGGAGACGGCCCATCCGTCGGATCGGCGGTATGATGTTTTGATCGGATACAAACGCCGGATCGAGAATCTGATCGTCATCGCCGGCCCGACTTCTGCGGGAAAGACGACTCTGAAAAACAAACTTGCCTCTGGGCAGGCCAACGAGCTTTGCAAGGAACTCGGCATTGGTGACATCTCATGCTGGCAACAAATGGAGTTCTACGACCTGATCAACCATCCGCGGGCGGAACTCCCCAATGTGATCATGCACTACGATTTTCATGCCCGCTTGAAATGGAACCTGGAACATGAACAGATGTTCGAGTTCGTCGACATCGTCAACAGTGCCCGGAATCTGAAGATCGTGACATTGTGGACTGCGCCGGACCAATTACGAAAGCAGTTCGAGACGAGTGAGATCCAGGATCACATCCGTCGCACCGGCGTCGCGCCGAAGAGCGGCAAGACCCTTCGGCTGCGAGAAGACTACAAGGACGCAAACAAGATCGTCCAGTACTACCGCTGCTGGCTCGACTTCGCGTCGTCGTTCGAATCAAAGCATTACATTCTGTCGAATACCGACGAGACACGAATGATGACGGTGGAACAATGGGAAAGCGAGTGCAGCGGGGGCTCACTGCAAAGCCAACCAGTCGACCGCGTCGCTGAATAGCTGGTCGTCGCCGTCTCCGCTGCGCAGCTTGTCACGCCCGAGCCCTCCGATCAAAATGTCAATCCCGTCACCACCATAGATGACGTCGTCACCGGATCGCCCATCGATGGTGTCATTTCCGTCGCCGCCATCGAGCTTGTCGTGCCCGGCACCACCGATCAGCGTGTCGTCGCCCTCGTTTCCGTAGAATCGAACCGTTTTTTGATCGGTAAGATTACTGGTCAGCACATCGTTTCCGCTGCGTCCCTGGACTGTCACGACCCGGACGCTGTCGTAATCGAACTGGAATGTTTCTTCGTTGAACTGCACGACCAGTTGGTCACCGACTTGATCGATCGTGATCTGGTCGTCGCTGGAAGTTCCCTTGACAACCAGGATGCCGGTGTCGGACATGCGGACGAACAGGTCCGAATCGTCCTGCACCACAGGTGGAGGAACACTATCGCTCAATTGCCCCGGCTGAATGATTCCAACCGCTTCGTGCCACAAATTGGCCGGTTGATCGGGGTAGGAACGAGCCAGCCTGATCGACTTGCTGGGCAAGTACGTAATGTTGTCTGTAACGATCGTGTCGGATTCGGCGTCACGATCGAACGCGATGTTGATGTAAGATTCCAAAATGGCGTTTCGAAGAATGGTCCCCTCAACGCCCGCGTTGCCGGGGGCGCCGAATGCAACATTCACTCCGGACACGTAGAGTCCATCAAAAATCATCGACCAGTTTTCGTAGGTGGACTTGAGCATGTTGATCCCGACGGTGGCGCGGAACTGTATGCTGCTGTTGGAGCCTTCGTTGGCGTTGCTGACCGCAGGGTCCCCGATCACCGTAAAGTTTTGAAATGTGTAGTTGGCATCATGATAGGATTCGACGCCGGCCGACCGCACGTGCCAAACCAACGTGTCTTCGATGAGAGTCCTTTCGTAGTTGCGGAACCGTGTTTGCCCCTGTGACCATGTCAGCCAAATTCCGCCGCGGCTCGATGCAACCTCATTGCCTTTGAAGGAATCAAAGGCGTCGAAGGTACCGCGATTGTCCGTGAATGACATGCCATAGCCGTTGGCGTTGTAGCCAAAGCCACGGGCGTCGTAGACCACGTTGTCTTCGACCGTTCCACTGGCGAGGCGAAACCAAAACCCTGATCCGTCGAGTGCAAAGTCCCTCGAACCGCCGCCACCGTTCCGGCTACCGACCGCAGCCCCGCCGTCGACTTTCGCGACGAGGTTCCCGATGAATCGATTTCGTTCTTCGGATCCATCTTCGGTGACAATTCCGCCACCGTCGACGTCATAGACGATGTTGTTGAGAATGTTCGCATCATCGGTTGCATGAATTGTGATCGACCACTTCAATCCATCGCGGACGACAGACGACTCGACATCGAACTGCCCAAGATTGTGATGGGCATGAATCGGATACCGGGCGGTGTGATTCGTGCCGATGTTGATGACGTTCCCGAATTCATCGACCATCGTGTCGTCCAAACGGTCGCCGGTCGTTCGCCCCATGCTGGTAAACGACGCGTCAACAATCTGAACGTTGGCGTGCCCGGTCGACAAAAAGTGTCCTCTTGTTCCGTCCGGATTCTCCGATCGCAACTCGATGTTTCTGGTCAAGTTGGCGATATGAGCAAACACTTCAACACCGAACGGGTTATCGGAAATCCCGTGGTGATCGTGAGTCACGGCATCTGACAGTACGATCCGATTTCCCTGGATATCAGCAATGAACGCCGTTTCCGTCGTCAATGACTGTTTGACGCCTGTTCGCTGATTCGTTCCCGGCAACAGGATTTCATCTCCGACTTGCCAATCGTTGGGAACCGACCCGACGACGATCTCGGTGTCCCCAGCGTTGATGTCGGTCGCGGCGCGGACATAGGGTGTCACATCGCGGCCGTTCGTTTCGAGCGAGCCGAACACGAGCAAGCCGTTACCGAATTGGAACGGATCGAAGTCGGTTTCGATCGGGGTGTCGGCAAAAACGATTTCGGCTGAGCCCACGATCGGCGACTCTTCCGACCCGATCTGCAACACGCCTGACGGCATCACGTGAATCGTGTTGACTTCGAGCGATGTCGCTCGGTCGGGGGCGAATCTCAGCGAGCCGAAGATCTCCAAGTTTCCGATCCCGGTGATTTCGTCAAAAACGACATCGATTTCGGGAGCGATTCTTACGTTGTCGCCGGGCCCGGGTGCCCGACCTCCCCAAGTCGCCGGGTCCGACCAGGCGCCGTCTTGGATCGCGATGACATCTGCACCGACCATCCGAGGAATGGTATCGTGGGAGGTCACCACAGCAGTGTCCGTCACCATTGCTGCTCCGTGCATGTGGGCAGCGAGCATCTGGCGATACTCAAGTTGCTGGAAAGTCGATTGACGCATCATGTCTGGATTACCGGTGCTCAGTCGTTGTGGTTGTGGGGCTCGATAGATTTGGGGCTTGATGGATCAAGAGCTCGTTCGGCCCGAGCGTCTTGTCGGTTCACAATGGATCGATGTCGATGAACTCAGCGGCGACCAACCGTCGGCTCGTCGATACAATTGCGCGGGGTCGCCAGTGCCATTTGCCGGTCAAACGTTTTGGTCTGACGAGGAGAAAGGTCGCGACGCGTACGTACAAGAAAAACGCAGACGCTCTCCGTAGAAAACAGGCAGTGACCATGCCGCAGGGCCTCACGCGCAAGAATCGGTGACTCTGCCCCAGTCACGAAATCTTCCATCAACTCTAATGCGTGAGTAATTTGCCTAGGCTGGGGAGTATATAGGGCCTGCTCGGATGCTCCTAGGCGTATCTTCCGCAAAGGTTTTGCGGGGAGACCGAGGGACGGCGAAAGTGATTTGGCGATAGGACCATGGAAAATCTTTAGGCATGGGAACAACCGTTGGATAAGAACGAAAATCCAGCTTCGCGGTCATTGATGGTGACACAATGACCACTGGCTCCGTCGCGGTAGGTAGACCCGTGCTGCCTCAACTATAGGTTGGGTTTTCTAGGCAAGATGGGAGTTTTTCTATTTGTCAATGGAGATGTCGGAAGCCCCCATGCAGCCCGTCGCGGTTTCAGCCGTAGTATGTTTTCAACCCACCGCCAGCGACCGGGATCGCTGAAGCGAGTGGTGTGAAAAGAAGATTGAATTCTTGACGGAAAAACGAAATGCCTGACGCGCAGAAAACTCACGACATTGGGATGCCGATTTACAAGGGGATGTGGCACTATCGGCCGGGATGGGAAAACGAGGTCACGCCATTGGCGGAAACGGTCGCAGGCGACAACAGCACGGTGTATCGTTTCGGACTTTGCTCGCACACCGGCACGTATGTGGAGACGAGTCAGCACAAACTTGCCAACAATATTCTGCTGGACGATTTCAAACTCACCGACCTCGTTTGCACTTGCAAGGTTTTGTGTCTGGCGTCCGGTCAGCCAGGCAAAGAGGTCACGCTTGACGAGTTTCAATCCGCCATGGATCAATCGGGCCTCAGCGTAAATGCGGGGGACTCATTGCTAATCGCGACTGGTTGGGGGATGAATCACGCGGCGTCAGATTACCTGGACGCGTGCCCCTATTTTTCGAGACGACTTGTCGAATGGTTGTGTCAAACGCGACTGCATCTTCTCGGTGTCGACGTCCCGATCATCGACCACCCGATCACGCCCTTTGGGGCGGTGAAAAACCTCTTTATGTCGAACCCGCGCCTGCTGCTGATCGCCCCGCTCGTCATTGATCTGGCGGTCGTCACAAGCGGCACGTACTTACTGGTCGCCGCACCGTTAAATATCCAGGGTGTTTCGGCCTCGCTGTGCCGTCCTTTGTTGATCGAGCTCTGATTATCCGGCAAATCTGGAGCATCACTCAAGACCGTTAAAACCAAGCGGTTTTGACTGCGACGAACCGTAGGCAACGGATGGGCAAGTAATCCGCCGCAGCTTGGTTTTCGGTTGGGCCGGACAGTCGCCGTCCTCTCCGAGGTCGGCACATGACAAAGCTTCGCTTTGTGGGCGCCGAGTTCGGAGAACACGGCGACTCTCCGAACGCTTCGGCTACCCGCAAATTAAGCTGCGGCGCAATACTAGGGATGGGGGCAGGCCGATCTTGATCGCCCCCTGAATACGCAGCATAGGCTTCTCAGCAAAACGCTCGTTCCGACAGGAAGCCTCGCTCGAATGTCGCTTCGGCGATCGCTGCAACCACCAGCCAACGGGGGGGCGGGCGGCGGTATACATTGATCCGGGTTTGGATTATGGTATGCGGGTCGAATTCTCCAACGAGCCGTCTATTCCGCTGATTGGCGATTCCCCCTCTTGTGCCGCATGTCCGGTTCTTGGCTAACAGCTCGATGATGACTGTCTTCTTGAGCGTCGTATTTTGGGTGTGCGTTTTGGGGGTGATCACGCCGTACGTGGTTTACCCGGCGTCGCTCTTTCTGCTTTCGCGTTTGCGTCAGCCACATGAACCGGGCTCCGCGACGCCGCGCGCCAGTGTGGTGATCAGCGCCTACAACGAGGCGGCGGTCATTCGCGAAAAACTGGAAAACGCGTGTGCCCTTGACTACCCGTCCGAACTGCTGGAAGTGATCGTGATTTCGGACGAATCGGACGACGGAACGGACGAGATCGTCAGGGAGTTCGCCGGGCGATCGGTCAAGTTGTTCCGCCAAGTTCCGCGTGAGGGCAAGTCGGCGGCACTGACGAAGTTTGTCCCCCGGTGCAACGGCGATGTGATTGTTTTCAGCGACGCTAATTCGGTGTACCAGCCCGATGCCGTCGCCAAACTGGTCAGACACTTTTCCGACCCCAAGGTCGGTTACGTCGTCGGCCACCAGCGATATCACCAAGGCGACGGCGCGGCTTCGAAGTCGGAGAGCGCGTACTGGGACTTTGAAATCCGGCTGAAGTGCTGGGAAAGTCGTCTGAGCAGTGTGGTCGGAGGTGATGGAGCGATCATGGCGATGCGGCGAGAGCTGTTCTCTCCGCTTCAGAAAGATGACATCAATGATTTCCTGATTCCGCTTCGCATCGTGGTCGCCGGGTACCGGGGCCTGTTTGATCCCGAAGCCGTCTGTTATGAAGAGGCGGCACCCAGCTTCGGTGGAGAGTTCAAACGCAAGGTGCGGATCGTCAATCGCAGCTTCCGTGCCTTGACGCGTGCCCCCGGTGCGATGAATCCGCTGAAAGTAGGGGTGTTTGCCTGGCAGTTGATCTGTCACAAAGTTGTTCGCTGGCTGGCACCGGTTTTCCTGATCGGTTGCTTGGCGACCAGCACAGCGCTGGCGGCAAGCGGATCGACGTTCTTTCAGTTGACACTGGTCGTGCAGATCGCCTTTTACCTGCTTGCGGTGGCGCGGCTGATCCCCAAGGTCGGCGAGTTCAAGCTCATCTATCTGTGTTACTTTTTCTGTTTGTCGAACGTGGCGGCCGGGTTGGGCATCATCAATATTTTTCTGGGCCGAAAGTTCTCGACTTGGACGCCACAGCGGACCGAGATATCGAAATCGTAGCGGGAGCGAAGGGGCCTATCCGATGAAGACACGGCAAACGGACGCCGATTGAATGACGTATCACCAAGTTCTGCAACTTGTCTTGGCCTGCTGTGCGTTGGCGCTGGTGTACGTGTACGCACTGTTTCCGATCGCGATGAGTGTGATCGGAAATCGGGCCGGCAAGCGCGAACGTCAACCGAGCGGCAACGGCAGCGAGTCGAGTTCCGAGCTACCGAGTGTCACGCTGGTGATCCCGGCACACAACGAGCAATCGGTCATCGAATCCAAGCTGGACAATTCGTTGAAGCTGGAATACCCGGACCAGCTTTTGAGAATCATCGTCGCTTGTGACGGAGTGGATGACGCGACCGCTGATCTTGCGAAAGCCTACGAATCGGAACGGATTCGGGTGTTGGCCTTTCCCGTCCGCCGCGGTAAGGCCAGCGTGATCAGCGATGCGGTTGCCGATGCCAACACCGAGCTGGTTTGTTTGTGCGACGCCAACGTGATGTTCGCTCCCGATGCGCTGCTTAGAATGGTGAAGCACTTCATCCAGAAAGACGTCGGGGCGGTCAGCGGCGATGTCCGGCTGGACAGCGAAAAATCGAGTTTCGGTGCGGCAGAATCACTCTATTATCGCATCGAGCGCAGCATTCATCGCGGCGAATCGCGAATCGGATCGATGATGGGTGTTGACGGAGGCATGTATGTCATCCGTCGAGAGTTGTTTGAGTCGCTGGACGAGAATACGATCCTGGATGATTTTACGGTTTCCATGGGAGTGATTCGCAGCGGAAAACGAATCGTGTACGAACCGGCCGCGATCGCGACCGAGAGCGCGACCGAGGCTGCGACGACCGAATTCAATCGACGTGTTCGACTGAGCACCGGCGCGGCCCAAATCGTGTTGCGACGTCAGTTCCCGTCGATTTCACAACCCGTCGAACTGCTCACCTTTATTTCGCACAAACTGCTCCGTTGGCTTTCACCATTCATCATCCTGATTGCCATTGCGGCACTGTCGGTTTTGGCGATCTCCGATGGCTATTATCGGGCGATCGCATCGCTCTTGTTCGTGATAGGCATCTTGTCGATCATCGGCGCCGTTTCGGTCACGCTGCGACGTCTGACGTTGTTTGCGGTGCCGTTCTATTTTTCGATGAGCCAGATCGCGATGGCATACGGGACATGCAAAGGAGTGTTCGGTCATCCCAACGCCCGGTGGCAACGGACGGCTCGCGAAGTCAACAATGTTAGTCCGGAGTGAATCGTGAACCCGCCCTCCGCCGAGCACAACGAGTTGCGATTGGTCGTCACGATTGATACCGAGGAGGAGGGTCTGTGGTCGGGCGACTATCCGTTAACCGGTGAAGTCACCAATATCCGAGGCGTACCGCGATTCCAGGAACTCTGCGATCGACATGGCGTGCGTCCAACCTATTTGATCGACGCACCGGTCGTCCAATCCGACGAGGCGGTGGGTATCTTGAGACCGATTCAAGATGACGATCGAGCGGAGATCGGGACGCACGTTCACCCCTGGAATAATCCTCCGACGTCGGAAGAGCGTTCGCCAAGAAACTCTTACCTTTGCAATTTGCCCGAGCAACTGCAGCGAGAGAAAATTGCTTGGCTGACCGACATGATCGAATCACGTTTTGGGCGACGTCCGCGCTCGTTTCGTGCCGGCCGATACGGCCTGGACATTCATGGCGCACGGATCTTGCAAGAGTTGGGTTACCTGGTGGATTCTAGCGTGATTCCACTGACCGACTACACGCCGGCGGGCGGCCCTGATTTTCGCCGTGCACCGATGGCTCCCTATCACGTCGGCGGTGACGACTTGATCGAGCCGCATCGATCCGGCCAGTTGTACGAAGTCCCCGTCACCGTCGGGTTCACTCATCGGTGGTTCGAATTGGCCGGTTGGTTGCGTTCGCAGGCCCACCGCCCCTTGCTTCGTCGATTGCGAATGGTTGGAATTCTGGATCGGCTGGGCCTTGCGACCCGCGTGAAAATGAGCCCCGAGCAGAGCAATGCGAGGCAGATGATGCGATTGGCCCGATCCTATCAGCAGCGTGGCTACCCGATTCTGATGTTGATGTTTCACAGTTCGTCGTTGGTTCCGGGGTTCTCACCTTACGTGCGGAACGAACGCGATCTGGACGATTTCTACAACCGGCTGAACACGGTCTTTCACTATTGTCTTAACGACCTGGGCGCGCGAAACTCGACGTTAGTTGAGTGCGGTCCTGGACAATGAGGGAGTGGGAGACGGCATGAAACGCATTGCGATGGCACGTGGTATTCACCTGGCGATCTTGGCGTTGTGTGTCGTCATGCTGCTTTACCAGGCGTCGATCCCTGCGGCGCATGAAGGCAGTGTGGGATGGGTTGAGGAAGGTTATCAGCCGCCGTGGGAGGCCATCCTGTTTGGTGCGGTCGCGTTTGGACTGGCGTCGCTGTCGTGTTGGTATCCGGCCAGTGGCATGGTCGCCATCACGCTCGTTACGTTCGGAATTCGCCGCTACAGTGCGGAACTGGAATGGGCGTGGACCAGCGGATTTCAAACCGCGGTGGTCATCTTGTGCGGCGCGGGCATGTTGATCTCACCGCCGGTTCGCCAGCGATTGCAAAACGCGTGGAATGGCAGGCACGTCTGGCCGCGAGTGGTGGCGGCAATGTTCCTGTGGAGTTTGCTTTGTGAGGGGATCGCCCGTTTGACCAGCGACTCGGTACCGGGTCCGAAACATCACGTCCTGCGAATGATTGAATCGCTGGTCGTGTTACTGGCAGGCTATGCATTTTTCACCAACGTCCGATCGTTGCGATGGATGGCTTCCGCTGCCGTCGCAGGACTTGCGTTGCTGTTGTTGCAAGTTCCGCAATTTGAAAATGCTTCCGATGTTGCGTTTGTGATGGCACCGATGGCCTGTTTGTTTGCCGGCCTGGCAATCTGCCAGCGCTGGCCGGCGATGATTCTGGTGTCCGCCCTGGCGGCTTGCTGCAGCCTGGTGTCGATCGCGACGGCAAACCGAGGAGCGAATGTCGGTCTGCTGGTCGGTTTAGCCTGTTTGCTGATCGCGAGTATGCGTACTGCCAAACGAGCTGCGGTTGTCATTTTGATGTTGGCTGTCGCAGGTCTGTTTGCATTTTCTTCACCGCTTCGGCCAAGGATTCAGCAGTGGATTGATGCCGGATGGGAGACGCCGACCCTGAAATCGCGTCTGGAATTTTGGGAAACCACGCTGCAGGCACCGGCCGGTCATCTTGTTTTCGGATCCGGCCCGGGGCGTGGTGGTCAGAACATGTCCCAGGAACTCGAGTTGTCTCGATGGAGAGCAACCCACAATAGCGTTTTGGAGATATTGGACGAACAGGGAATCATCGGCGCGGTCTTGTGGTTGTTGGTTTGGGGGCTCGCGTTGCTGGCCTGCTTTGGCGGCTTCCGCAGCGATGCACCATGGGTCAGTGGCGTTTCTTTGGCGGTGTTGGCCAGCTTGCTTGCGATGTTCGTCGGCGCGCTCGCAGTTTCGCGGCACGACGACATACGAATGTTTTGGTTGCTCGGACTCGCATTGGCTTTGGGTGCACTTCGCCGCAAGGGCGATGAGATAGAACCAAAACGAAACCCGTCGGCGCACGTATCCAATGGCTGAGTATCGAGCGGCGTACCGAGTCTTTGCAGTCTTGGCGGCGATCTCCGCGGCCGGAATGGTGATTGGTTCTTGGGCGCCGTTCGAGTTTCATGCCGCGGATTTTGATGTCGCATGGCAGCAGCTTTTGGCACCGCAATCGGGCCGGCTCTCAAGATCCGACTTTGTGGCGAACGTGTTATTGGGAATGCCGCTTGGGTTTTGTCTGCTCGGAGCAACTCACCGACGGAAGGTACGGTGGGAAACCGCGGTGGCTAGAGTAGCGTTCGTACTTGCGATCTCGATCGCCATGAGCGTTGTTTGCGAACTCGGTCAATTCTGGTTCGGCCAACGTGTTCCGTCCCGTCGGGACTTGATTGCACAACTGATCGGGACGATCGGCGCGATTGCGTTGTGGTTTGGGACTGGACCTCGGCTGTCGCAAATCCTGGGCAGACTGCAAACGGCGCCGTCGCGTCATGCACGATTCCAATCACTTGTTGCGCTGGTGTCGGCCGGTGTTGTGGTCTGGTCACTGATGCCGTTCGCCGTCATCACGTCGCCAGTGGATCTTGCCCGAAAATGGGCCAAGGGAGGCATTCGGTTCGTGCCGCTGATTTCCGAAAACGCATCGATTCCGGCGTTGATCTATCAGGGTGTCGTGAGTATCGGTTTGGGAGTCCCACTCGGAATGTGGGCCGGAGGGTGGCTGATTTCTCGGTTCGAACGCCCCCTCAGCCTGGCCACACGCGCGCTCACAGCGCTCGCAATCGGATTCGGGATTGAACTGTTGCAGGTCTTCATCCACGGTCGCGTCGCGACGGCGACTGATGCATTGTTTGTGGCGGCAGGAGTCGTGATCGGGTTGCAGCTGGCCGTTGTTTACGAACGTCACGAGAATCAAACGTCGGCTTTGGCTTGGGAGAAGAAATGGATTAGCGACCCGGCGTTGTGGTGGTTTTTGGCAACGTGCTACTTCGTTGTGATCGCCGCGATCTCTTGGTACCCGTATCAATTCACGCATGATTCGGACGAAATCCGCACCATCGTCTCCGATCTCAAGTCCAATCCGTTCGCAGACTACCGCGGATCCAATCTGCGAGCGATCTTCAACATCGCGCGAACAGCAGTCTTGTCATCGATCCTTGGCGGATTGGTGGGGGTGGGTGCAAAAACCATCAGACATCGCACGGTGCAACGGCTAGCGAGCATTGTTGCAATCCTTGTGGTCGTTGTTGCCGCGGGTGTGATCGAGCTTGGACAAGCCTTTGAAGCCAATCATGTCGGAGCCGGATTCGGATTCTGCGCCCGTTTGCTGGGCGGAGTGGCAGGTTACCTGGTTGCCCGATCGGTCCTCGGTTCGTCACGGAGATTGCAAGACACAGCGAGCCAACGTCGCGAATTGTCGCCCCGCGGCGTCGATCCGGCCGCCAAAGCGGAATATCTACCTGGCATGGATGGTCTTCGGGCGATCGCGTGTCTGGCCGTGTTTGGCGTCCACTGGCAGCAACTCACTGGTGTCGATGGGAATGTCGGACCGTTTGACGTGGGGCTTCTGTTAACCAACGGCAATACGGGTGTTGCGGTGTTCATGATCCTGAGCGGGATGCTGCTTTCGGTCCCGGTCTTGCGGAGTGCCCGACGCGGTTGGTCAGATCTTTCGTTGAAACAGTTTTTTTGGAAACGGGTGGGCAGGATCCTGCCAATTTATTGGTGCTGCCTTGTGGGAATCGCCGTTCTCGGTGGCTACTACACCCACCCCAAGCATGTTGCCGATGTCATGCTCCATGCGGGATTCATGCACAATTTTTTCTCTCAAACGCTATACAGCATCAGTGCCCCCTTTTGGGCTCTTGCCCCGATCATTCAGTTTTACTTTCTATTTGTGCTGATCATCGCTTTCTTGCGTGCGATCAATCGCCCGACGGGGATTGTTTTGGTCGCGACCTTTGTCGTTCTCGGCGTTGTGTCTCAGGCTATTGTGACCGCATGCACGTTCGTCGAACCTTCGGACCAATGGAGCGCTGATTGGCTGGGGGCAAATGCCAAGTGTTTGCAGCACAGCCTTCCTGCCCACTTGATGATCTTCACTCTTGGTGTCGTCGCGGCTTGGATTCACGTGCGGAAAACTGCCACGGCTTCCTACATCGCGGACGTGCTGGTGGTTTGTTGCGGACTTTGCGTGCTGCTGTTTAGCGCCACGCAGTGGTTAAAACCACTGTACCTGCCGGGTGGACGTTATGGGTTTCCCTGGATTCCGGCGGCGTTGGCAATACTCGTTGTTGCCGTTCCACGTGGGGTCTGGGCCGCACGAGTGCTCGAAGCATTTCCGCTACGAAGATTGGGAAGGGTTTCCTACGGTTTCTACTTGATGCATCTTCCGATCATGAAGGGAATCATCTTGGGGTTTCATCGAACATCGGTCAATGTCGTTGAGTTTCCACTTGCGTTTGCAATGCTGGCAATTTTGGTGGCGTACGTCGCGAGCGAACTTGCCTATCACTGGATCGAGCTGCCGACTCGAAAACGTCTATTGAGCAGCATGCGTCAATAACCGTTGGTACCCCCGCGGTCGATCGCTCAACGACACGCGGTTCAACTCGCTGAGTGACGGCTTCCCGTTTTCCAGAGAAACCAGACGCCCGCGCCCCAGACGAGGACCAACAGGATTCGACTTTGCACATCCGCAAACGGTAAGCTAGATTGAGACTGGCGGTGTCAAACCACGCAAATTGGGGGATTCCAGCACGTGATTGTCAACCTTCAGAAACAGTCTTCAGTCGAACTACAGCAGCTGAAAGCCGAGATTGAACCTCTGGCAAAACCGAACGCCATGCGGTGGTTTCTGTGCATCGCGTTCGACTGGTTTTGGATCGTTGCCGCGTTCGTTGCGATGTGGCTGTTGATCGATGCGCCTCTGATCGTTTCGATCCCCGGATGGCTCGCGTGCCTGATTGTCATTGGTGCGCGGCAGCACGGGATCGGATTGATGGCGCACGAAGGTGCACATCTGGCGGTTTCTTCGAACCGCCGCAGGAACGATCTGATCACCGGACTGTTCTCGTTTTGGTTTCTCGGGATTGCTTTGCGTCCCTACCGAAGGTTCCACTTTTCACACCATCGCCACGTCGGAACGAAAGACGATCCAGAATTGAAGCACAAGCTTCACCCTTCGCCGTTTCTTCGTCATTGGAAATTGCCGCTTCAACCGGTCAAAGATGCGGTCATTTGCGTCCTTGACTTGTTTGGCGGAGGGGTGCCACACTCGGCGTACGCGATTGGCGTCCTGATGGCACCCAGGCGATTGATTGATTTCGTGATCCCGAAGCTTTATCAAGTGGCTTGGGTCATCGGGCTGTACTTTATGGGCTTATGGTGGGTCGCGTTGGTCTGGTTCTTGGCATTGGGAACAACCTTTTGGATGTCATTTCGAATTCGGATTTGGACCGAGCATGTTGTTGAACAAGGGGCAGACGACCCGACTCAACGAATCAGCGCAAAGTGGTGGCAACGCTTCTTGTTTCTTCCGCACCAGACGTGGTGCCACTGGGAACATCACTTTACTTGGGACGTCTTGCGTCAGCGCGTTCCGAGTTGGAATCTGGCGCATGCACGTGAGATCTTGAGCGGAGACGGATTCCCTCCGGTTCGGAGCTTGGAGAGCATGGTCAAATCGCTGCGCTCGGCTCCACCCTCGCTGGGCACGCTGACCGAGTAGCGAAGCCGGGACCAAGGGGCGAGGCTGGACAACCTCCGGATCCACCCATCCACCACAATCGGCCCATCTTCCGCACTCGCCTCATTCTTCCTTGCCATTCTATCTGGAACGCCCGACAAAATGTCGGGCGACGGCGGTCAGGCCGATACCCTCGTACTTCGTCGGTTTCGCGTCGCCCCCAATGATGCCGCGGGCGGCTGAGCCGCGATACGAAGGGAGTTTCCTGCCGAACCCGACGACCGTTTTCAAAGTGGAAGATTCACTTTCGATTCTCTACGTGTTTTCCAGAAATCCATTTTTTTTCTTAACAATCGCCTATATTTCATCGATACGCATGCCTTTTCGCCCTCAATACAGATCGGTCGAGCGGCGTTTAAGTCAACACTCACACGGGACCAAATTCATGCATGCCACTTCGATTCTCAGCGATTTCGATAGATTGATGTTGATCGGCCAAGGCCATGCGGCGTTTCAGCTACTTTGGGCTGGAGCCGAGCTGGACCTGTTTTCGAAACTATCGAAAACTCCTGGGCTAACCGTCGATCAAATCGCCAGCGAGTTGGATTTGAAAGCCCAGCCGGCGCGGATACTTCTGGTCGGCCTCACCGCGCTAGGACTTTTGAAAAAGCAGGGCGACGGATATTCAAACGCTGATGTCAGCGAAGAGCACCTGGTGCGTGACAAGGAGGACAACATCCTCGGCGTACTCGGTTGGCAGAATCACATTTGCTACCCAGGCCTCGCAGACTTCCTGCCATCGTTGAAGGAAGGAAAAAACGTCGGGCTGCGTCATTTTCCGGGTGACGGCAACACGCTTTACCAACGTCTCCAGAACCATCCTGAAATCGAGAAGGTCTTCCAAGACGCAATGTCTAGCCTTTCTCGCCAGGCGAATCGAAAACTCGTCGATGTGGTCGACCTTACCGATTCTAAGCACTTGATGGACGTCGGCGGCGGCGACGGAACAAACGCGATTGCGTTTGCGAAAAAGTTTCCGCATCTCAATGTGACCGTCTTTGATTCCGACACGATCTGCGCCATCGCCCGCAAAAATATCGAGAGCGCCGGTTTGACCGAGCGGATTGACACGGTCGAAGGAAACATGTTTTCGACGCCCTATCCCGACGGGATTGACGCAATCATCTATTGCCACATGTTTACGATTTACACGCCGGAGAAGAACATCGAGATTCTGAAAAAGACGTACGATGCGCTTCCAGCCGGCGGAAAGGCGATCATTTTCAACATGATGGGGCATGACGACGAGAGCGGTCCAATGAGTACGGCACTCGGATCACCCTACTTTTTGGCTATCGCAACCGGCGAGGGCATGCTGTACGCGTGGTCAGATTACGAAGCGTGGTTTCGGGAGGCTGGATTCACGGGGTTGTCGCGAATTGACGGATTGCCGGTCGATCACGGCGTGTTCATCGCCAAGAAATAGGACGGAAGCTCACACACCGCTACGACATGAATTGTCCGCAAATGCAAATTTCGAGCCCTGGTACGACTTCGCCTGCACGTCCGCAGTTTGTTTCCGACACGGAGCCAACGATCGTGACCGAATCTAATCAGCAATCCTCCTCAAATGAGGCCAGTAACGATTTGGTTTGGGACTACGACGACGCGTTTTGCAGAAACCGCGGGCTGATATCCCCCGAAGAACAGCAGCGGATTCGCCAATGTCGTGTCGCAATCCCGGGAATGGGCGGTGTCGGCGGGCTGAATCTCATGACGCTTGCGAGGATGGGGGTCGGCAAGTTTCGTGTCGCCGATGCCGACAGTTTCAACGTCGGCAACTTCAATCGTCAATTCGGCGCGTTGCGTGAAAACATCGGTCGCCCCAAAGTCGAGGTTCTCGCGGCCTCGGCCCAGGCAGTCAATCCGGAAGCCGAAATCGATGCGTTGAACGGTTTTGTCAGCGAGGAGAACATCGGCACCTTCCTGGAAGGCGTGGATTTAGTCGTGGACTCTCTCGACTTTTTCGCCTTTGACGCTCGTCGGATGTTGTTTCGAGAGGCGCATGCCAGGGGAATTTGGGCGATCACGGCCGGCCCCGTCGGATTTAGTACCATCTGGTTGGCGTTTGATCCGAATGGGATGAGTTTTGATTCCTACTTTGATCTCAAGGACGGAATGACTCCGGCCGACCAATTCGCCGCGATGGCGGTTGGCCTGGCTCCGCGTCCGACCCACCTTCCTTACTTTGATTACTCCTATATCGATTACAACTCAGGTTCCGCGCCATCGGTTTCTGCAGCTTGCCGACTAGCGAGTGGCGTCGTGGGAGTGGAGGCGGTCAAGATTCTACTCGGCAGAGGAAAGGTCAGAGCAGCTCCGTGCTATAACCAATTCGACGCCTATCGATACATCCATCGAAAGGGATGGATCCCGATGGGGAATCGCAACCCGATCCAAAGGATCAAACGTCGCATCTTACGGCAACGAATGATCAATGCCGGCTACGGAAGCACGACTTAGGAAAGCATGTTGACCTCGGACGTGGAGTTCATCGATGGCTTCGCCATTGATGTCGTCTTGCGATTCACCGTCGCGAGGTCGAAATCCTCTGCGTGTTGAAGAGATTTCCCCCGCCCCCGCCGACTTTAGGAGGGGCCTTGAGATCTACGAGGGACGCCGCAACGCAGTCCCCGCTTCATCACCATTAGCGAATCCCGGTCTCGTGGGGCCATTTGCTCCATCGGCAATCGCCCCCTGAGCGTTAGACCAACGCGTTACCGAGCAAGTAGTCCACCGCGGCGACGCGATCTTCTTCTTCGTCGTCGTCATCTGCGAGCGAGTTGATCAGCATGTCCATCGAACTGGCCTCCGAGTCAATCTCCGATCCGCCGTCGTTGGACAGGTGATTGATGATCGCCAAGGCGTCGCTGGGTGACAAGATCCCGTCACCATTGACGTCTGCGGCAGGATCGCCGGAACCCTCGACCATCTCGCCTTCGGCCGAGATCGAAGACAGCGAGTTGATGACGTTGAGCGCGTCGAGTGCGGAAACACCGCCATCGAGATTGACGTCATAGCTGTTGACCATGGTTGTCATCGACCCGGTTCCCGCCGGCGCGTTCTTGTAGTGGCTCGCGTCGCTGTCGGTCGGTCCGCCGTGTCCGGTGGAAACGACGCCGATATTCTTATAGACGCCGGCGGCGGTCTCCCTGACATTGACCTTCTTGATCTTGAAACGATCTTCCGGGGTCGCATCCTCGACCGACGCGGCAATCACCAGGACGTTGCCCGCGAGGTCGTCAGGGTTGATGTCGGCCCAACGCGAGCTACCGTGCCCGGTGTTGTTGACTCGTTGCACGAGCCCGTCGAGCACCGACGCATCAAGGCTGACATGCTGATTGAAGGCGTCATCGATCGTGCCGATCCAGTAGGACATATCGCTGTCATTGGTCACCGAAGCGAGCAGCGTTTTGTCAACAATGACCGGCTCGGAGAATTCGAACAGGACGTAGTTGATGCGACCGACGTTGTCGACTTTATGCCGGTCGTAGTTGCCGTTACCCTCGCCACGGTCGGTGACTCCCAGTCCACCGGAGTAAGCGCCCAAGAAGGCGGTTTCAAAGACGCCGTTGTCGCTGCTGAAGGCACTTGCCTTGACGGATACTCCACCGCTGGAGAAGGTGCGGATGTTGCCATCGCTGCCATCGAGTCCGCTGCTGCCCGTGGTCACAAACGTATGCGTGTCGCCCGCCCCGCCAGACAGGTCCTGAGCGATACCGGTGGCGTTGTACACCCACAATTCCCCAGGTGAGAGCATCCCGTCGGATCCGACATCTGAGTTCGGGTTCAGGACGATGTCCCCCGAGGCGGTACTGAAGTCATCACCGGTGTGACCGGGCGTTCCGTTGTCATCAACGATTTGCACGTCACCGACACTGTAGGCGACGTTGCCTGTGTTGGTCACGACATACGTCCAAGTGACGGTGTCCCCGACTTCGATTCCGGGAGCCTGGGAAGCGTCATCCGCGTCGAAGCCGTTGGTGTACTTTTCGATGTCGATACCGGGAGCGACGACGGCGTTCTTGTAGTGACTCGGATCACTGTCGGTCGGCCCATCGGGGCCTGTGGTCACCACGCCGATGTTCTTGTAAACACCGCCAACCGTTTCACGCACTTTGACCTTCCTGATCTTGAAGCGATCTTCCGGAGTCGAATCCTCGACCGAGGCGGCAATCACCAGCACGTTTCCGGCCATCGTTTCGGGATTGATATCGGCCCATCGAGCACTGGAATGACGCGTGTTGTTGACCCGCTGTGTCAGGCTATTCAGGACAGAGGCATCAAGGCTGACGTGATCATGGTAGGCGTCTTCGATCGTGCCGATCCAGTAGGACATGTCGGAATCATTCACCACCGAATCCAACAGGACCTGGTCAACGATGACGGACTCGGAGAATTCGAAGACGACGTAATTGATCCGCCCGACATTGTCGACGCGATGCAGCCCGTTGCTTCCATTTCCCTCACCCCGGTCGGTCACACCCAGGCCGCTGGAAAACGCGCCCAAAAACGCGGTTTCGAAGACGCCACTATCGCTGCTGAACGCACTGGCTTTGACGTTCACGCCGCCGTCGGAATAGGTGCGAACGTTGCCGTTTTCGCCATCGAGCCCGCTGGTACCCGTTGTCACAAAGGTGCGAGTTTCTCCAGCCCCTCCCGAAAGTTGTTGAGCAATTCCAGACGCGTTGAACACCCACTGTTCACCGGGCGAAAGAATTCCATCCGAGCCGACATCGGAATTCGAATCGAGCGTGATGTCACCCGAACCGGTGCTGAAGTCGTCACCACTGTCTCCCGGCGTCCCGTTGTCATCAACGATCTGCACTTCCGTTGAGCTATACGGGACGTTGCCGGTGTTGGTGACGACGTACGTCCAGTTCACGGGGGCCCCCACCAGAATCTCGGGCGCTTCCGATTGGTGATCCGCATCGACACCGTTCGTCGATTTTTCGATATCGATGCCGGGATTTGCGTCGATGTTGATGTAGTGGCTGGGGTCGCTGTCGGTCGGCCCATCGGGTCCGGTGGTCACCACTCCAATGTTCTTGTAGACGCCCCCAACGCTTTCGCGGACCTTGACCTTCTTGATCTTGAATCGATCTTCCGGCGTTGAATCCTCGACCGAAGCCGCGATCACGAGCACGTTACCGGTCAACTCATCGGAGTTGAGATCTGCCCAACGTGTGCTGCTGTGGCTGGTGTTGTTGACTCGCTGCGCGAGCCCGTCGAGCACCGATTGGTCCAGGCTGACGTGATCGTTGTACGCATTTTCGATCGTACCGATCCAGTAGGAAATGTCCGAATCGCTAACCACCGAATCTAAGAGGGCTTGGTCAACAACGACCGATTCCGAGAACTCAAACAGCACGTAATTGATCTGATCAATGTTGTCGACGCGGTGCAAACCGTTGCCGCCGTCACCTTCGCTTCGATCGGTCACTCCCAGCCCGCTTGAGAAAGCGCCCAGGAAGGCCGTTTGAAACGTATTGCCGCTGCTACTGAAGGCACTGGCGTGGACCGAAATGTCGCCGGCGGAGAAGCTGCGAATATTTCCGTTGCTGCCATCCAGTCCGCTGTTACCGGTGGTCACAAATGTACGATACTCACCACCGCCGCCGCCAAGGTCTTGTGCCACTCCCACCGCGGTGAAGACCCATTGTTCACCTGGCGAAAGAATGCCGTCCGAGTTCTCGTCGGAATTTGAATCCAACACGATGTCGCCGGTCGCGGTGCTGAAGTCATCGCTGGTGTCACTCGGCGTCCCGTTATCGTCAACGACTTCCACTTCGCTTTGACTGAAGGGAACGTTGCCCGTGTTGGTGACGAGGTAGGTCCAAGTCACCTCACCGCCGACCACGATCTCCGGCGCATCGGCCGGTTGATCGGCATCGACACCGTTGGTGAGTTTCTCGATGTCGATGTCGGGGGTTCCGGCCACGTTGTAGTTGGCGGGATCTTCGTCGGTGACGTCTGGTGCAATCGGATCGCCGTTTTCATCCACGGGAGTCCCAATGACAGTACCGAGATTCGTAAACTGCCCAACCTCCAAGGCAGTGATCTGCGCCTGGTACAGCCATGACTCACCCGGATCAAGACGTCCGTCTTGATCGTCGTCTCCGACGTTGAAAAAATTGCCGTTTCCATCGTCTTCTTCAACGGGGTCTGGGTTGAAATCATCCCCCGGGTCGCCCGGCGTAGCGTTGTCATCACTGACGACCACGGGGCTGAGCTCGACATCGCCAGGGTTGGTGACGAAGTACGTAAAGACAATGGTGTCACCCAACTGGGCAGATGGCCCCGGGGGAGTATCGGCATCGACACCGAAGCCATCCAGACCGGTGTCGGGTTCATCTGCGGGTGTATTCAAGTCGGCGCCGAGTTCATTTTGAATCGCGAACAGATTCTTCGTTCCTTCAATCACCGACGCATCGCCGGAAGCATAAGCCGCCTGCGTCAACGAGATCACCTCTGCCTCGGTGTAGGCGTAATCTACATTGGGATTTGCCGCGTTGAGAAGCGCGGCGGTTGCGTGGCGCCCGAGTGCATTGAGTCCACCGCCACCGCGTCCAAGCGCGCTCAACAAGGTCAGCCCGGAATCATCGCTGACACCAAAAACCGAGTTGTAAGAGTCAAGCGGCGAGAATCCGGTGTCGGGCCATCCCTTTAAAGGCGCGGGGCCAAATTCAGAATGCGTTTTCCAAAACCCGGGAGTCAGCCCTTCACCTCCTCCCGTTTGATCGTCAACCACCTTGACGAACTTTTCAATGTCTATGTCAGGATTCACAGGAGGCGGTGGCAGGTAGATTCCCGCGTCCCATGTAAGATCGTTCTCCCCTGAAACGAGCGTCGTAACGATCGTCATTCCGGTGTTCGGGTCGGCGTCAGAATCCAAGGTGTCATCGATCCCTTGATCTTGCCCGGTAAACACAAAATTGGCCGGCAGGTCACTAAACGTCACCTTGTAGTCGCCGGGCACAAGATTGTCGAACAGGTACTCGCCATTGGGACCGGTAATCAGCGTGTCACTTACGGCATTGCCTTGCCCATCCGTACCCGTCAGCGTCACGGTTACGCCCGAGACGCCCGGTTCACCGGCGTCTTGAATTCCGACGGCATCCAGGTCGTGCCAGACGAAGTCACCCAGTGAGGCCAGGTTGTAGAAACCCGCGTCCAACGTCGGATCGTCTTCACCCGAGGCCAATGTCGTCGTCGCGGTCATCAGCGCCATGTTGGGATCAGCGTCACTGTCCACGGTGTCATCACCACCGGCATCCAGCGGGCTGACTTCGGTGAAGCCCGCTGGCTGGATGAACTGAACCGAATACGTGCCCGGCTGCAGACCCGTGAACGCGTAGCTGCCGTCGGCGGCGGTCACCGTCGTGTCGATCACCACACCACCGGAGTCCTTCAGGTTCACTTGGACGCCCGGGATACCAGGTTCGCCCGCGTCTTGAATTCCGTCGGCATCCAGGTCGTGCCAGACGAAGTCACCCAGTGAGGCCAAGTTATAGAAACCCGCGTCCAACGTCGGGTCGTCTTCGCCCGATGCCAACGTCGTCGTGGCGGTCATCAGCGCCATGTTGGGATCAGCGTCACTGTCCACGGTGTCATCACCACCGGCATCCAGCGGGCTGACTTCGGTGAAGCCCGCTGGCTGGATGAACTGAACCGAATACGTGCCCGGCTGCAGACCCGTGAACGCGTAGCTGCCGTCGGCGGCGGTCACCGTCGTGTCGATCACCACGCCACCGGAATCCTTCAGGTTCACTTGGACGCCCGGGATACCAGGTTCGCCCGCGTCTTGAATTCCGTCGGCATCCAGGTCGTGCCAGACGAAATCACCCAGTGAGGCCAAGTTATAGAAACCCGCGTCCAACGTCGGGTCGTCTTCGCCCGATGCCAACGTCGTCGTGGCGGTCATCAGCGCCATGTTGGGATCAGCGTCACTGTCGACGGTGTCATCACCACCGGCATCCAACGGGCTGACTTCAGTGAAGCCGGCGGGCTGGACGAACTGCACCGAATACGTCCCAGGCTGCAGGCCGGTGAACGCGTAGCTGCCGTCGGCGGCGGTCACCGTCGTGTCGATCACCACACCACCGGAATCCTTCAGGTTCACTTGGACGCCCGGGATACCCGGTTCGCCGGCGTCTTGGATTCCGTCCGCGTCGAGGTCGTGCCAGACGAAGTCACCCAGTGAGGCCAGGTTATAGAAACCGGCGTCCAACGTCGGATCGTCTTCGCCCGAAGCCAATGTCGTCGTTGCGGTCATCAACGCCATGTTGGGATCGGCGTCGCTGTCGACCGTGTCATCACCACCGGCGTTCAACGGGCTGACTTCGGTGAAGCCCGCTGGCTGGATGAACTGAACCGAATACGTGCCCGGCTGCAGACCCGTGAACGCGTAGCTGCCGTCGGCGGCGGTCACCGTCGTGTCGATCACCACGCCACCGGAATCCTTCAGGTTCACTTGGACGCCCGGGATACCAGGTTCGCCCGCGTCTTGAATTCCGTCGGCATCCAGGTCGTGCCAGACGAAATCACCCAGTGAGGCCAAGTTATAGAAACCCGCGTCCAACGTCGGGTCGTCTTCACCCGAAGCCAACGTCGTCGTGGCGGTCATCAGCGCCATGTTGGGATCGGCGTCACTGTCGACGGTGTCATCACCACCGGCATCCAGCGGGCTGACTTCGGTGAAGCCGGCGGGCTGGACGAACTGAACCGAGTACGTGCCCGGTTGCAGACCCGTGAACGCGTAGCTTCCGTCGGCCGCGGTCACCGTCGTGTCGATCACCACACCACCGGAATCCTTCAAGTTCACTTGGACGCCCGGGATACCCGGTTCGCCGGCGTCTTGGATTCCGTCCGCGTCGAGGTCGTGCCAGACGAAGTCACCCAGTGAGGCCAAGTTATAGAAACCGGCGTCCAACGTCGGGTCGTTGTCACCAGGCCCCAGCGTGGTGGTTGCGGTCATCAACGCCATGTTGGGATCGGCGTCACTGTCGACGGTGTCATCACCACCGGCGTTCAACGGACTGACTTCCGTGAAGCCCGCGGGCTGGATGAACTGAACCGAGTACGTGCCCGGCTGCAGACCGGTGAACGCGTAGCTGCCGTCGGCCGCGGTTACGGTTGTGTCGATCACCACTCCGCCGGCGTCCTTCAGGTTCACCTGGACGCCCGGGATACCCGGTTCGCCGGCGTCTTGAATTCCGTCGGCGTCAAGATCGTGCCAGACAAAGTCACCGAGTGAGGCTAACTCCACATCGCCGGACAAACCGATCACATAGGCTTCACTGCTGAAGTCCGCGCTGAAATCACCCGTGCCCGTGCCTAACGCGACCGGAGTGTAACCTCCTGCAGAAAACGCTCCCGTCACACCGGCAGATGCCAATGTGATTTGGTCCAGGATCGAAATCTGGTCGGCGGTAAGTGGAATGAGTGTTGTATCAAGCGTTTGGTCGGTGAAGGCGGCCAAACCTTCTGCAGTGTTAACGAGTCCGGGAACCGCTTCCACATCGCGAACAAACTCCGAACCGTTGAATGGAGCGATACCGGGATCAACTCCCGATGGTACGAACGACGTGTCTTCGAGAAAGACGAACAGTCCGTTTCCGCTCGAACCGGGTAAACCCAACTCGCTCACGTTCACTTCCGCCGCGGTCGCGGTGACCGGGCCTGCATGGGAAACCCCCAGCGAAACGCCATCAGCGATGTCGGCGGCTGGTCCCAAGTCCCACTTCGCGATGGCGTTTTCAAAATTCCAACTTGCCGGGTCATCAATGTCGTAGAAGGTCGAATTGCCGTTGGTCGAAGGAATCAGGTACAACGATCCGGCGGTATATTCAGCAGAAGTCGGACCGGTGACGTTGCCTTCTAGCGCAACCACAAAGTGGCCAGGGCTGAATGCAAGTTCATCAGGAAAATCGGCGGGGATGACTGCGCCGTTGATCAGTTGCCAGAGCGGAAGGGTCCCCACCGTTCGAATGGTGCTGCCGACTTCGAAGGCATCGCCGTTCTCTTGGTTGGTCCAAGCTTGACCGGCGGTCATGCCAAATTCAGTGATTTGCTCGAGGGGAGGGTTAGCACCAGGGTTGCTGGTCCCAAACTGACCTTCCATCTGGACCGTTGCGTTTGATGTGAAGTAATCACCGGCAAGGAGTTGTCGTTGCTCCAATGATTCCAACAGGTTTCGCCTGGTTCGTACTCGCCTCGTTCTCCCTGACCGAACGCGCTGCTTCTTTCCGATGCTCTTTCGTGTACTTCTAAACATGTCTCAATCTCACTGAGTCGCTTCGGGAGGGTGAATAAATGTCGAGCATTGACCCGCCGTGCTTGGGGGGATGCCGGTCGCTCAATTTGCGCAATTCGCCAATCTTAAAACTAACCCCCCGGTATCTCCAGCAGAAAACAGAGTTTTAAGTAAACAAATGTCGCCAAATGTGCACCTGACCACGACCCTCCTGCGGCGGGGTGACATGCCGAGCCGAACACCACCTTCAGAAAGGTCCCGATCAATGAGAGATTGCACTGATGAGTAACCCGATTCGGGTGTGAAATCGGTTGACGGCAATTCGCAAGATTGCTTGACAATTGCGGTAGGCCAACGGGTGCCAGACGCGACTTCCAACGTTTTGCGATTTCAGAAGGCGGATACTGACTAGAAATTCAGCTTCTTCTACCGTTCCAGCATGCGAGTGCTTTGCCCCTGGCAACAATGCATGCGGCGACAATGCCTATGGAATCAGCGATACACCGCCCCTATCACCCTATGTGACGGGGCTCGGAAGAATTTAGAGACCTGCGACAAAGACCCAATACGTCGGTACGCCGCTCAGAAAAGCGGCGTTTCGTGGCAGATGGACAAGCACTGGGCTAGAACAGACCTGCGAAACCGTATCCGGTTAGCTCAGCCTCCCTGTCATGCTCCAGTGAGTCCGATCCAAATACAACATCAACGGCATCGGCATAATCTAACTTAGACTCCGACGTCGGGATTTCCGGTCCCGTTGCTTCGTTCCGCGCTAGTTGGTTAATAATTCTCAACGCGTCCAACACGGTGACCTTCAAGTCCCCCGAAACATCGTAACGGAGGTTCGATGTTGAAAGCGTTCGTTCCCCACTTGCCGCGTCCTTCGCAATGTGATTGATGATCTGCAACGCGTCCAGCGCAGTGACGGCACCGTCACCGTTCACGTCATAAGCGAGCCCTGAATCGATCGGAGCACTGGAGTTCCAGATGGGATCCGCAATTCCTTCTGCCTTGGAGTTGGCTGAAGCGAGAGCGAAAGTCCCGATCAGCGTGCCGCCGGTGTCTGATTTGCCATCGGCATAGGCGTAAATCATGTCATCGTCTTGATCGACCACCCACAAGGTTCCATCGCCCGGATCGGCGGGATTGAGTGTAACGCCTTTGGGTTTCGAGTTATCGCCCGCCAGTGCCCAACTGGCGACGAAGGTTCCGGTGGTCGTGTACTTGAAGACTGCCTTCTTCTTCTCGTCGACGACCCATAGGTGCGTACCGTCGGTCGTCAAGCCCGTCGGTTTGTCGATATTGGAATTCTCGAGTTTAAACTTCGTCGTTTCGTCACGCGTCCCACCCAGGAAGCCTGCACCTCCCGCATAGAAGAACACGTCTCTGTCTTCTTCGACGATCCAGATATTCGTTCCGTCAGTGGCAATCCCCTGGACTTTATCACTGGTGTTGTCCCCTTTCCACGATCCGGCAAGAGAACCGTCACTATTGTAGACATAGACGTACTTGTCCTTGTCGATGACCCAGACCTTGTCACCGGCGGCGTTGGACGTCGCCCCGCGCGGATCACTGTTGTCATTGACAAGGTTGGTACTGCCGATCAGCAAACCGCCTTCGCTGTAGGCGAACGTTGCGTCGGCGTCATTGTCCACGACGAAGAATTTCAAGGTTTCGACATAGTGGTAGGCACCGTCTTCAACGGTCAAAGGTGTCTCGAGCGGGCCGTTGGTCGTTCCCAATGCCGTCACAGTACCGAGATTAAATTGCAAACCTGGGACGGTCGCTTCGGTGGACGCCGTTAGCACCCATGTTTCACCAGGATCCAGAACGTTGTCACCGTTGCCGTTGTCGACAATTTCGGTGATCGTCCCGAGCACTGAATCAAAGACGGACACATCGGTCAACCCTATCGCGTTGGGACCGGAACTGCTATTCGTGATTTCGTAATTGAACACCACTTCGTCTCCGACGATGACGCGTGGCCCGGAGGGGGAATCCGCCGGATCGCCTAATCCTGTCGCCCTGCTTTCTGTTCCGTCTTCTCCTTCATACGTGACCAGAATCACACTTCCGATCAGGTCGCCGAGTTGGATCACTTGAGAGCAAGATGTGTGGTACTCCAAAACTTGCAACGGCGACTGCCCCGATTGGAAGGCGGCCAAATCGTCGTAAATCTCAAAGACGGTATTCGAGCCAAAGTCACCGCCAATGGTGAAGACCGCCCCCTCCGCGACGACGCCGGCAAACAGATCGCCGCCATCGACCAAGATGTAGGATTCACCATCATCATCTGGCGTTCCCGACGCAGTTGCCTTGTCTCCCTGACTGGTCACTACTGTCGTTCCGGGAACGTACTCAAAGCTCAAATTGACCGGTTTGCCGTTGATGTCGCATTGATCTTCTCCCGACGGCGGCGTGGGGACAGAAACGTATTTTTCGAAGACCAACGGATTGACGATGTGATTACTCATGTCGGAATCCATCACCATCGTTCCCGAAGCATCTTCGGCCCGCACTTTGGCAGTGTTCTTGTGCTGCCCTGTTTCGGCGACAATTTCCATCGCCTGGAAGTACCACTCCTCTCCCGGGTCCAGCAAGCCGTTCTCGTTGACGTCGCCGAAATTGAAACCGCCAGACGTCAGCACAGGGGCGGGTTCGAAATCATCGTCGCCGAGTCCAGGAATTTCGTTGTCGGTTTCGTTGTCGTCAAAGACACTATTGATCGTCAGTGGAACACCGCCGGGGTTGGTCACCACATAGGTCCACGTGACCTTGTCACCAAGTTGTGCGACGGGACCGGAGGGCTCATCGGCATCGAATCCGAGGTTGCCCGGATCAAACGGGGCGTCCGTGGTCAACATCACGCCGCCGAAATCGATCACCGGCGGATCAACGGTTGGAGGCAACACAGACGATCCACTTTCACCTTCGTAGCCGACTAACGTCGCGTTTCCGATCACGTCGCCAAGAACAATGGGTTGCGAGCAGGACGTGTGATAGTTGACAGTTTGCAGCAGACCCCCGTAGGCGCTGTCGAAGAAATGGATGTAGGTGTTGGAGCCGAAATCATCGATGTTTTCATTGGCTTCAAATTGTTCATTGAAGGCGACCATCCCGACAAAGTGTCGTCGCCCCTCACCAGCGAGAGCTTTTGACGCATCATTCTCATCGGTCACGATCACCCAAGACGCTCCATCACCGTCGACCATCCCGCTATCAAAAATGACACTCGCCTTGCCCGAATCCTGATCCGTATTGACGCTGATGCCAGGGATGTACTCGAACGTCAACCCGACGACTTTGCCATCAACATCACAAAGGTCCTCTCCCGTTGTTGCTGGATTGATAATGAAATGAGCCGGATCCATGTCCATCACCTGGCCGCCAGCGGAACTTGTTCCGGTGACCGTTGCTTTGTCAACGTGCTGCCCGACAGGTGTGGTGGCGGAGATTGAGGTCGTCGACGTGTACAACCACTGCTCACCAAAATCGAGTTTTCCGTCTCCGTCGGTGTCGCCGACATTTAACCCTCCCTCCAAAACGGGATCCGGAGCGAACTCGATGCCCTGCAAAGGTGCCAATACCAAATCGGTCACCAGGATGTTCGACAACTCCGTATCGGCAATCGGATTGGTGACGACGTATGTGAAGACCACTGTGTCACCCACGGTTGCTTCCGGACCTGTGGCAGCATCGGCGTCAGCATCGTTGATTCCTGGCCCAAAGTTCGGAGCTTGCACATCGCCATCCGGTGTCCCATCATTGTATCCCACTAGAGTCGCGCTCAGCGGCTGGGCTCCGAGAATGATCGGCGCTGAACAGGAAGTGTGGTATTTGAATGACTGTAGAAGTGGGCCACCCTGCTCGTCGAAGAAAAAGAAGTAGGTGTTGGATCCGAACGCTCCCGCTGCGGTAAACAATTCCCCTTCAGTGACGTTTCCTTGGAAAAAGATGTCGCCAAAGTTAGTCGGGTCACCGTTTTTGGAAACAACCACATAGGATGTTCCGTCGTCGTCAAGACTGTTGTTCACCAGCACACCTGCTTTACCATCGGGCTGGAGCGGGTTGAATGCTAGGCTGGGAATGTACTGGAAAGTCAATCCCACCGGCTTGCCGAGCACATCACACACGTCCCCTTGAATTGCCGGCGACTCGACGCGCACCAGTTTTTCGATATCGATGGGATTCACGTCGATACGGGTGAATTTTTCAATGCCCACCGCTGGAGCAACCTCGGTGTTGCCCCATTTCAGCAGGTCGCCCAGGACAACTTCGGTGCGCGTGTCACCGGCCGGCAGGTCGGCCGCGCCGGGTTCATAAACCAATTCCTCTCCACTTTGTACGACGAAGGTTCGCAGGTTCGGTGTCGTCGTCAGCGCGAATCCCGGTGGGATCGGGTCTTCGCTGATCGTGTAGGTCCCCGGCGTCAGACTGACCCAGTCGGCTTCGCCGCTGACCGTCACTCGCGTCTGCGTGCCACCCGGACCGTTCAGTACAAACGTCTTGCCGGGGTCATCCGGGAACGCATCATCGCCGCCGTTTTCAATGCCGTCACCGTTGATGTCCAGGAACCCATAAGCGTGGATCGATCCCTTGCGGAACAGGCCCGCGTCGATCGTGCGGTTGAATTCACCAGAGCTGAGGATGACGCCCGGCGTCGTGCCGTTGACCGGATCGGTCACGTTGCTGTCGACCGTCGAATCGCCGCCGACAAGCGGCGCGCTGAACATGTACGCATCGGGACCGACGTCATCCGGATTGACGAACATCACCGTGTATTCAACACCCGGCGTCAGTCCGGTGAATTCGTAGTACCCATTGGACTCATCACCGGGCGTCGTCGGATCGTCCGGTCCCGCACCGGTCGTGGTCGTTTGCAACACGTTGCCACCGGAATCCAATAACTTCACGGTGACCCCATTGATCCCCGGTTCACCGGCGTCCTGGATTCCGTCGGCGTTGAGGTCTTCCCAGACGAAGTCACCCAAGGAAGCGAGTTCCGTGTTGCCCCATTTCAGCAGGTCGCCCAGGACAACTTCGGTGCGCGTGTCACCGGCCGGCAGATCGGCCGCGCCGGGTTCATAAACCAATTCCTCTCCACTTTGTACGACGAAGGTTCGCAGGTTCGGTGTCGTCGTCAGCGAGAATCCCGGTGGGATCGGGTCTTCGCTGATCGTGTAGGTCCCCGGCGTCAGACTGACCCAGTCGGCTTCGCCGCTGACCGTCACTCGCGTCTGTGTGCCACCCGGACCGTTCAGTACAAACGTCTTGCCGGGATCGTCCGGGAACGCATCATCGCCGCCGTTTTCAATGCCGTCACCGTTGATGTCCAGGAACCCGTAAGCGTGGATCGATCCCTTGCGGAACAGGCCCGCGTCGATCGTGCGGTTGAATTCACCAGAGCTGAGGATGACGCCCGGCGTCGTGCCGTTGACCGGATCGGTCACGTTGCTGTCGACCGTCGAATCGCCGCCGACAAGCGGCGCGCTGAACATGTACGCATCGGGACCGACGTCATCCGGATTGACGAACATCACCGTGTATTCAACACCCGGCGTCAGTCCGGTGAATTCGTAGTACCCGTTGGACTCATCACCGGGCGTCGTCGGATCGTCCGGTCCCGCACCGGTCGTGGTCGTTTGCAACACGTTGCCACCGGAATCCAATAACTTCACGGTGACCCCATTGATCCCCGGTTCACCGGCGTCTTGAATCCCGTCGGCGTTAAGGTCTTCCCAGACGAAGTCACCCAGTGACGCCAATTCCACATCGCCGGACAAACCGATCACATAGGCTTCACTACTGAAGTCCGCGCTGAAATCGCCGGTGTCCGTGCCTAACGCGACCGGAGTGTAACCTCCTGCAGAAAACGCTCCCGTCACACCGGCAGATGCCAATGTGATTTGGTCCAGGATCGAAATCTGGTCGGCAGTAAGTGGAATGATTGTTGTATCAAGCGTTTGGTCGGTGAAGGCGGCCAAACCTTCCGCAGTGTTAACGAGTCCGGGAACCGCTTCCACATCGCGAACAAACTCCGAACCGTTGAATGGAGCGATGCCGGGATCAACTCCCGATGGTACGAACGACGTGTCTTCGAGAAAGACGAACAGTCCGTTTCCGCTCGAACCGGGTAAACCCAACTCGCTCAGGTTCACTTCCGCGGCGGTCGCGGTGACCGGGCCGGCATGGGAAACCCCCAGCGGAACGCCATCAGCGATGTCGGCAGCTGGTCCCAAGTCCCACTTCGCGATGGCGTTTTCAAAATTCCAACTTGCCGGGTTTTCAATATCGTAGGAAACCGAATTGCCGTTGGTCGAAGGAATCAGGTACAACGATCCGGCGGTATATTCAGCAGAAGTCGGACCGGTGACGTTGCCTTCTAGCGCAACCACAAAGTGGCCAGGGCTGAATGCAAGTTCATCAGGAAAATCGGCGGGGATGACTGCGCCGTTGATCAGCTGCGAGAGTGGAAGTGTGCCCACCGTTCGAACGGTGCTGCCGACTTCGAAGGCATCGCCGTTCTCTTGGTTGGTCCAAGCTTGACCGGCGGTCATGCCAAATTCAGTGATTTGTTCGAGGGGAGGGTTAGGTCCAGGATTGTTGGTTCCAAATTGCCCTTCCATTTGGACCGTTGCGTTCGAGGTGAAGTAGTCACCGGCAAGCAACCGTCTCTGCTCAAGGGGCTCGAAGGCTGCCCGCAAACGTCGTCCCAGTTTCTCGCGTCTGTTGGCCTTGGTCTTGCTTGAACGGTTTCGAGCGATTCCAAACATTACACCAGCTCCCGTAAATTGAGTTTGCCGATCCGCCACAAAGAAAGGTGCTGTAATTCCGGCACATCTTGCTCAAACTGCCCAACGCTTCACAAAAGCTGCCGTATTGTTCGCGATCATATTGGGGGGGCGACCCCCCCGTCAAACAAAATCATTGCTGCACGAAGGAAAAAATTCATCTGAATTTAATGGACTTCGTGGAACAAGCTGCTATGCGGGAGACGCAAGCCGGTTCGACCGGGGAAACTTCGTATTGGCCGTTACGCCGTAGCCAATGCCGACCGAATCAATGGCGGATGGCGGAAGAGCTCCGCATGATCAAGAAACCGCGTTAAAGGCGTTATTGGAAAGCAACCACTCGCGTGAGGGCAGCGAGCGCCACCTGACGTGTCGTACGTCGAACATCGTCGGTGACCGTGTTTGCCACCAAACGAGCGATGTCAATGCTCATTGGGGATTCGCGTAAATCGGAAAGGTTGGCTTAATCCATGTGGCCTTGACGAATCCTTTGATGTCGATGTCGTCCCGACCCGAACTAGATCACGAGTGGCGCAGGAACTGATGCTCAATCTACGTTTTTTCACTGATTGGATTTTCCGACCATGGACGCTCACACAACCAATCCATATTTTTCAGCATCCTACTGGGAAGCGAGAGATCGGTTTAGGAAGTCGGCGGAGTCGTTGGGCGCCACACTTTTGTCTTATCCGATTCATGCTGACGGGACGGATGATCTAACGATCGACGTCGCAACCATCGCCCCCTCCCAAAGCCGCGCGATTTTACTCTCATCCGCCTTGCACGGGGCCGAAGGTTTTTTTGGGTCGGCCGTACAACTCGCGATCCTAGAACGTATCGCCAACAGCCCACACCGGCCGCGCGTCGGATACGTTTTGATTCATGCGGTAAACCCTTACGGCTTCGCCCGAGGTCGTCGATTCGACCAGCAAAACATTGATCTGAATCGCAATTTTCACAATGCTGCTTCCGACTACACGGGCGCCCCAGCGGGATACCGATCCATGAATCATTTTCTCAATCCGCAGTCACCGCCCTCGCGCATGGAACCGTACAAGCTGAAGGTGCTGTGGAACATTCTTCGCAGAGGGGTCCCGTCGTTTAAGGAATCAGTTGCGGGGGGACAATACGATTACCCCGAGGGGATATTCTTTGGCGGACACGGGCCTTCACAATCCTTTGAATGCATTCGCGATCACTGCGAAAGCTGGCTTCGTCCCTTTCGAGAAATCATCCACATCGATTTCCATAGCGGACTTGGCAAATTCGGGCGGTACAAACTACTGCTTGCCGAAGGGCTTCACTCAGACGCCTACCCGTGGTACCGCGACACCTTTGGGTTGGAATCGGTGGAACCGCTCTCCACCGCCAACGGAACTGCATACCGGGTTTCTGGAATGTTTGGAGATTGGATGATGAAACGATTTAGCGACCGCACCTTCCGATTCGTCGCGGCAGAATTTGGGACGTACAGCATCGTTCGCGTGCTCGGTGCGATTCGCGCAGAAAATCGCGCGCACCATTACGCGCACGAGGATTCCGACATCTACCGGATGGCGAAAAAGGAGCTTGCCGAATGCTTCTGCCCGAGTGACCTGCGCTGGCGCGACGGCGTCGTCTCCTCAGGTTTGAAGATCGTCGGTCAAGCGGAACAGGCTTTGGCGAGCGACTCGTTGGGAACTTCTCCGTAGTCCATTGGCCAAGAAAGCGATCCGGGCTGCAGCTCGCCAACAACTTGTGTTCTGAACGGATGTTTGATCGTCGCGTCTTCTTCCCTCCAGCCTGGTCTACGGCCATCCCGCGAAAAAATCTGCAGTGGTGGATGCGGTTTCGAGGCCCGACTTGCCGGCGGTACCTCGTGAATATTTCCCCTAAAAACTCTTGATTTTCGAAAAATCGGGCATTAGACTGCGATTTATGCGTTTACTACTCGCCATTGCCGGTTTGACATTACTCCTGGGCGAAAGCTCGTTCGGGGGACTCGTCTACCTGCCGCTTCAGAGCAGTGAGCCAGACATTGTCGACGCCATTTCTGTTGCAATGGACGCTTCTGAGGAGGGTTCGGAGCACGTCAGAGTTGCTCCGGCGAGCGATGATAGCACGCTAGCTGGGAGCGTCGATGGGCTCGCCGGCTCGGGAAGCTCTGCTTCCGCAGTCATCGAGACGTCCGTCTCAAGATTCGCGCCTCTCCTGACCGGTCGACTTGCCGTTGAAAATGCACTTCTCCCGCCTCCCCCTGATCTTGATGGTTTGATCAAGCCGCCACAGCACCAAGTCGTTTCGGACTTTTGTGTTTTGTGTAGCTAGTTAACATCTTGATTAGGTTTAAAAATGAAAATCTCACGTTTTGTCGCATTTGCGGTATGCGCCGCAATGGCGATGTGCTGTAACAGCCTCCAGGCTGCTTACATCACCAGCAACGGTACGGTCCAAATGGAAGGTCCCTTCGGAGCAGGTGGAAATACCGGCGGAAACCCTCCGCTTGACCACATCACCGAGTTTGGTACAGCTGCTGGTCAGTTGTGGACCAATCAAATCGGGGGTGCTGCGTTCGCTCCGGGCAGCACCGTCCGCACGGTGGGATCGCTTCCGTTGAGCCAGTTGATCAATGGTAGCGTTATTCCGGTTGACTTCCCCGATGGCTTGGTGTTCAGCGACGCTCACTTCATCTTTGCGATCGAGGGAACAATTCTGCCAGGCGGTGCATTTGCGTCGTTCTCGACCGGATCTCTGTTCCTGGTTCCGTCGCGTAACGGGCAACCTGTTGGCGTCACGTTTGACCAAGCAGATCCGCTGACTTACAACTTCGACGATGTCGTTGCGAAGTGGGACCTTGCCCCCACAATGGGAATTATCGACGGAAACACGGTCGGCATCTCGGTTGCCGGCCCGGTTTCAGCGACCGCGGGTGAGGTGAACGTCAGCGGTCTGACAGGCCCCGGTAACTCGGGTGCTGGCGTCTTCGTCTTCCTCGAAGACGAAGCCTTCGTTCCCACCGGTGTCGATCCGGGGATCGCACCGTTCGATGGCCCGGATTTTGTCCGCAATGTCGAGGCAATCGTCGGGCAACCGAATGCAGCCGAAGGTATTGCCGCATTCACTGACCAGACGCAAGACACCACCGTTACCCCGCTCACCCCTGCTCAAATTGCAGTGTTGAACACGATCGGAGCTGCGGCTGGTTTCTCAGGTTTGTGGGACGGCTCCGGTGAAGGGGATACCTACTCGCCGGTCGGATTTGGCCAGCCGGGTCAGACGGGTGACTTCAGCGCCGACTTGAGCAGCGAGAACTACGTGATCGCCGCTCCGGTTCCAGAACCGACCTCCATGGCAATCTTCGCAGTCGGATTCGCTGTCGCTTGCGGTCGCCGCAGAAAGCGAAGTTAGAAGCAGACTGCCGGGCGTTGTAAGATTCAACGCTGAATGAAGTAACCTGAAAGCTGGGTGGCTGCACGAGCCGCCCAGCTTTTTTTGTTTTTGCGGTCGGCTAAAAGCCCACTTTATGAAACACATCTCGTTTCAGCCTGCCGCCGTCACGCTTATTCCGCACGCTGCCCGGACGGAAGTCGCCCAACCCGGGACGTTGGCGGCGAAGCTTTACCGAATCGCATCATCGCAGCCACGGTCTCCTCAGATGCCCCCGATGAAGCGACGACCGCATTAAACTGATTGACCAGTTTTTCGGCGGTCTGGCGATCAGGCTGGGAGAACTCGCCAGGCGCGTTTCGGAGCATGTTCTGCAGAACCAGCAATGACATCATGGGCTGAGCAGCAAGCCCTTCTTCGGTGAAACCAAGCCACATTTTTTGCCAAGCGCGTCCAACGTCTACATCGCTCTGCTCTCCACCGTCGCCGGTGGAGCAGACCAACAAGAATCCCGACGCACTGCCGGCTAAACGCTTGGCGACGCGAGAAAAAGCTCTGCGGCCCCCGAACAGCTTCACCAAACTGTCAGAAGGGGAAAGTGATTTAAGAACTCGCAGGGCAATGCGATCAGCAAGAGCAACTTCCAATGAGCCGAGCGACAGGCCCTCCTCAACCGGCTCGTGAATCGGTCGATCAAACCGCACCTTGGACAGAAAACCATTCCTGACCGATTTGGTACCGAGCATGATGGCGTCAGCACGCGAGATTAAGTCTACAAGCTCGCCCAATAAGCTCGGATCGGTAAGCAAGCAAACCTTCGCGTTTTGAACACTCTGCCCCACCTCGCAAAGACGCTGCAAGCAATCGGGAGGCAACGTCATTTGTTGATAGGCGCGTCGATTGGTCACACGGCGGCGGACAACATCTTCGATCGTTCCTGGCTCTGATGTGGCTCGTTCCACGGTGAAGCGAACCAGCCCTTCGAATTCCAGCGGTTCGACTCGATAATCCCACCGGTTGAATGCGGCTGTGCGACTCATGTTCTCTAACGCCGCCCCCAAGGCCATCCTTGACATCCCTTGCCCGGCATTCATTGGTGAAGGGTCTCGAGCCGGGACGATATCCAACACGATTGACCGCCGCTCCCTATCAACCGAAAACTTCCAAGGCTGTGTATTGTCACCCGATGGGGCGAGACTTGCAGCCTCCAGCAGCACGTCGACCACGTCGCATGAATCCATCACGAGCTCCTCGGAAAGTACAGTTGCAGAACTCATTTTATGTTGGCCATTTGAATTGAAGAATAGCGGTTAAAGCAGCTTGCCGCCGATTCGAGGTAATCCATGGGGCGAACCGCTGGGAACACGGATTTGCACCTCCAACGACAACTTCATGCAGGAGGCAATCCAGAACCTAAGTTTGTGCGGTTCACACCTGTTTCACCGAATCTGCCCCTCGTCTCCAGTCTCGGTCAGCATGGCACTATCCGTCGCTATCGCTGCCCAAAGTGTGGACGATTTCTTCACAGACCGAGGGTCGCTCCGTCGCTAGATCAGTTTCACTGACCTGTAGCAACTCGTTCAGGAGGTCGGGAATGCTTGATCGGCAGATCTCGATCGTTGCGTGCTCGCGTTTCCAGTTGGCTAACCAGCTGGCATCTTCAAGCAGGCCGCGAAATTCCGCGATGCCGGGAAAGGCATCACTGTCATCAGCCAGGATTTCACTCAACTGCTTGCACCAACACACTGCACGCTCCTTTGTCAAGCGAATGGAGCGTGTGGACATCTGACGATCACCGACAAGGTCTTGAAGATGATCACCTCTTTGGATCTGTTTGTTGGATGTCATGACTGTGTTCTCGAGGGGGGGCAAATCGTCCAGGGAATACGGCTAGTTGAACTTGCGAAATGCGAGGCATGCGTTCTGACCACCAAACCCGCACGAGTTGGAGATCGCGATGTTAATCCGTCGTTCACGCGCCACGAGCGGTGTGTAGTCGAGTGGGCATTCTGGATCCGGATTGTTTAGATTCGCTGTGGGCGGAACGACGTTCTCGTGTAAAGCCAGAACGCTATAGACCGCTTCGATTCCGCCCGCGCCTCCAAGACAGTGCCCCGTAACGCCCTTCGTAGAAGAAACAGAGATAGAATCGGCGTGCGTCCCAAACACCGTTTCAATGGCCTCACTTTCCATCGAATCGTTTGTTTTGGTTGATGTGCCGTGCGCATTGACGTAGTCGACTTGATCCGCGTTGATCTGTCCGGACTCAAGTGCCATTCGAATGGAACGCGCCAACCCCTCGGCTTTCGGTCCTGGAGTCGTGATGTGGAAGGCATCGGCGGACGCTCCGTACCCGGCCAATTCCGCGTAGATTTTCGCCCCTCTTGATTTAGCTTGCTCAAGTTCTTCGAGCACAAGCACACCACTTCCCTCTCCCATGACAAACCCGTCACGGTCGGCATCAAAGGGGCGGGACGCTGACTCTGGTGAGTCATTTCGTCGACTCAGTGCGCGCATCCGATCGAAGCACGCGATCGAAAGTGGACAGATCGCCGCTTCGGCACCTCCGGCGACCATCATGTCCGCCTCGCCATCGCGAATCAGGCGTGCCGCTTCACCGAGGGCATGCGCACCACTTGCACACGCAGAAGCGATTGAGAAATTTGGCCCTTTGAGCTGATGCCGAATGGCGACAAATCCTGAAGCCATATTGGGGATCGCATACGGCAACGTGAGCGGCGAAATCTTGCTTACACCGCGGCGATCAAGGGTCAGCGCACTCTCGGCGATATCCCCAAATCCACCGATTCCGACACCGATCAGGCATCCGCATCGAGGTCCATGTGCCGACTCATCTATCTGCGCGTCGGCAATCGCCTCGCTCGAAGCCACGCTGGCCATTTGAACGAATCGAGATGTCTGTCGAGCGGTTTTAGCTCCCAAGAGACCGGATGCATCGAAGTCCGTAATCTCGCCGGCAAACGTGACGGGCAAGCCTGCCGTGTCAAAATGACTAATTGCCTTTACGGCGGACCGCCCGGAGATCGCTGTTTCCCAGGCAGCAGATACGTTAACGCCTGTTGGTGCAACGATCCCTAGTCCTGTGACTACTACCCTACGCATCAATTTTCCCCATGTACGATTAAGACTTAGGGAAAATTAGGACACACACGCGTGCACGACGCACCACGTCGTGCGAATGCTGCGATCCAATACCAGATGGAGGTGTTCGGTGGTAGGACTCGGAGGGTCGTAACGATGATTCGTGATGTGACCTCGCCGCGTTAAGCAGCCATCGGTACGAAACTGTCCACCGATTTCAGCACTCTCTTCTTGAAATACTCCTTTTCAGCCGACGTCATTCGCGGTCCATCAAGCTTCCACGGTTCGTGCTCGGTTCCATAGATTCTGTCGTAGAACAAATAGCGCTCGCGATCCAGTCGGGCGAAGTCGTGCAAACAAAGGACCGCGGGATTGCCTTCGACAGCGTCGTAGCGTTTCACGTCGGTGCACGGGATGCAGCCGAACATCTTTTGGTAGGCTTTGGCGTGGCGAGGGTGCACGGCCAACAACAGTCGATCGACACCACGGCGACGGGCGACCCGGACTGTCAAGCTCATCATCTTGACCAGCATATCCAGACGCTCCCGTTGAGTGAGTCGATCGCATTGACTGGCCATGCATGACACCTCGGCAAGCTTAACTCCGCAAGACCGCATCGAATCAATCTCCGCCGGAAACAGAGATTCAGCCGGAAGTCCGAGTTCACCGTCGCGGACCAATGTGACCGTAAAGTCGACCACCCCATCCCGCCTGGACACCATCACATCGGTCGTATCGAGCAGGTGGTGCGGGATCACTCGCATCCCTTGAACGTTGTCGCCTGTAAGCCCCGTCCGAAGGTACATCCGATGGACCAGCGAGAATGCTTCGCTCCGATCGTCCGTCGACTGACAGACGGTCATCCCATCGCGGTCAAGCCCACCGCCACGTCGGCCGCGGTATTGGAGCGGCTCCGACTCGACGACAAGTGGGTGGTGTCGACGATTAACCCGATCCGAAACCCGAACTTCGTGACTGCTGTACGAAATGCTCACAATTGGATCCCCCCAAAGGTGCAGACAAGAGAACAAAGAAATGAGATTGAAATTCGCCATCGACGATCAGGCGGATTCTTCCATCTGACGAAGCGACTTGGCGAAGCCAAAGAACGTGGCTAACGAATCCAACTGGATCTGCGCGCAGCCGCCCTGTTCGTTCGGGCAAAACCGCACGACACTCAGATTGGGATGACAGCCATAGACGTGGGACAAGACACCTTCCAAGGCAGCACTTTGTTCCCAGGAGTGAATCCACAAATCGGGTTTCTCGCGATTGATTAGCACGAGAATCTCGAGAACACTCTGTGCCTCTCCGACCAATTCAAATTCGGGTTCTGAATTCAAAAATCGCTTTAGCAATTGAGCGTGGAGTTGATGCTCGATCGTGAGCAAGATGCGCGTCGATTTCATAGATGGTTCCGATTCCAGGTTGATCGCCGTATTCCCTACGACGGGCAAAAGTGTGGTTGGAGACGCACGTCTTTGCTATGGATCACCAGAACCAAAAAGGGATCAAAATTGACACGAAATCGGGGCATAAAAGAACTAGCTCTTTGGCACCAACTCCTAGCACCAAGGAACAGCGCCTCCGCCGATCGACCGAGCAAATGATCCGCAAAAACCGGCACGAAACACGGTTCCACCAAGCGTCTGCACAAGCCAATCCGCACGAGCAAGATCGCTCACCGACCAGACCACTGCGACTCACTGCCGCACCGCGTCCACGTCATCGGAATGAACCAACGGGAAGCGGACGTTGAATCACCTCGACTTCACCGTCAGGCTGATTTCCCCCGTCCGGCCTCGCCGCGGAGGCAAGGTAGACGCGGCCCCCCGAGCAGAGTTTATCAGCGGGGTAGATTGCGGGCCGACTTCACTTGGTTTTGCTGCCTTGCCAGATCAACGACTTCGACCCGATTCTCCGCATCGAACTTTTCCAGAATACTCCGCACATGATTCTTCACCGTGAAGAGAGACACCGAGAGCTGGGCAGCAATTTCTTTGTTGCTCTTTCGTTCATTGAGCAATTCAAGCACTTCATGTTCACGCGGGGTCAACCGTTTTTCTTTCGATAGCGGACGCGGTTGCCAATCAGTCCCTTGGTTAAACCGTGCGATTTCAGACAGCATCTTCGAAACGATTTCTTGCGAGCAAAACGCTTCCCCCGCGAGCACTCGGGTGATGGCCGTCGACAAGTCTTGGAGCGACGATTGCTCCAGCACACATCCATGCGCCCCCACACCGATGCATTCGAAAAGCTGATCGTGCTGCTCGGGCACCAACAAGATGATCTTTGTTGAGAGAGAGTTGGCTTTGAGGAATCGCGAAATGGCGATGGACAGTCCGTCGGGCAGGTTCAGATCGAGCAACACGACATCGGCGGCAAGATGCTGCAACTCATCGACAGACGACAATTCACCATGATCCACTGGAACCACGTCAAGTTGATCAGTCCCGACCAAATAGGTCTTCAGACAATCACGTAACAATCGATTGCGGTGAAAGACTGCTAGACGTTTTCGCTTTTCCATTTGCCTCACGATGAATGAGATTGACCAAAGGGCTTCACTCCAGTTCGAGGCCCGTCTCGGAAAGAAACGAGGCCGCCACATGAGTACGCGTACCTTGGCCTTCAGCCCCGTATTGAGATAGAGATGCCGACACAGAGACAGCCACCCGCCCGAATCCAGGGCGTTGAAGTGCGGTCCCATGTGGGGAGAATTACCAGCAAACCAACCATGCTCACCCAAAGGATGTACTTGCAAAAGACTCGGTGAGTATAGCGGTTGCGCCTACTGGGGCAAATTGGGCGCATGCGCAGAATGCGACGAAGAGGAGACCCATCGCGGCCCTGCAGAGGGGTGTCGTCAGCTAAAATGCTGAACTGTTGGCGACTGTACTGGAAGGCTGAACACTGGTCCCACACCCGACCTCTCGAGTTTTTTCTCGCCTCCTTCGTCAAGCTGAGTCAACGCCGCATAGAAGTGTGCTCGCGTTTCCTCGTCCCAAACGTAGGGGGCCAATTCCTCAGGCGAATACGGTTGCTGGAACAGGAAGTCATGGACGGCGCTTCCGCGTCGCTCTTCAAAATCAAAAAGGAGTGGCACGGCCGGACTTCCCTGTACATATGGACATTCACGGATCTCGCCGATTCGCCGGAACCCGAGTTGCCGCATGTAAAATCGGGCGTGACGCGGGTGAGTCGCAACGATCAAACCGTCGTATGCTCGACTTACGGCGGCTTGAGCGATCAGACAAGAAAGGAAGCGGAAGACCTCAATGAACCGCAGTTTCGCATCACGACGATCGGCCAAACAACCGATCTCGGCCAGCCGCAAACCACGGTTACGAACCTCATCGATTTCCTTTCGATACATCGTTTCTGCCGGTAGCCCAAGATCGCTGTCGGCGATCATGCTTGCCGTGGAAACCACCACATCACTCATCGTGGCGACAACGACGTCCGTCTCGCGTAGAAAATGCTGTCGCAGGAGACGCATCCCCAATGGGTTCGGTTTCTGAAGTCCGGCTTGGACATACGAGTGGTGAACCAGCTTGAAGGCCTGTTCCAGATGAGAACGTGATCGCGCGATGGAAAGGTGCAGTTGGCCGTCTTCACTGGTGCTAGTACGTTCGCTGGCAACCGAGATGAACATATTTGAACCGAGATCAATGCGGAAAAGTTGGAGAAGAGCGATCCGTTTGCGAAAATCTGATTGGGCAAGTGGCAGCTCAGTCACTGCCGATCCACAAGAACTCTAGGTCGAGCCTGTCCCCGACTTGCGATCGGCAAATCATCTCGACCCAACAATCGCTAGAACCTGGGGTCCGAGAAGGTGAATCTGCCGATCATGACGATTTCCACCCTTCGCAATGATGCGACGGGAGGCCTAGAATCGCCAGGCTATCCTGGACCTACAGATTCGGGGGGCAAACAAGATTGTGCGGCCATTCGACAGAATCGGTGGCAAAAACGCTCTTCGAGAGGGGCTGCTAAGCAGTCCGTCGATGAATCAAAGTTTTTTCGACAGACGGCAAGAACTCTTGAAAATAGGAGCTATCGGAGTGACTGAGCCGGTGCGGATCCAACTCGGAATCGCTGAAGTTTCCTTCAAAGTAGAAGTTTCTCCACCGGGGATGGAATCGACTTCGTTCGTTGATTCTGCAAAGGATCGGAAGTCCGGGCTGCCCGCATACCTGCTGAATCTCCTCAATGTCACCAATCGGTTCAAACCCCATCGCTCGCCGGTAGAACTTGGCGTGCCGCGGATGGACAATCGCCACCAGCACGTCCAACCCGATACGCCGCGAAAAGAACGTCATCAGACGCGTCAGTTGGCCGAAGATTTCACCGGAGGATCGACTGCGTTCAGGCGTGACCGTCAACGCACAGACCTCGCCAAACGTCTGTTGTTCGGCTCGAAGCCGCGAGGTGATTCCCGCGAAATTGGAGTCCATCGGAATTCCTTTGCGATCGCCATCGCGGGTCAGGCTGACTGTCGCGATCACTTCGCCACGTTGCTCGGCGATAAAGACCTGCGTTTCATGCCACAAGTGATACGGCATCACGCGCAGCGTTGCAGTGACGTCAGTCGCCAATCCTGTCTCAACATAACGGCGCTGTAGTAGGCTGAATGCTCCGGCGTAATCCATTCGACTGCGCGCAATCCGATACGAGATTCGATCAATCGAGATCACGTTTTCCTGATCGGCATCGACTTGGCGGCTGCGGGATCGGGGGGACGCGATTCGATCGGAGAGCGGAATGACGTTTCTATTGTTCATGGGGAATCGATGAGTATTCAGGACCGGCCGGAGTGATCCAGGATTTGTCGTGCTGAATCATCGCACACTTTGGAGTCGACATCGCAATGTATACATTTGTACGGTGCGATCTCGTACTCACTAGCGAATCACCACGTCGTTGCAACCTCTCCTCCGGCTGCGATTGCAAAGGCCGCTTTGGCTTAGCGATCCGCTTTAAGCCGGATATCAAATTCAGCGGCAAGATGTCATCGTCAATTTGTGGCGATGCGAACGGCATTTCGGGGGGGCTTCGCACCGTTGCAGGGCGAGTGGGACCCCGCGAGATTGAGTGCGAAATCAACACGATCCCTCTAGGGGCCGGAACGCGAAATGCGTGCGAATCCGCCCGTCTTCCAGGCTAGTGAGATTCGCCCATTTTCAGCGGGCACCTGTGAAAGTCGTTGCCAGCTTCGTGGTTTTGGAGCAAGATGCTTGGTTGTTTTTTTTAAGTTCACCTGACACGCTCAGATCTCCGCCGGCATGCTCGTCCCCCTTTCCCTCCGCATGTTGCTGATCGGCGTCGTGTGCATGTCTGTTGGCTGTCTGAAGAATGCGTCGAACAGCCACACTGAGCCAGAGCTTGTCACGGTCACGGCCGTGGTTGTGGGGCATCAGCCGTCGTTCACTCGTACCATCAACTACTATGGGCGGATCGAGCCGGCACGGCGTACCGAACTCTCGTTCGAGTTCGCCGGACTGCTGAATGAAGTGTCAGTGGACGAGGGGCATGGGGTTTCCGCCGGAGACGTCGTTGCCAGACTGGACACCAAACTGCTCGAAGCCGAGAAGAGCGAGCTGGTGGCACAGCGTCGATCCGAGGCCGCTGTCCTGGAACGTCTCAAGCGCGGAGAGCGGGATGAAGTGATTGCTGCGGCGCGAGCGGAAGTGAATCGTTTGGAAGTCGAATTGGAGCGATTCGCCTCCGAAAAGGCTCGCGCAGAAAAGGCACATGCGGGGCGTTCGATCTCACAAGCGGAATTCGATGCCGCTTTGTTCTCGTACCAAGCCGCAGCCCACTCACTTGAACAAGCCCGAAAGCAACTCGAAGAACTCTCCGCCGGGACAAGAATCGAAGACATCCAGGCCCAAGAAGGACGTCTTGCGGCCACCGATGCGCGCATTGAACTGATGGAAATCCGGCTTGCAAAGTCGACGCTGACCGCACCCTATGATGGCGTCTGCGTGGGACGTATTGTCGATGAGGGTGCGGCACTCGCTCCCGGCCAGCCGGTCTTACGAATCAACGAATCGCACCGGTTGGAAGCGAGGTTTGCCGTTGCCAGACGGAATATAAAAAGCATCGACGACACCGAATCATTGCAGATCAATGGACAAGAGTATTCGATCTCAGGTGCCCGTCGAGTGATGCAAGTCGATGAAGCAACGCGAACCGTTGACGTCATTTTCCCCATCCAGGTCGGTGCCGAGGACGGCATTTTGCCCGGGCAGGTCTGCACACTGTCGATTCAACGACACGTTGATTCTGAATGTATTGAGCTTCCGTTTTCCGCTTTGATTTCCAGCGCTCGCGGGCTTTGGTCGTGCTACGTACTTCAGCAACATGCAAGCGAACCCGACGTCTATTCGGTCAAGAAATACGACGTTCAAATCATCTACACCGATGGCAGACACGTCATCGTTGCCGCGACGCTCCCAGAGCGCTCGCTCGTCGTCAACGAGGGGGGACACAAAGTGACCCCTTCAATGTTGGTCCGTGTCGTGGGTGTTGATCCATGAATCGTCGGCCGGACGTCGACCGACGACTCGTCGTCTTGGCGATTGCTCTGATCTCGGTTTCGGGCTTCGTCGGGTTCAGCACGCGGAAATCAAGGGAGGACCCGAAATCGCGTGTTCGCTGGGGATACGTCACCACAGAATTCCCAGGTGCTCAACCCCATGAAGTCGAATCGCTGGTGTCCGAACCGATTGAAAAGGCACTCCGCGAAGCAGGAACGGTTCGGTCGATCGAGTCGTCCTCCTTGCGCGGCGTATCGCTGGTATTCATTCGCCTGACCGATGAAGCCACCGACGTTGACCAATCGTGGCTGAAAATCCAGGACAAACTGTCACAAGTTGCCGGCAAGCTTCCCGACCGCGCGAGCGCTCCTATTCTGGTCGATGAACGCCAATGGGGGTCCCATACGCGAGTCGTCGGATTGTACGAGCGCTCGCCGGAGCCGATGCCGATCGGAGTGTTGGCGCGTTGGTCGAAGGAACTCAACAATCGCCTGAGCTTTGTTCCTGGGACCCGATTCACCGAGTTGTTCGGATTGCCGGAAGAAGAAGTCTTGGTCGAAATCGATGAGGCAACCATTGCGTCGACCCGGCTGACGACGCGTGACATCGTCGATCGCCTTCGCGCCCGTGACTCCGGCAGGCTTGATTCGACGTCTCAGTCGGGTCCGAACACCATGCCGGTCGACCTCTCGGGAGACTTGCGGGCTTTGGAGGACATCGGCGACCTCTTGATACTCAACGGAGACGGAAATCGGCACGTTCGGCTCGGCGATCTAGCCACCATCCGTCGGTGCGAGCGTCAGCCGAGACGTGAGTCCGCATTTATCCACGGCCGCCGCGCTGTCGTCGTTGCGACTCGGATGGACGATTCCTACGGAATTGATTCGTGGACGCGTGCGCAAAACGCGGTGCTAGAGGAGTTCGCCGCGTCGCTCCCAGAACAGCTGGGATTGGCGATCGTGTTCAACCAACAGAAATACACCGACGACCGCGCCGCGTCGCTCTATAAGAGTTTGGGGATCGGCATAATTCTGGTTGTCGTCACGATTTGTTGGATGATGGGGTGGCGTGCCGCCATTCCGATTTGCGCGGCGCTGCCGCTCACCTTGGCGATCACGTTCACGCTGATGATCCCCGTTGACGCGGCATTGCATCAGATGTCGATCGCTGGATTGATCCTTGCGTTGGGAATGTTGGTCGACAATCCGATCATCGTGGTTGACGACATGCAACGACGCCTCGATCGAGGACTCGACCATGTCTCCGCCTATCGCGAAAGCGTTCGTCACCTGAAAGGCCCGCTGATAGGATCGAACGTCACAACCGTACTCGGATTCACGCCGATTCTATTGTTGGGCGGTCCCACCGGAGAATTCATGCAACAGCTGGGATGGTCGGTGATCTCGTGTTTATTAGGGTCCCTGGTCCTTTCCCTGACTCTGATACCGATTCTTTCGTCGTATTGCTTGAAACCGAATGCGACACCGGTGTCCATTGCTGAAGCCAAAAGAAGCGACGGTCAATCAGGAGGACTTTGGAGCCGCGTTCTTCGCCGCGTTTTGAGATCAACGCTGCGGACTCCAATGTTGCTGATTGCCCCGACGCTGCTGATCTGCAGCTTCGGATTTGTCATTTCCCCAGCTCTGCAGGAGCAATTCTTTCCGGCGGCGGAACGGAACCACTTCCATTTCTCGGTACGTCTTCCGACACACGCATCGATTTCGAAAACAGAGCAAGTTGCCATGCGTGCCCGCGAGATCACTCTTCGGCACATTGAAGTCGAAGAAGTCGCGATTTTTGTGGGGCGAAGCGCTCCCAAGTTGCACTACAGCATGGTGGGGCTGGAGGACAACCGTCCCAATTTCGCACAAGGTTTGGTCCAACTAAAAACGGATCGCGTCCCCGTGGATTTGATCCACAAACTGCAAGCGGAATTTGACAGACAAATCCCCGAAGCTCAATGTATCGTGCGGCTGATTGAGCAAGGACCGCCAGCCCCTGCTCCGATCGAACTACGGATCTACGGTCGCTCGCTTGACCAGTTGCACGACTTGGGCCGCGAAGCCCAGTCATTGCTGATGCAGGAGTCGGGTATCATCCATACTCGCATGGCCCATGAACCGGGTGGCCCGGTCCTTGGAATCCGGGTCAGTCAAACCGACTCGGAACAAGCCGGCCTGGATAGCGAATCCATCTCGCAGCAGGTTCGCGATTCCTTTGACGGATTGGTCATGGCATCGATGAGCGAAGGGATTGAAGAGATCCCGATTCGCGTCCGACTCACCGATAGCGCCACCAGTCATCCTGCCAGGATCGTGTCGTTGCCTTTGGTGGCCACCCAGAGTTTGCGAAAGCTGGTGCCGATCAACGCGTTGGCTGAGCCGACTGTGGAGCATCAGAAGTTTTGCATCTACCGACGCAACTCCAGTCGCTGCAACATCGTCTACGCGTACACCAGAGCAGGCAGTCTTCCCGTTTCTATCGAAGAGAAGTTCAAGGACAAATGGGAGACGCTTGCCAAAGAACTTCCTCCGGGGTATCGATACGATTTCGGCGGCATCAGCCACGAACGCAATTCCGCGGTAAGCAACCTCATGGCCTATTCTCTGGTCATTGGAATGCTCATGTTTGCAACGCTCGTCGTGACGTTTAGGTCCTTTCGACTGGCGATCATCATCGTCTGCGTTGCCAGCCTGTCGGTCGGTTTGGGACTGACGAGTTTGTGGGTTTTTCAGTATCCGATCGGAATCGTGGCAATCATTGGGATCGCGGGATTAGTCGGCTTGGCCGTGAACGATTCGATCGTCGTTTTAAGTGAATGCCAATCCGATGCGTCGAAACAACTGGATGTGACGCACAGTATCATGGGCGCATCTCGCCATGTTTTCACAACATCTGTGACCACGGTCGCCGGCGTCTTGCCACTGATCCTTGCGGGGGGCGACTTCTGGCCTCCCATGATGATCGTGATTGCCGGGGGAATCGTCGGAGCGACGTTGATCGCCCTCGGTTTCACGCCGGCATGCTACGTCTGGCTGACCCGGAAGAGTCGCGCAACGCAATGATGTCCGTGCCCGGAGTCACACCGTCGTCGTTCCACCTCCGGCCCCCCGGCGGGATTGAGTCGGATGCTTAACGGGGCGAATGACAGCGTTTTGGCAAGGCTGGCCGCTGCTGAAGACCCTGAATCAGCCGACCACCCTGCGGGCCAACCTGCAACCACCCGAAAGAACGCAAGGCGAACAAAGCATTCATCGGTTCGATCGTGGTTGATGGATTGCCCAGGAAATAGGTATGAATGATGATGCGACCGTTGCGTTCGCGTCGCTATTTACCGGCAATCGGTTCCGATCCATCCTGAAGTGGCTGTTATTTCTGTTTCGCACACCGTCATCCTGCAGGTCGCCTTGGCTGCGATTCTCGTTCTGACCGCGGGATGTGGCCGCGACGTCGCCAGGTCGGCTGTCGATTCTCGGCCCGCCCTTTTGCCTGTTTCGGCGAGTGTGGTTTGCCGGCGAACATCATTTGTTCGATCCGCCACCTACTACGGACGCTTGGAGCCGGTCCGCATGACCGCCTTGTCGTTTGAATTCGGCGGCCGGTTGGAATCGGTAGCGATCGACGAGGGCAGCGTGGTTCAGTCGGGGAGCGTCGTCGCCCGGCTGGACACCTCGATTCTGGAAGCTGAAAAGGCGGTCCTGTTGTCGCGTCGCGCGGCCGAGTCAGCGGTTTTGGACCGCCTGAGAAAAGGGGAACGTAAGGAGATCATTGCCGCCGCGTTGGCGAAGGTGCGTCGGCTGGAAAGCGAGGTCAAACTCGCTGCCTCGGATCGAAAGCGGGCGGAGAAAGTCGTCGCGGGCGGTTCGATTTCGCGTTCGGCCTACGATCAAGCCGTCGCGTTGCACGAATCCGCGGGTTTCGCGCTTGAAGAAGCCCGCCAGAGGCTCGACGAGCTGAAAGCGGGAAGTCGCGAGGAAGACATCTCGGCACAGGTCAGCCGGGTCGCGAGCACGGATGCAGAGCTGAAGCTGCTAGACGTTCGACTGTCCAAATCGACCTTGGTGTCTCCATTCGACGCGATTTGTGTGGGCCGGTTTCATGACGAAGGCGACGCGCTGCTGCCGGGAGAAGTCGTGTTGGAACTGAACGAGTCCGACGCGTTGCAGGCACGTTTTGCGGTTCCCGCACCGCAACTGCCCACGGCAAGTCAGGCCAGTTGCGTACATGTCGGCAATCAACGCTATGCGACCGGTGACATCGTTCAGGTTCCGCGGGTTGATGGCAGGTCGCGGACCGTGGACGTGGTGATCCCACTCAAAACGGCGCCACAGGAGCGAGTTCTTCCGGGGATGGTCTGCACCTTGGATTTGGAGAAACGCGTTGAGGCGGACTGCGTCGAACTGCCGCTGTCGGCATTGGTGGCCAGCATCCGCGGGCTTTGGTCCTGTTACCGTCTGCATGAAAGCGATTCGGATCCTGAAATCTATGACGTCGAGAAGTTTGACGTCACGCCGATTCACACCGACGGTGACCGCGTCTATGTCGTGTCGGCATTGCCGGATCAGTCGTTGGTCGTCAACGACGGCGTCCACAAACTTTCTCCGGGAATGCGAGTGCGTCTCGCCAAGATGCACCGATGATACGTCGCCTGTATGACGATCCGCGGTTGGTGATTCTGGTGTTGACCATGATTGCGGTCAGCGGCATGGCGGGTTTCAGTACGCGGATGACTCGCGAAGATCCCGTTTCGAAGGTGCGTTGGGGATATGTTTCCACCCGACTGCCCGGCGCCGAACCGGTGGAAGTGGAGTCTCTGGTTAGCGAGCCGCTGGAACGCATCTTGCGCGAAGCCGGCGCGATTCGCTCGATCGAATCGGCTTCGTTGCAAGGCGTCTCGTTGGTCTTCATTCGACTGACCGACGAGGTCAAAGACGTCGAGCAAGCCTGGCTGAGAATCCAAGACAAAGTGGCTCAGGCCGCCGACAAACTTCCGCGCCGCGCGAGCGTCCCCCTCTTGGTCGACGAGGCCCGATGGGGAGCCCACACCCGGATTGTGGCGTTGCACGGAGACTCCGACCGCCCCGTGCCACCGGGAATCCTGGCCCGTTGGGGCAAAGAACTGAACAATCGATTGAGTTTTGTTCCCGGAACACGATTCACCGAAGTGTTTGGGGTGCCGGTCGAGGAGGTGTTGGTCGAAATCGACGAATCCGAAATCGCAGCCGCTAAACTGCCGGCGGCCGAAATCGCCAATCGGATTCGCGCCAGGGACTCCGAAGGGTTCGACGCGATGTCGCAATCGGACCGCTACACCCTGCCCGTCAGCTCAAGCGGTGACCTGATCGACCTGGATTCGGTCCGCCAGATCGTTGTCAGCAGCGACGGAGCGGGGCGTCAGCTGACGCTCGGTGATCTGGCCGACGTTTCACGCAGCGAACGATTCCCGCGGAGCGAATCGGCGTTTGTCAAAGGACGGCGTGCGGTCGTTGTCGCGACCCGCATGGACGAGGCCTACGGGATCTCGGGCTGGACGTTCTCACAACAGGAGGCGCTCTCCGACTTCCAGGCGATCCTACCACAGGGGCTGGAGATCACGGCCATCTTTGACCAGCAGTCCTACACCGATCAGCGAGCTGCGGACCTTTATCAAAGTCTCGGAATTGGGCTGGCCCTGGTCGTGGTGGTCGTCTGTTTGATGATGGGATGGCGTGCGGCGATTCCGATCTGTGCGGCTTTGCCGATGACCTTGGGAGTCGTCTTTCTGTTGATGATTCCGTTCGGTATCTCGCTACATCAAATGTCGATCGCGGGTTTGATCTTGGCGATCGGCATGTTGATCGACAACCCGATCATCGTGGTCGATGATCTTCAGCGGCGTCTCAATCATGGCGACGTGGCCCGCGACGCCTGCCGGGGAAGTGTTCGACATCTGACGACTCCGTTGCTGGGGTCCAACATCACGACCATACTCGGATTCACACCGATTCTATTGATCGGCGGCCCGACGGGTGAGTTCATGGAACAGCTCGGTTGGAGCGTGATCGCCAGCTTGATCGCATCGCTAACCCTGTCACTGACCATCGTTCCGGTCTTGGCGGCGTGGTGTCTCGTCCCCGCCGGCGATGTCCGCGATGTTTCCCGGCGCCATCCGAGTCAACTCTACATGGCGCTGCTTCGTTTTGGCATGCATCGACCGCTGGCAGTGATCCTATTGACCGTCATCGTCCCCGGGTTCGGGCTCCTGGCCGCCCGCTCCATCCCCGAACAATTCTTTCCGGCCGCGGAGCGAGACCAATTCCACTTTTCCGTTCGGCTACCAACACACGTCTCGATTGCTGAAACCGAACGGATTGCCAAACGGGCTCGCGACATCGTGATGCGGCATTCGACGGTTGAAGAGGTCGCACTCTTTGTCGGCCGCAGTGCCCCAAAGTTGCACTACAGCATGGTCGGATTGGAAGACAACCGCAGCAACTTTGCACAGGGACTTGTTCAGTTGACGTCCGAGTCGGTTCCCTTGGATTTGGTCCACGACATTCAACGGGATTTGGACCAGGAACTCCCAGAGGCGCAGTGCGTGGTGACGTTGATCGAGCAAGGACCGCCCGCGCCGGCTCCGATTGAGCTGAGGCTGTATGGTTCGTCACTACAAGAACTGTCCGACTTGGGACGGCAAGCACAGACGCTGCTGATGGAAGTCCCCGGGATCATCCATACGCGAATGTCGCTCGATGCGGGCGGCCCGCACTTGGCCTTGGCGATCAGCCAGACCGAAGCGGAACCGCTCGGACTCGACGACGAGAGGATCTCCGGCCAAATCCGTGACTACCTGGATGGAATTGTGGTCGCGGAAATGACCGAGCAAATGGAGAGCATTCCCATTCGCGTTCGGCTGAGCGGTGCGGAGCAGTTGCGGCCGGAGCGGGTTTTGACGCTGCCGATCGTCACCGAAACAACACCTCGACGCGCCACAACGGTCGACAGTTTGGCGACATGGACCATCGACGAGCAGACGTTCAGCATTTACCGCCGCAACGCTCGGCGATGCAACATCGTCTATGCTTACACGCAAGCCGGTACGCTGCCGATCCAGATCGAAAACGCGTTCAAGGAGGAGATGCGACAATCGGGGTTCTCGGTGCCCGCGGGCTATCGATTCGACTTCGGCGGGATCAGCTATGAACGAGACTCCGCGGTCGGACACCTGTTGGCGTACTCGGCGATCGTACTCGTGCTGATGGCATCCGTTTTGGTGTTGACGTTCGGTTCCTTTCGCCTGGCGTTCATCATCCTGTTGGTCGCAACCCTTGCGGTCGGGCTGGGGATGTTCTGTTTGTGGGCGTTTCGCTATCCGATCGGAATCGTTGCGATCATCGGGGTCGCGGGATTGTTGGGATTGGCCGTCAATGATTCGATCGTGATCTTGAGCGAATGCAAAGCGGGGGCGGCGCACTATCGGACGATTCCGCAAAGCGTGTTCTCTGCGACGCGACACGTGTTGACGACGTCAGTGACGACCGTCGCGGGCGTGCTGCCACTGATCCTTCGCGGAGGTGATTTTTGGCCGCCGATGATGATCGTGATCGCCGGAGGGATCGTGGGAGCGACGGTGGTCGCGCTCGGTTTCACCCCGGCATGTTATCTGTTGCTCGGCGGCGACAGGTCGACGACCGTTTAGCTGACAGCTTCCAGCGGGAAGTGCTCGGCGCACAGACCGGCGACTTCACTGAAGTAGAATGCTTCTTCCCGCAACATCGGTTGGTGGTACAGTTCCCAATGCCGAAGCGGAGCGGCGTAGATGCGATCACGGAGCGGATAAGATTCTTGATCGAGTTTTGCGAAATCATGCTCGAGCGCGACGGCCGGTTTGTTGCGAACCTGTCCGTAAACCCTCTGATCTCCGATCTGCGAGAATGCCAGATAGCACTGGTAAAACCGGGCATGCCGAGGACTGCACGCCACCAGCAGCCTTTCGACGCCGTTTTCTCGAGCCGATTGCACCATCAATGCGGCCAGTTGCACAAACACATTGAACATGCGGTTGCGATTGAAATAGCCGGTACGACTAGCTAGACACGAGACTTCGGCAAAATAGGCACCGGTTGCACAACGCCGCTGTTCCACTTCACGCCCATAAACCTCTTCCATGGGCATTCCCATTTGATCGTCGCTGATCAAGGTCAATGTGTAGATCACTTTCCCCTGGTGATAGGCGATGAAGACATCGGTGGTCGGCAACAGATGATACGGTGTGACCCGCATCCGCGCTTTGTTTGGCGTCATCAAGCCCGATTTGACATAGGCGTCATGAATCAGCCGAAACGCGTCCTCGCGTTCTTCGCGGCAACTCGCAATCTTGTACGTCACACCATCGATCGACATCCGCTCGCTCATCGCCTGGGCAAGTGATGGTTTCGGATGACTGGGGGACATGGTTGGACAACAGCACGAGGGAGTTGAAGGTCATTCCGGTTTGAAAACCGGATCAAGCGGGCGAGACCCGACCGTTTGGGGGGCGCGTCAGCGCAAATGCTGCGATGAGAACACATCTCCCTCAGGACCCTACGTCGCATTTCGGGCGCTGTCAAAATCATGCGAGGCGTTTGCGATAGCGGTCACTCGCTGACGCGTCGGGCAGCGCGTGGGAATCAATGCCAGCGGGAAGCGTCAGCGAGCGGCTCGTGGAGTCCACCACGCTCCCGACGGCGTCGAAATTCTCGGCGTTGATTTTCGGGGGGAATGTTTGGTAATTCCGGGGGGCCGGTTGTGATTGGCCTCCGAAACGCGTTCTGGAATCGTGGAAATGCTTGGTGAAACTCTGTCGCCGCCAGAAAAAGAACAGCTCGCTGAATTGATGCGGTTGGATCGGTTTCGCTTGAAGATGCTCTATTGGGATTTGCCAACGCCCTCGATCGCTGACTTGGCTGGGGAATACGACGCTCAACTGCTCGACCAGGGCGATCCGCTAGGAACCTTTCTGACGAGAACGCTGTTCGGGTCCAAGGGCCCTTGGTTGGGCAAGGCGTTTCGACCGATCTCGGACACTTGCGGCGAAGGCTACAACGCTTTCGGAACCGTCGAAGATCGCAGGGCGCTGCTGCCAATGGACACGTCGATTGATCATTCATTGGTCGTCCCGGGCGATTCATTCATTCTCGATTACCGCCACAGAAACTGGGGGCCGATCTGCTGGCTGCGGGGGGAAGTGCGACGCGTCAGCGAATCGGTGTTCTTAGGAATGGGGACGTTCGGGCCGAGGCGAAGGAACTTGCACAAGTTCCGACGTGTGATCCCGTTTGTGATGGTCCATTGCGATCGACCTTATTTGAACCTTGCGACACAACCACCAATGAAACGCGCCGGCTAGAGTTGCCAATGCCAGCGGGAAGCGTCACGGCCTGTTGATTTAGTCCGGTCACACGTGGGATCAGCCGTTTCGCGCGAGCGTACGGGCTTCCTGCACCAAGAAAACGCTCAGGCGCCCGTAGGCTCGCGCCAAACGGCTGATTAAATCAACAGGCCGGTCAGCGAGCGGCCCGTGGGCCCACCCCGCTCCCGGCGTGGGCCACTCGCTCACGCGTCGTGCTGGCAGGGGTGGGGGGCGGCATGGCGGTGGGGCGTGCGGCTTTGGACCACGGGGCTACAATGCGGGCTCGGTCGATTCGTCCCCTAGGCTTTCGAGGGCTTTGCGTTGCGTCTTTCAGTCTACATTTTCGGCTTGTGTTTTTTGGGTGTGTGTGGCCACGTAACATTTCAATCGCTTTCGGCGGCTGAACCAATCGAAACGGGGCGGAGCCGGACCATCAACCAACGCATCGACGTTCACTGGACCGACGCGACCCATTTCACCTTCACCGAACAGCTTGCCGGGGGCGGGGTCACCGTTCGCACGGTGGATGCGGCGACCGGTGCGATCAGCGCGGTAGACCAGAATTCCATCGCCGGCGACGGCAAGGTGCTTCGCGGAGGCCCGTTGCCGCGTTCGGAACCGTCGGCAATGGAGACGAGCGTCGAGTTCGTGAACGATTCGGACACGACGGTGGCGTTGTACTGGATTGAACCCAACGGAGACCTTCGGCAATACGGCCAGCTCGCACCGGGCCAGACGCGTTCCCAACACACGTTCGCCGGCCATGCCTGGGCGGTCAAATCGTCCGATGACCGCTTCTTCGGCAGCACGATCGCCCAGTCACCGCCCACCGTTGCCCGGATCAAGACCGAATTCGAATCCCCAAAACCGATTTCAATGCCGCGCCGCCGTCGTGGGCGAACCGACCGAGCGATGGGACCGGTGCCTTCGCCCGATGGTGAATCCGCGTTCCGGCGATCGCCGGCGGGGCTGCGATTGAAAGTCGCAGACGCAGATGAAACGCGCTGGGTCGAATTGGACTTCGGAGCCGTCGACGGCCATGAGATTGTTTCGCCGTCCTGGTCGCCCGATGGAATGCTCGTCGCCGCTTGGAAAGTCCAACGCAACGAGCCGCCGGAAACGGTGACCATCGAGTCGTCTCCGTCCAGCGGCGGGCGCGCCAAGGTTCAATCCCGGCCGTATCGATTGCCGGGCGACAAATACGACGTCTATGAACTGTTCGTGTTCGATGCCGCATCCGGAGAACGTCTTCAGACCGACTTGCCGGAAATCGATTTCGGACGCCCTCATGTTCATTGGTTCGGAGCTCACAAACTCGCGATCGAAAAGGTGGATCGGGGACATCAACGTGTGCGGCTGTTTGTGATCAACCCCATCAACCAAACGACGCGAACCGTCGTGGATGAAACGTCACAGACATTCGTCTGGTCGACGCATGGGCCGCACGTGCCGATGTTCACTTACCTGGAAACGACCAATGAAGTGATCTATGCGAGCGAGCGCAGCGGGTACCGGCATTTGTATCTGGTGGGTTTGGAAGACAAGGTTGAAGAAGATACGGAGCAGAAGAATACAGACCAAGGCGAGCCGTCTCCTCGCTCCGCTCACCCTTCCCAGGGGGAAAATGACTCAAGGAACGAGGAAGCCCTCAGTGCAGTCACGTCAGGGAATTGGTTGGTACGGGAGATCGTGCGGATCGACGAGGACGCTCGGACGCTGGATTTACTGGTTGGTGAGTTCTATGACGGCCAGGATCCGTACCATCGGCACCTTGTCCGCGTCGGGTTGGATGACGATGGTTTGGTGGCGATCACAGAATCCGACGGTGACCACTCGGTTCAGTTCTCGCCCGATGGGCGATTCGTCGTCGCAACGCACAGTCGCGTCGACTCGCCGCCGGTCCACGAATTGCGACGGGCAGACGACGGTGCATTGATTACGGAGTTGCTGCGTGCCGAGCGGGTTGGCAACGACGCCTCCAACTGGTCAGCACCGAAGGTCTTTCACGCAGCGGGGCGAGACGGCGAGACACAGATTTGGGGGAATCTGTATTTCCCCGCGGATTATGACGCGAGCCTGACAAACCACTATCCCGTGATCGAGGCAATTTACGCGGGCCCGCACGATTCACATGTTCCCAAACGCTACTCGCATGCGGCCCGCTACAAGGAGCTGACGGACCTGGGGTTCGTGGTGGTGCAGATCGATGGGATGGGGACGGCCAATCGATCCAAGGCGTTTCACGATGTGTGCTGGCATAATCTGAAAGACGCAGGGTTCCCCGATCGGATTGCTTGGATGAAGGCCGCGAAAGAGGAATATCCGGCGATCGACTTGTCGCGCGTCGGAATTTTCGGGACGTCTGCCGGCGGCCAAAACGCATGCGGAGCATTGCTGTTTCACGGGCAGTTTTACAAGGCCGCGTATGCCTCGTGTGGCTGCCATGACAACCGCATGGACAAGGCGTCTTGGAACGAACAATGGATGGGCTATCCGGTCGGCGAGCATTATGCCCTCAACAGTAATCTTGAGAACGCGGAACGTTTGCAAGGCGATCTGTTCTTGGTGGTCGGGGAATTGGACAGCAATGTGCCTCCGGAATCGACCTATCGGTTGGTCGACGCGCTGGTCAAGGCGGACAAGGATTTCGAGTTCTTGATGATTCCCGGGATGGGGCACAGCGATGGAGGAACGTATGGGCGTCGGCGGATGCGGGCGTTTTTTGTGGAGAAGTTACGGCCCGGGGCAAGGTGACGGTGTCGACGTGAGCTAATCGCGTGCTGAATCGAGAAAATTAAAGTTTGACGGTTGGGTAGCCGATACTAACGGGGAAACCCTCAATCCCCCAGGCTTCCTCTCCAATATGGTGCGATGCGTTGGAACCTTGCCTATCGCACTCTTCTTCATGACCGCGGCAAGTTAATTGCCGGGTTGGTCGGAGTGATCTTTTCGGTCGTGTTGGTGAATATCCAGGGCGGTCTGTTCTTTGGACTGATCAACAAGGCCAGCGTGCTGGTCGATCGCAGCAACGCGGACATCTGGATCGGCCATCGGGGCATGCACAACGTCGACTTCGCACACCCGATTCCGGAACGTTGGCGGCATGTCGTCGCAAGCGTCGAAGGCGTCGAAGAGGTTCAGCCACTGCGAGTTGAGTTCGGCGAGATGTCGCTTCCCAACGGAGCATTCGAGAACATCGTCCTAGTGGGCGTTTCTGACGCGACCGATCTGGGACATGCATTTCGGATTGTCGATGGACCGGAAAACGCGCTCGATCTACTCGATGCGGTCATTGTCGATCGCTGTGATAGCGACAAATTGTCTGAACCAGTGGTGGGTGAACTGAGGGAGATCAATGGTCGTCGGGTCCGGGTGACCGGAAAGAGTAGCGGGATTCTTAGCTTTCTGGTGACTCCCTACGTTTTTACTGACTATGACAACGCGGTCGACTTGGCAGATTCAGATCCATCGGAGACGTCGTATTTGCTCGCTCGGATCGCCCCTGGAGCGGATTGCCAACGGACCTGCGAAGAGATCAAACGCTTGCTGCCGGATGTCGAGGCGATGCCAACCGATGAATATGCGGGCGTGAGTATCAATTTTTGGATGACACGCACAGGCATCGGATTGAGTTTCGGCGCCGCAGCAATGCTGGGACTGCTGGTCGGCTTGGTGATGGTCGGGCAAACGTTGTACGCGATGGTGCTGGATCGAATCAGCGAATACGCGACGCTGCGGGCAATCGGACTCAGCGAACGTGAACTGTTGTGCATCCTCGGCCTTCAATCTGCTCTGGTTGCAACGATCGGCATTGCGATCGGCATGGTGATCACCGTCATTCTCAAAACCCTGCTCAGCACCCCTCGAGCGACGATCGAAATCCCCTTGATGTTGTATGTCGGATGCGGGGTGTTGATCTTCGCGATCTGCTTATTCGCGGCCGGATTGCCTTACTTGCGTGTTCGACGCATTGACCCCCACACCGCATTGCAGTCATGAGCCTTACAAACGCGAACGCCGGCGCGACTCCCCCATTTGACATTCCGGTCCTTGGACCGAGCCGATCGGGGCATGCGGCCGGGCAGAAGTCAGCGTCGCGAACGCAACCTGTACTGGAAGCGAAAGCGATCGCGAAATCCTATGTCATCGGCGGACAAGCTCGGCCGGTGCTCGACGGCATCGACTTTCACGTCGATCCGGGTGAATGTGTTTTTTTGGCCGGTCCGTCGGGAAGCGGGAAAACGACATTGCTGTCGATCCTGGGGCTGCTTTTGACGTCGGACTCCGGGGAACTGTATCTGAAAGATCGACGCGTCGACGGATTGGACGAAGTCGAGCGCACGTTGGTGCGACGCCAGCGAATCGGATTCGTGTTTCAACGCTTCCAGCTGATCAACGGGCTGACGGCGGAAGACAACGTCGCCATCCCGCTGACGATGGAAGGGATGGCGATGCGGGAGGCTCGCAATCGTGCCGGCGAACTGTTGTGCCGAATGGGACTGCAGGATCACTGCAAGGCGTTGCCGACGTCGATGAGTCCCGGGCAATGCCAGCGAGTCGCGTTGGCTCGCGCCGTGATCGATGAACCGGAGCTGATCCTGGCCGATGAGCCGACGGCGGCGCTGGATGGTAAATCGGGAAAGGCCGTGATGGAGCTGCTCCACCAATTGACGAAAGAATTCGCCAGTTCAACCGTTGTCGTGACCCATGATCCTCGGATCTACGAGTACGCCGATCGGATCTGCGAAATGGAAAACGGGAGATTCAAATGAGACAGCTGTTTCTTGCTGGAGCATTCGCGGCGTTGGGGACCGGAATCCTGATCATCGCCGACCAGCACCAACGGGCGAACTCCCGACCAGCGGCACTGCCCGAGAAGGCGGAAACCGTGATCGCCCAATCGTCGGTTCATGCGGCCGGTCGAATCGAAGGGACGACCGAAAACGTCTTGATCCGGCCTCAGTTTCCAGGCCGAATCGAATCGGTCTTCGTGGCCCGCGGATCACGAGTAGAAAAAGGCCAAGTGCTGTTTCAACTTGAAACGCGTCGCTATGAAGCACAGCGGGATCTCGCGTCGGCAACTCTGTCGGCGGCGCGCGCAAAACGAATGCGGCTCGTCGCCGGTGCACGAGACAGCGAAATTGAAGCGGCTAAACAAGAGATGATCGCCGCACAAGCACGCTACGACAGCTCCAAAACTCGGTTCGAACGGGCGAGCAAGTTGTTCTCCAGGAATGCGCTTAGCTCGCAAGGGCTCGAAGATTACCGCGCCGACCACGACGCGAATCTGGCCTTGCTGCAGGCCGCACACCAGCGCTACGAAACCATCAAAGCCGATCCGCGACTTGCCGATTTGATGGCGGCCGATGCCGAAATCGCTTCGGCCCAGGCGCAACTGGACATGGCTGAGATCGATCTACAGCGATGCTCGGTCGTTTCGCCGTGCCCTGCCGTTGTCTTGGCGGTGGAGATCAACCCGGGCGAATGGATCAGCCCCGAGATGCCCGACGCGGCGCTCGAACTTTCCAATACCGAACGCTTGCGAGTCGTCGCCGATGTGGACGAACGCGACGCGTTGACGGTGACGCTGGGGCAGACGTGTGAGGTCACGGCCGATGCGCTGCCGGGACAGCATTTCTCGGGTGTCGTCGTTGAGATTGAACCGAGAATGGAACCGAAGAAGATTTACGGCGGTTGGGCCGGGGAGCGCAACGAAACGCACACGCGGCGGGTTTGGATCGATCTGCGGACGGACGTGACGTTGCCGGTCGGTTTGCCGGTTGAGGTGATGATTCACTAAGACGCGCCCCCGACAGATCCCACGCGCTGCCAGCACGACGCGTCAGCGAGTGGCAAACGTCCGCGGCGGAGTAGGCCCCAAGGGCCGCTCGCTCACGCTTCCCGCTGGCATTGGCCGCTCGCTCACGCTTCCCGCTGGCATCGGCGCTAGGGCAACTCCGGCAGATCGGGTTCTTGGAATCCGAAGTAGATCGCTCCGTCTTGGCGATAGTTGGTCGGCGTCAGACGATGGTAGGTCTGCGATCGGGAGCGTGCCGACGACCAGCGGACCGACCAGCGCGGTCGCCGCTCGTCGATCCATGGCAGCGACTGGGCGGCGAGTTCCTCCATCATGTACACCGACGAGTTTCCGGCGAGATCGGAAACATACAACACCGGATCGCTCAACGTCGGCGCACCGACGTAGGCGTTGTCCTCTCCGCGAAGCTTCAAATAAGGCCGCTCGGTGGCGAGTGTTTCCACGCCGATGATTTCCACGTGTGGCTGGCCCTCTTCGACCAAGAACACACACTGATTGGCTTCACGTTCGATCGGAACCGGAAAGATCCCGTCCGGGCCGAGTCGCATGCGGAGCATTCCGCGCGGGATTTCGGCCGTGACGTCCCGTAGCGACAGCTGAATCGGGCTGGCGACCACCGTCGGACGTCGAAGCGCCCCCGACGTGTCGATCATCCGGCCACTGATGGCGAGCAGGCCGTTTTTCCAGACCAATTGCAATGCAGCGGCGTAGTCCATTTGAATCAGCGTCGCTTCACCGCGCACCACCGCATTGTCCAACTGGATTGCAACCAATGGCAATGCATTTTCGTTGGGATTGAGGACACGGCCAGGCAGGGTTTCCGAATCCGGCAGTGCCTTGGGGTCGGTAATAACTTGGAAGAACGACACCCCATCATGGATCGCTTTGTTGACCAACGTGAATGTGCAATTCTGAAAGCGTGTCAATCGATTGTCGTTGACCACAAACATGGAACCACCGTCGACTTGTTCTTGGGCGAGCTCCCAATGAAAGTCCAGATTGCGAAACTGGGTGCGGTGATTTCCGATGTTCAACATCTCGCTACGACCGATCGCGAGTGTGTCGGTGGAGACCATTCGGATGGTCGTTCGCCCCACCGTCGATTCGAACACCATGTTGTCTTGGGGGATCGCCAGCGGGCCGGTGACCAATTCGGCGGTGGCCAATTCCACACGTCCGACGCCGAACCGCATGGCCAGATCAACCGCTTCAGCCAGGGTGGAAACCAGGATCGCACCATCGGTATCGCGATCGATTTGGTCGACGCGCATCGAGAGTGCCAACAGACTTGGCGACACCACACGCACGGATTGGGGGGGCGGCAGTTCGGCTGGCATGACGGGGCGAGTCGGCGACACCTCCGATGCCGTTCCCGCCTGTTCGCTGATCCGGTTCATCTCTGGACTTCCCGCACCGATCACCGATCCGGCTGCCGCCAGACCGCCCGCTGCGGAAGCGGACAATCCGGACGCTGTTGAATCGGGCTCCATGTCCGCCGCCGCATCGGCCGCTACAGCGGAACTGTCGTCAATCGAGGTCAACGGCGGCTCGTCACCGCTTCCGAGTGTTTCGGGAATCGGCAACCGGGCGGTGAAACTTGGCGGCCGAGCTGCTGCTTCGGAAACATCGTCAAGATTCATGTCGGGGTCTGACGTCGATGGTTCGATCGTGTCCCGACCGCCCCGTTCGGCCGGGCTGGTCGAATTGCCGAGCCCCGGCGTCTCGGATCTGCCCGCCGGTGGATTGCTTTCGGAAAACGTTCCGGTCGCCAATCCCGGCGTGTTGTCCGAATTCGAGGCGGCGCCCGTCGTCGCTCGCTCGCTCACCGCCGGCTCGCCAGACGAGGAAAGCGACGAAGGCCGCGTCGAACCCGTTCGATTCATCGACGCGGGGCGATTGATGACGAACGCATCCCGCGTCGCGGTCGATTGAAGCTCCAAGTAGCCACCGATCATCAAGATCAACAGTGCCACGATCATCCATGGCAGATGCAATTGCAGTCGCTGTAGGCCTTCGTTGCCCGACGGAAGCGTCACCACCGCATTGGACTGCGCACGCTTTAATTGGAATCGATACGCCAATTCGCTGAGATCGGCCAGCAAGTCCCGCGCGTTCTGGTACCTGGATTGTGGATCTTTGGCCATCATCCGGTGCATCACCGCGATCGCTTCGTCGGGCAGATCCGGACGTAGCACTTTGGGGTTGGGCAACGGTGCATTGCCGTGGCTGATCAGCTTTTGAAGCATGGTGCCACCGGTATAGGGCGCTTCACCGGTGACCATGAAATAGAACGTGCACCCGAGTGAATAAAGATCACTGCGGATGTCGGCATCGCGTGGATCGAACGCTTGCTCGGGCGAGATATAGTCAAACGTTCCCAGCGTGACACCGCTGGCGGTCATGTCTTCACTGAGTTCCAAGTTGTCGCTGCGAGCCAACCCCATGTCGACCAACTTGACCGAACCGTCATCGGACACCAGGACGTTGGACGGTTTGATGTCGCGGTGGACGATCCCGCGCTGGGACGCGTGATCAAGCGCTTCGGCGACTTGTGACGTGAATACAACGGCGTCGTCGAGCGACAGCGCACCGTGGTGGTCGACCAAGTCGCGGACGTTCGTTCCATTGATGTACTCAAAGACGATGTAATGCCAATCGTCGTAGTTGCCGGCGTCGAACACGCGCGCGATCCGGGGGTGATCCAACTTCGCAGCGTTCTGTGCTTCGTTGCGAAATCGGCGCTGCAACTCGGGATCGTTCCCGACGAAAGGGATCACTTTGAGCGCGACGATGCGGTCGAGCTGTTGATCGTGGGCGCGAAAGACGGCGCCCATGCCGCCCCCGCCGATCAGGGCTTCGAGAAAGTATTGGTTCAGCTGCTCACCGACCAGCACCTTGGCGATGTCGGCCGGGGTGCGCCCGCTGCCGGTATTTTTTCTTTCGCCTGCCGCGGCGACCTGGCGGATCACGGTTTTGGCTTCTTCCAGCCCCGGCGCGAAGTCTCCCTCAGATGCCACTTCGTCCGCGAGTCTGGCCGATCGGCCTTTGGGAGACTGCCGCACCGCAAACACTTCGTCGGTCGTGCGCTCCATCTCCAGGGGGTCGCGGCCACCATCGACCGACTGCTCGGGCGTTCGGTGGACGGTTGAATCGCTAGCCGTTGGTTCTTGGTTTTCCATCGCCAGACATTTGAAGAGCACGCCCATCAAGTTGACGCGTAACTGGCCCGCACCCAAGGAAACCCGCACCCAAGGAAACCCGCACCCAAGGAAATCCATCGTTCTGCTCGCACCGGCCTAGGCTGAATCCTACTCGTGGACCCGGAATCGGTCAACGAAATCGGTGCTTTCGCCCGGCCGGGCGATGGGGCCTGTACCGGATGATCCGGTCGATCGGGGCCGATTGCGGCGCGCACCCGCCCCGCGATGCCAGCACGCCGCGTCACGGCCCGTTGATTTAATCGGCCGTTTGGCGCGAGCCTACGGGCGCCAGTGCGTTTTCTTGGTAGAGGAAGCCCGTACGCTCGCGCGAAACGGCTGATCCCACGTGTGATCGGACTAAATCAACAGGCCGTGACGCTTCCCGCTGGCATTTTCTTCGCTCACTCGTCTCACTGGCGAGGCGTCCAGTCGGGGTTCACCAGATGGGGTGGACGCTCGCCGCGGCAGGCGGCCAGACAGTTTTCGATCGCCAACTCGCCCATCCGGGTGCGTGTCTGGACGGTGGCGCTGCCCAGATGGGGGGCGAGCACCACGTTGGGCAGCGTCAATAACTCGGGATGCACCGTCGGCTCCCGCTCAAAAACGTCCAGGCCGGCCCGTGCGATTTTCCCCTCGCGGAGCGCCTCGACGAGCGCCGCTTCATCAACCACCGCTCCACGCGCCGTATTGATCAACGTGGCGGTCGGCTTCATCTTCTCCAACTGCGGTTTCCCGATCAGATGCCTGGTCTGGTCCGAAAGCGCGACGTGAATGGAAACAAAATCCGACTCGCCCAGCAACTCGTCCAGTGCTCGATATTCCACCCCGAGTTCGCGTTCCTCCGCGACCGTCAGCCGGGTGCGATTCCAGTAGCGGACGCGCATGTCAAACGCCAATGCCCGCTTGGCCATCGCCTTGGCGATCCTGCCAAATCCGACCATGCCGATCGTCGCTCCGGTCACTTCCGCGCCGAGCATTTGAAGCGGTTCCCAGCCGGTCCACTGGCCCGAACGCACCAAACGATCCCCTTCGGTGACCCGCCGGGCCGAGGCCATCAGCAGCGCCCACGCCATGTCGGCGGTGCAATCGGTCAACACACCCGGCGTGTTCGTGACCGCAACGTTTCGCTGCGTCGCGGCATCGACGTCGATGTTGTTGTAGCCGACCGCGTAGTTCGACACGACCTTCAGGTTCCCAGCGGCATCCAATACCTCCGCGTCGATCTGATCGGTCAATAAACAAATCAGCCCCTCAACATCACGCACGCCATCGATCAATTCCTCGCGCGTCAGTGCACGATCCAAGTCGCCATGACAAAGGTGTGCCTCGGCACTCAACCGCTCCATCGAATCAGGCGGCAAGCGTCGTGTCAAAAGAACCTTCGGAGATCTCATATCAAGTTTCAGGTTTGGCCAATATTTTCTTGTCACCCATTTTCTTGTCCTTTTTTCCTCCTCCAGCCTGCATTTTTCTACCCCATTTTTCTATCCACTGCCCCAAACCTACTTCGTCGCGGTGTAGGCGTAGCGATTTCCGACGCTGTCGAACAACCCCGCCGTGTTCCAGGGTTCGATCAGCTCTCGCATCCGACGCACCACTTCATTGTCATCCGCGTCAGAATCAACCCACTCGGCACAGCGACCGACTGCCGCGACAAACCGTTCCTGATCGGCTTGCCACAACTTGGTTGGCACGTCACCGCGACCGATGCGTTCTTCGCAGGCAATGGCGGCGGCGAAGTAGACCATACAGGAAGCTGCGAACCGCCGAAACGAGGGCATCGCTCGGTAGCCCAACGCGACGATTTGGTCCAGATGGAATGCTTCGCCAAGAATCACCTCGCGATAGCGTTGGACACCATCGCCTCGATCGGGCGTAAGGATCAACCCCGCCAATCGCTCCACGCCGGCCAGTGCATGGGCGATCCCCGTGCTGTGAAGCGGGTCAATCGCAACGGCGGTCGTCGGCATCATCACACAGTTTTCCGCGACAACGGGATCGTACAAACGCTGCAAACGGCCGATGGTGTGAATCGTCGAATGCGGCGCCACGATCTCGCAGTTTCGCATGATCTGATGCAGCGTCGGGTAAGCGCTGAAACGATCGGCCAGAATCTGGACGGCCCGATCGACCGTGTCGTGACGGGTCGCGGCATCGGCGGGCAGAGGCGACGTGATCCCGACGCTGGTGATGCCGTTGTCCAATCGCAGCATCCAGGCCCAACCCTGGTCGATCAAATGGTGTTGCGCTGCGGCATCGGCATCGAAGGGATCGCAGCCGCGCCCGTCGCCATGAATTGAATTGAACACACTGGAGTAGGAATCGACGCCGCGAAAATGAGCGAATGCCGCACAGGTCTTGGTCTGCAGCCGATCGGTCAACGGAGCGACGCCCAGCAATCGCGCCGACACCGCGGCCGGACCGGAGGCGTCGACGACCATCGCAGCGGCAACCTGATCGCCGGACGCAAATCCGATGCGTGCGTCCCCCGCGGTGGACAACTCCAGCGACGTCACGGCGACGCCCTCCTGAGCGACCGCTCCGGCTTCGACCGCCTTGGCAAACAGGAAGGCATCGACGTCGCTGCGGTACCAATGCGTATCGCTTTTCCAATCGCTGGGGCTGGCCGCAACGATCATCGAACGCTCGCCCAAGCGAGATTCAACGATCCCCGTTCGGTGATCGAAGTAGCTGAATCCACGCTTCATCCCACATGCCAACTCGGGCAACGATTGCTGCCAGTTTCCATAGGCAGAAAGAGCTTCCAAATCCGGAAAACCGTATTGCCGGCCCAGACGCCGAAGCAACAAGTCCGCAATCGGCGTCGATGATTCTCCGATCGCGAATCGCGGATGCGTCGCGGCATCCAGCAGCGCCACACGTCGACCGCGGGACGCCAAGATTCTCGCCAGAATCGAACCGGAAAACCCGGAACCGATGATCGCGACATCAAATCGACCGTCCATCACCGGCTGGCCTGCTGATCAAGGATGGCGGATTGGAATCGATCCAACAGGCGGCGTCGCTGTTCACTCAATCGGTCACGGTCGATGTCCCACAGATCGACCGACAGGCACGCGGTTGTTCCCAGATCCGTCAGCGAATCATCGTACAATTCGGCCAGATGCTCCAAATCGATCTCGGGCAGGGACTCCGCCATGCCGTTCCATCCGTGACCGGATCGCGCGGGAATCAAGCTGATGTGACGCGCGCCCGAATGGATCGCATGCCGGACCGACAGGCGCGCCCACCGGAGCGATTCTTTCACCGACAGCTGCGGTGCGCCGACGATCAGAAACACGCGGAGATCGATCTGGCGCCAGCGTAAGAACGACGCGTAGCGATCGAAATCATCGCGCGACATCTGCTTTCCCAAACGGTTCAAGATCCTGGGCTGGACGGTTTCCAATCCCACCGCGACTTCAAGCGTTCCGGAAATGAGATCGCGAAACGCTTCATGGCGCCGAGCGCCGAATCGAGGGTGGTTTTCGATGATCACACGGTCGTACCCTGCGCAAATTTGTCCGATTTCTGCGTAGTCCCGTGGCGGTATACTGGACGGATCGAAGAAATTGCCGCTGTTGTACAGCTTGATCCAGTTGGACGATTTCAGCCGAGTCTGGGCGTGGCGAATTTGATCGGGGATCGCGCCGGGCTGTGACGGTCCGGGCAAGGTGTTTCGATGCAGATCACACATCGAGCAACCGATCGGACATCGGCTGGCGGTCAAAAAGACGGTCGCGACCGTGGCGACCGATCGCTGACCGTGAGCGTCGCGCGCCGGTTCGCGCTCATTTAAAAAGGCGTAGGGACGGCTGGGATCGAGGACTGCGGACAAGCGGCTTGTAGAAAGGTGGGCGTGTGGAAAAGCAAACAGGCAGCGAGGCGAACGGGGGACGATGAAGCAAGCGATCGAAGAATGCCTGAATTGTAACGCGCGGATCAATGCGCGCGTCACCGAGTGTCCCTGGTGCGGTCAACCGCGAGTAATCCCGGACGCGACGCCGATTCGTAAGCGGCTGTCGTTGGGAGCGTTGATCACGATCTTGACCCTGGCCGCGCTGTTGATGTGGCTGATGTCGCTAACCGGTCGCGACGTCTGATTGCGTTGGCGGGAGTCCGCAGAGGGATGGCAGAATGATTCGGGGCAGAATGATGAAATGTCCGCAGGCTGGCGCAGACGGCTGATCGAAGGGGCGCGCCCTCCCCTCGCCCCAAGGGAGGTTCTCTCACTCCTGGCGTCGATGCCCCGGGCGTGTTCCTACTCTCGCTGATCATTCAACTGGGGCTGCCGGGGCCCGTTGAAACTGTCATATCCGGAACGTCCGGGCGAGCCGTTGTGACGTGACCGCCGGGGAGTCCTTGGCGGGCAATTCTGTCAGGAAAACAAGGGGAGCTGATGCCCGCAGGACGATAGCCACTTCTGCACGAAAGACCACGGATCAATGATCCGAGGGACTCGTGAAGCAAACGCTGCAAAACCAAACGGTAGTGTCGGCGAGTGATGATCGAAATAGCAAGACACGATCTGGCAAGTGCTCACCGGCACGGGTCACCACCACCACCGATTCAGCAGCCGAAGCGCTGGCAAGACCCTTCCAAATCTAATTCATGGAGAATCACGATGCGTCGTGTAATCGTTCCTGCTTTGTTGGCCGTCGCACTGGTCGCAAGCACTTCGTCAAACGCAAGCGCGTTTGGCCTGTTGGACAAACTTTGTAAGAGCAGCTGTGACAGCTGCTGTGCAGAACCCGCCTGTGGCTGTGAAGTCGCGTGCGAGCCTGCCTGCGGATGTGAAGTGGCCGCACCCTGTGGCTGTGCAGCTGAGCCGATGTGCGGCTGCGAAGTCGTTGATCCCTGCGGCTGCGACAGCGGCTGTGCACCGCGTGGCGGATTGCTCGCCAAACTGTTCGGCAAGCACCGCGGATGCGGATGCGACGCCGGTTGCTGCGACATCGAGCCGGCTTGCGGTTGCGAAGTTGCTGCTCCTTGCGGATGTGCCGCTGAACCGGCTTGCGGATGCGAAGTCGCTGCCCCGACTTGCGGTTGCGAAGTCCCCGCATGCGACAGCTGCTGTGCCCCCAAGAAAAGCCACTTCGGCCTGCTGAAGAAGCTGTTCAGCAAGAAAAGCTGCTGCGGTTGCGACTCCGGTTGTGCCGCTGAGCCGACTTGCGGTTGCGAAATCATCGAGCCGGCTTGCGGATGCGAAGTCGCTGCTCCTTGCGGATGCAACTGAGACTGAACTGAGAGATGCCGAGGATCGGGACGACATTCCTCAAGGAGTTCCCGCCAAGCACCCTGCTCCAACCGGCTGACAAGGAAACGACTCGCATCTTCTCCCTGGCGAGTTATCCGAGTCCGCTGTGCAACGCTCCGAGCCGATTCCGATTTCGAAGCGAATATCTCGAAAGCCCCGATGGTTTGCGAAAGCCATCGGGGCTTTTTTCGTTGGTTCGAGGGGCGCTAGGACGGCAGGGGCAAAACGATGGGAAGCCACCCGTGTGATTGAAAGCCGGGTGGAAAACTGCTGCTGGATGGCAGAATGATGGGGGGCACGCCGACGGGAGGCTGATGGGCCGCTCGCCGACCGGTTTGTTGACTTCATCCGATCTCACGTGGGATCAGCCGCTTCGCGCGAGCGTACGGGCATCCCACACCAAGAAAACGAGCCGGGGCCCGTAGGCTCGCGCCAAACGGCTGATTGATACCAGCACGTGGCGTGAGCCAGTGGCTGGTGATAGGATTCCTATGGACGCTTCCCGCTGACAGCGACGAAACGACGTGATTTCTTGTGACTTTCCCCCGAGGATTTCTTTGATGGCTGATTGGCTTGAACCCGGTACCAAAGCTCCCGCATTCACCCTGAAAGACGACCAGGGCAACAAGGTCAAGCTGAGCGATCTCAAAGGCGATCCCGTCGTGTTGTATTTCTACCCACGCGATGACACGCCCGGTTGCACCAAAGAGGCCTGCGCGTTTCGTGATCGGTACGATGAAATGAAAGAGTTGGGGGCACAGCTGTTTGGCGTCAGTGCTGATTCGGCCGAAAGCCACGCCAAATTCCGCGACAAGTATTCGTTGCCCTTCCCGCTGTTGGTCGACGAGAAGCACGCGATGCTGGAAAAATATGGGGCTTGGCGCGAGAAGAACATGTACGGCAAGAAATCGATGGGGATCCAGCGCAGCACGTATCTGATCGATGCCGACGGCAAGGTCGCCAAGGTCTGGAAACGCGTGAAGGTCGACGGTCACGACCAGCAGGTGATCGACGCCCTAGCAGAACTGTAAGGCGGCCAGGGACGCCCTCGAGTTCGTCGCCGCGACGGCCCGGAAGGGCCATCGTACAGTTCGTCGCCGCGACGGTCCGGAAGGGCCATCGTACAGTGCTTCGCCGCGACGGCTCGGAAGGGCCATCGTACCAAGCGATGGTTTGGAAAGGACGTCGTCCAAGTCCGGCCCGCGACGAACGCAGGCCCCTGGCAACGAATTACACCGCGGGCTACCCTTCGTGGGAACGCTCTGGCGTCGCGACCCCTTTCTCTCCGCGCTGCAATTGCCTTTGCCATGGCTCACACGATCGTCATTTTTGGTGCCTCGGGCGACCTGACCAGTCGCAAACTGATCCCCGCACTGTACAGCTTGTTCAAAAAGAACAAGTTGGACGACGTGGTTCGAATCGTCGGGGTCTCACGTTCGCGGTTCGAAAACCAACAGTTTCGCGATTCACTCCGCGAGTCGGTCGCGAAGTTTGCCGGAAAACTTTTCGACGCCCAGACCTGGGACGAGTTCTCTCAGCACGTCTACTACCAGCCGGGCGACATCAAGGACGCCGAGGATTTCAATGCCTTGGCTAGGTTCCTGGACGAAATCGAACAGGGAGAACCATCGGGACGGCTGTACTACCTGTCGACGATGCCCCAGTTGTACGAAGAGGCGATTCGACAGCTCGGTGCCGCCGGGTTGGCCGACGATACCGACGGCTTCCGACGGGTGATCATCGAGAAACCGTTCGGCACCGATCTGGCGACCGCGCGTGCGCTGAACGATTCGATCCACAAGGTCTTCCGCGAAGACCAGATCTATCGGATCGACCACTACCTGGGCAAAGAAACGGTCCAAAACATTTTTGCGCTTCGCTTCGCCAACTCGATCTTCGAACCGATCTGGAACCGCAACTACGTCGATCACGTCCAGATCACGGTCGCCGAGGAGGTGATCATCGGGCGACGGGCCGGCTACTACGACAACGCCGGCATCCTGCGTGATATGTTTCAAAACCATATCCTGCAATTGATGATGATCACGGCGATGGAACCGCCGGCGAAGTACGACGCCGCGTTGGTGCGTGACGAAAAAGTCAAGGTACTGCACAGCGTCCGCAAGATGACCGGTGCGGATTTCGCCTCCAACACCGTCCGTGGCCAATACGAAGGGTATTTGAAGGAAGAGGGCGTGCCGGCCGGCAGTCAAACGGAAACCTATGCGGCGCTGAAGCTGTATTGTGACAACTGGCGCTGGAAAGGCGTCCCGTTTTATCTGCGTAGCGGCAAAGGCATGTCATGCCGAACGACACAAATCGTGATCCAGTTCCGCCACGTGCCCCACATCCTGTTCGGGCAGAAAACCCGCAGCCCGGTCGGCAATCGATTGGTCGTGCAGATCCAGCCGGCCGAAGGGATTCAGCTGCACTTCGAGTCCAAAGTGCCTGAAAGCGAAATGAAAACGCGAACCAGCACGCTGGACTTCGATTTCAACCAATCTTCCAAAGGCGACATGCCGGACGCCTATCAACGCTTGCTGCTCGATGCCGTCCTGGGCGACGCCAGCCTGTTCGCCCGCAGCGATGAAGTCGAATTGGCCTGGGGAATCATCGACCCCATCCTGGCCGCCTGGCGAAGCCCCGCCGCACCGGAGTTGTTCCAATACACGCCCGGATTGTGGGGACCCCCGGAAGCGAACGAGTGGATGGGCAATCAACACCACCGCGAGTGGTTCGACGTCTGCCCCGTGCTGACGCATCCATAGTCCATTGTCCCAACAGTCGCCGTGTTCTCCGAACTCGGCGTCCGCGAAAAAGCAACGCTTTGCCCCACGCCGACCTCGGAGAGGACGGCGACTGTTCAGCCCAGCCCAGCCGAAAACCAAGTGGCGGCAATCGACTAGACTTTGTCCCTAAACCGGGCAAGGGTCGTATGTGGTAGCGGAATTTGCCAAGAATTTCGGCTTTTCCCGTGTGGAATGCTGCGAGTCGAAAGCCTTGGCGGCTTCCGCTACGGGTTGAGGGACAAAGCCTACTGGTTCGAGTAGCGGATTTCGGGCGAATAGCGAAGCTGCGATGCGGCGTGTGGCGGCAAAGCTTTTTGCAGATCCAAGCACTCTTTTTCACGCACCGGGTTAGCGTCGTGCATGATGTGCGTGACCAACGCAACGACCAACTCGTTGCGGCGGCTCTCGGCGGCGCGTTTGTTGAACAGCCGCTTGATGACGGGGATTTGTCCGACGACCGGGACGACCGCATCGCTTTGGGTGTCGGTTTCACGGATCAGGCCGCCGATGACCAGCCCGCTGCCATCGGGCATCAGCACCGTTGTCGAAACCTGGGTGGTGTCCTCCTCCGGAAAGCCGCTTTCGGTAATCTTTCCGCCGGAGACCTTTGGCAGCACCGTCATCAGGATCTGGTCGTCGTGTGTGATCACCGGAGTGACCTCCAGCACGATCCCGACATCCAAAAACTGCACGTTTTGAATCGTCGCGGTCTGCGTGGTGGTGGCGACGGCGTAGGGCAAGCGTTGACCGATTTGCACCTTTGCCGTTTGCCGATTGACCACGCTGACTTTGGGAGACGCCAATGTGCGTGAATTGGTGTTGGTGTGAATCGCTTCGATCAAGTGCCCCATATCGGTTCCATTGATCCGGAACGCGAACGACGGCCCCTCGGGGTTTTCTTCGGCGAAATTCGATCCTTCCAAAATCACCTTGGCACCCGCGATCCGAGCCAATCCACGCAGATTGACGCCATAACGTTCCTCGTCATCCAAGTCGATTTGCAACACATGGGCTTCGACCAGGACCTGGCGTGGCGGTACGTCGATTTGGGCCAGATACTGTGCGACACGTTGGTGCCCTGCCTCGTTGTCTTCGACGATCAACAACTCGCGCGTCTTCAGCTGATCCACGGCATCGGATTCGCTGGTGTGCGCCTTTCCGACCGGCGAAAGCAATCCGGTGACGACCGGTTGCACGTCCGCGGCGGCAACGTAGTTGAGCGGATAGACCTGCAGCCGTCGCCCCTGGACCTTGGGGTCCAGCGACGCCGCGTCCGCCCCGGTGACGTACAACAAATTGCCCGATTGATGCCAATGAAATCCGGCGACACCCAAAATCGCATCCAGCACTTCGTCCAAACGTGCGCCACGAATGCTGACGGTGACCGGCCCGGTGACATCGGGGCCGATCACCAGATTCAACTTGTGGTGGTCGGCGATCATTCGCAACACGCTGCGAAGCTCGGCGTCGTTGGCAACCAGCGTGACCAGATCCTGGTGTTTTTCCAGCGTCGCTCGGTCGGTTCCCGGCGCGGACTTGAGCGGAATCGCAATTCCCTTCTGGTCGGTCGGCGGCGGAGCGAGCGCGACCGGTGCCTCTAATTCCTGTACGTCCTCCTCCTCGGACTCTGCGGCCACTTGCACCACGCGTTTGGACGGCAAGGGGAGCGCCCCGACAACTAAGTCGGCGATTGCATCTCCGTGTTGTTCATTCGCGGACACTTCCTCGCGGTGGACCACCGATTGGATCTCGGCGTTTGCCTGACGTTGCTGGGGCCTCGGTGATGGGGCGACGGTGATCGCGTTGATATTCCCGATGTCCGTCGGCTGAATCGGCAGGGATGGTTTGAAAGGCGCCTTCAGGGGCGACGGTTTGGTCGGGTGCGGCATCGACCCGACCGGCTCGGGAGCCGGGATCAACCGCGACGTTGCCACCGGGCGCAACCGGTCCGGCACGCGGGTGGGCTGCAGGACGTTTCTTGTCGTCGTCCTCTGCTGCGATGATCCGCCCGCCTGGGAAGCGGTGACATGGGGTGCGGCCGCGACGGGGATCTGCGTCGGCGTGCTTCCCGCGATGGGGATGACTTTGGACGTGTCGGTTGATCTTCGTTGGCGTCCGACGATGGGGGCAACGTTCGAAACGGCCGGGTCGCGATCAAGCGTACTCTCGACGGGTCGACGCGGCTGGGTGGATGCGGAACGAAAATCCGACGATCGTGCGGAACGATCCAGTTCCAGATCCAACGTGTCGGGTTGCGGCAACATCGTCGCGCTGACGCCGGTGTTCCGATCCGACCGCTGCGACGATTCGATCGCCGACTGTTTCTTTGTCGTGGCGGTCGACAGATCATTCGCCGATCGGGACGACTTTGGCAATGGTTTCAAATCGGTCGGAAGCGATGGCGTCGACATCAGCGGTGAAAAACCTCGGCCGGACTGATTGACCGCGGGCCGGCGAGCGGTCCACTGAACTTGCGCAATCGGCCCCATCGGCATTTCGGGCATCTTCCGCCGAGCTGCTGGCGATTGCTGCAGCGCCGCAGGCGCGGTCGAACCGCTGGGGGACTCGTCGATTGCGGCAACCAGCCGAATCGCCGAAGCGTCGATCTCTGCCGGCAGGGGAATCAGCGGAGGGGCCGCTTTCCGCGAGGCTGTCGCGTTCGGTTTCGGCGTGGTCGCGGCCCCCTCGACTTCGCTTCTCCCGCCCGCCGAAGGATCGCGTCGCAACTCGGTCGCCGGCGTGGTTTCGGCCTGCAAGACGGATTTGGATTTCCCGCGCAGGAGAACGATGGAGGAGTCGACGAGGACAGGCTGTTGCCGCGGCGCAGGGCGGCCCTTTTCCCTTGCGGTCGTTGTTTTCCCGTGGGATCGCTGCCGATTCGCGATTTCGGGTCGGGAATTGCGCGACGCGATCGCCCTCGGGGCAGACACAACCACGTCGCCGCCCCGCTTTTCTTTGGAATCCGCGGCATGCGCGCACCACATCATCCCCACACAGAGGATCGCGATGATCGCCAGAGACAGAATCCGCATCCGGAGAGCTTCCTTGCGCCGTGGATGAAACGAGAACCCAAATAATCCGCACAATCGGTATAAACCAACTCTCTTGACCTATCGGCGTCTGAGGTGTGGCAGCGAAGGAAAACCCGGCAACTTGATCCGCTTTTGCCAGATTCGGGGTCTACGGCGTCACTTCCACCCCCTCTGGAGAGACGTGCAGAACGATGACGCCGGCGTCCAATTCTTCACCGGGCTGGACGATTTTCCCGTCGATCAACGCCTTGCGATCTCGACCGTCGTAGGCCCCGTAGACGGCTCCCAACGTGTATTCCGCCCTGGGTTTGGGCCTTTTCGGCTCAGCGAGCGAGTCATTGACCGGCGATTCGTCGAGCGGTTCGTCAATTTCAACTGCCGCGCTGCGAAACAAATCCACCGCCGCAAGCTGTTCGTGTGTCAGCCTGGGGAGTTCGTCGACGGCAACAAAATCCTGCGTCAAATCGTTCGGCTTGTCACCCGAATCTTTCTGCGAGAGCGGTTTCAACGAAACAGGCGACGTCTTGACGGACGGCACCGCGGTGCCACCGGCCGGGCTGCCCGATCCGCTCGGGTCACCACCCGAGGGAGAAAACACCAGTGCGACCAGCAGCACGACCAACAAAACGGCGACCAGCACGAGTTGTTTCTTCTTTTTCGCATCTTGCGCTCCGCCCGTTCGGGGACGAAGTGCGCTGGATGGACGGGCGCTGGACGGATGGGTGCTGGACGGATGGGTGCTCGGGCCTTGAGTACCGGGACGTGCGAGGTCAGCTGTCATCATCGCTCCTCCGTTGTAACAATTTTGCCGCCGTCGTCGCTTTCCCCGCGTAAGGGACTCTCAGGGACAGCGTGGCGAGACAACGGACGGGCGGATGATTGCCGCGGGACGCTTCGGCAGGACGCTTGGCCCCCTCAGCCCGGACGACTTGAATCTCGTCGCACCAGATCGGCAACTCGGCGGCGACGATCCGGTGCAGAAACTCGCAAACGTTGCCGTAGGTGCCCTGGATTTCGCATTCGGTGTCCAACACCGCGACGCGAATTCCGCCGTGGGTGGTCCCTCGATCCATGGTGACCAGCTGGACGTCACAGTCCGTTGCCAGGTCTTGCAAGACCGAGCGGACGTCTTCCCAAGATCGGCTTTCCGGCAACCAGCCCGCAATACGATCGACGCGTGACTGGTTTTCCTCACGCTGCTGTTGGGCTTGCCGATATTGATTGCGAAATTGATTTCGATTGGAGATCAATTCGATCGCTTGGGCGATTTCTTGTGGTTGGTGAGTGCGGTCGGCGGCCAGGAGTTCAGGACGCAACCACAACAGACAGCTCGACGCAACCAGTGCGAAGGCGCTGATTCCACAAACCACATGACACCGCAGCGGCGTGTTCAACCAATGCACCATCAGCGGAGATCTTGAGCGCAGCTTGTATTTCCTGCGAAGCAGACGGTTGGTTTGTTTCATGGCACCAACCTTGATGAAAGTGGTTGTGCGGTGACACGAATCAGGGCTTCGCGCCAGGCGCCACCCGGGGTGGTCAGCGCGACATCTTTCAAACGACCACTTTTCTCCAATCGGTCATTCCAGGGCATCAAGACGTCCCGGCTGTTGGCCATCACCGTCAACGTGAATCGGGAGGCTGCCCAGTTCGGTGGCTCTTTCAACGACGCGTCATATTCAAGCGGCAATTTGATCTCGATCGATTGGACATCCAGATGTTGCTGCTGCGGTAAGGCGGGTCCGGGATGCGTGGCCAGCGTGACGGCCCCCATCACTTGAGCCACACTATCGTCTGGTTTGGCCGACTCAACCCAAGAGCACCATTTTTCCAGCACGGCGTTCTCGGCTTCTAACAGCTGTGTCTTTCGGCGCAGCTCGGCGATCGGAGCGGACTGGGTGACGAGATCGGCGTTCTTGGCGATCAATCGTCGCCCGCGCATCCACAACGCGATGGAGGACCCGACGGTGATCGACAGCAGCACCAACAACACCCCCGACCATTTGTGAAACGCCTGTTCGGCGTGACGACGCGAGCGATAACTCGGAGGCAGCAGCTCAAAATCCTGCCATCCGCCGAACGAGTCAAGGACGATGGTCGATCTGCCGGACGAATCCGCTTCGGGCGACGTCTGACTGGGCGTGTGACCGGGCGTGTGACCGGACGTCTGGCTGGGCGTCTGACTGAGTGTCCGACTGGACGTCTGACTGGGGGAATCCGCGGGCGGCCACGGCATCTGGTCCGCGGCGCCGGACGGCTCGGGGACAAAATCGATGCCGACGCTGTTTTCGCGTGGGCAGGCGACCGCGTCGCGTTGCTGTTGCTGTCTCATCTGCCGTACCCTCGCCGAGACCCACGGGAAGCAGCCAAGGCCAGGGAGAGAGCTCCGGCGTAGGACGAATCGAGTCGGCGAACGAGTTCCGGATCTCGATGGCGGTGTTTTGCCAAAGTTGCCGGACGGCTGGTCCCTTGGTACGACCAAATGGCGACGGGTGTTTCCGTCAGGGTCGCGATGATTTCATCCACGCCGGGAATTTCAGCCAGCGGACCTGCGATCAGAATTGGCTTTTTCGATCCCGCAGCCATGTCCGCGCGGGCGGCATAACGCGCGGTCGCGCGGAATTCTCTGGCGACCTCCGACAGGTACGGACGCAAGGCGTGGGCATCCAACGGACGATCGGCCTGATCCAACCGGAGAATTTGATCGGGGACCGAAGGCAGCGTGCGGGTCAATCCGACGCCGGTCTGGTGTCGCACGGCGATCAGCGCCGAGGCCTGACTGAGCCACAAGACACACTGGGCATCGATCCCGGTCAGCGATTCGGCGGCGTGGACCAGGGCGACTCCGTGCGGCAAGATGGACTGAACAATGTACCCGTTGTCGCTGACGATGTCGGTGATCTGACACGCGGTCTGTTCGGCCGTGGCTGCGATGACATATTGGTCTTCGCCCCCCGGTTTTCCATGATGGGCCCCGACGACGGGCCAATGGCTAAGGTGTGCCGGGCTTTGGAACACCGAACGGGCGAACATTTCACTGCAGCGCTGACGCATTTGCGGGATTTCGGTGCCGATGACGGTCTGATAATGGGTCCAAGCGATCGGCAGGGCGATGGCGGTCAGATTGGTGTCCCCGTCGATACAGCGCGGCAGCCGCCGGTCGATCGTTTCCAGAACGCCGTCCAACCACTCCGGCGTCATGTCTTGGTTTCGCTCGGTCGGCAAATCGAATTGATGCCGGCCGGCCCACTTAAAGTCATCCGGATTGCGACCGATCGGCCGCAGCGTTGCCACACGCACCACGTGTTCCCCGACGTCGATGCCGACATAGGCCTTGCCGGTCTGTGAAAACCACCGGCTTCGTCGCCCGGGGGTCGTCACCGGCGCAGCGTGATTGACGTCTGCCGATGGGATCGAGGATTGGGGCGGGGCCGATGTCATGGGGGGACGCGAGAAAGATGCAACCGAGCAAGCGAGTTTCATCCACGATGGTGAATCACCATGGATGTACGTCACAGAGACGCCACGTACAAACGAATGCGGCCAGCGCAAGGCGGTACGGCAGCGCCTGACCTGCAGGGCGGACTAGCATTGTCGTCGCAATCGGAACATCCGAACCACCCGTCGACGGCATCACCAGCGAGCGATCAACCTTGTTGAATGGTCGAGACGTCCAACAGCGGCAGCATGACCGACATGACGATTCCCGCGACCAAGACGCCCATCAGCAAAATGATCATCGGTTCGAGCGCAACGACCAGTCGTTTGATTTTCCGCCCGCCCTCTTGTTCGTAAAACCGACCGATGTCTTCCAGCACTTCGGCCACGCGTCCGGTCCGCTCGCCGGTCGCCATCATCTGTGTTGCTTCGGTGGGCAAAAAGTCCGCCGTGGCGAGAGCGTCGCTGGCACTCAACCCGTCGATCAGATTGTCCTCGACCCGACCGAGCAACTCGTGCCACGACTGGTCTTGGACGGTGTTTCGTGTCAATTGAACCGCTTGCAACATCGGCACCCCGCCCCGAACCATCGCCGCAATGGTGCGAAAGTAACGTCCGGCGATTAAGGGTCGGTAGGCGTCCTTGATCATCGGCGCGTACAACAACATCTTGCCAACGGGTCGCTGAATCAACGCATGCCGTCGAAGCATGAACGCCCCCGCCATGATCGCGATGCCGACGGGAAACAGAATCATCCAGTAATCTCGCCCGAACGTGCCGACATCCAACAAGAACTGAGTCGATGCGGGAACGGGCCGCCCCGTGGACTGGAACACACGTCCGAATTGGGGCAACACGCCCAGAATCAGCGCCGTCATCACCACCGACGCGGCGGCAATCAAGATCACCGGATAGATCATCGCACCAACGATCGACGCCCGCATCTCCAATTGTCCCCGCATGCGTTCGCACACGTTGGCCAACGTTTCTGGGACGTCGCCGGTTGCTTCGGCCGCTGCCAGCATGGCCGGCAACGAAGCGGGAAAGTACTCGCCATGCGTCGCCACGGCGTTGGAAAACGTCATCCCTCCGCTGAGCGAAAGGTGAATCGCGTCAAGCGATGCCGCCAATCGCGGATCCTGGCAATGACCGGCGACGTGTCCGACCGCCTCGGCGATCTCCACGCCATTTTGACTCATCACGGCCAGTTGATTCAGACTCAACAATACCGTCGACGACGAGACGGGAAACAAATAGACGCCGCCTGGTGAAGTTTGCCGCTGGGGCGATCCCAATCCGCCGGCGGTCAAGTTGCCCCGAGTCCCCTGGCGTGGGGCGGGCGTCGTGCTGCCGGTCGACCGGTACGATTTTTCACCGACGTTGAACCGATCGAAAGACGGCGACGTGGAAAAATCCGACGCCGCATCACGATCGCCTGGCATCGGTGTCAGGGGGGAAAACGCTTTCATGACTTTAATCGACCAGTGCGACCCGCCCGACCTCCTCCAAACTGGTCACTTTGTCCTGGGCCAATTGAATCCCTTCGCTCAACAACGACGGCCCGTTGCGGGATTGTCGCAGCGTTTCCAAATCGGCGCCCTGATTGATCAGCGTGCGAATGTCCGGGGTGATTTCGAACAGCTCGTAGACCCCGGTACGCCCGCGATAGCCCGATTCGTAACATTCCCCGCATCCGCGACTGCGCGCAAAGCTTTGCCGCGGGTCACCGGTGTAGTGCAGTTCGTCCAGCATTTTGGTCGACGCGTAATACGTCTCCTTGCAGTTCGGACACAAGTTCCGCATCAACCGCTGTGCGATCACGCCGACCAGGCTGGCGGCGATCTTGAAGCTTTCGATCCCCATGTCCATCAAACGTGTGATCGCCGCGGCGCTGTCGTTGGTGTGCAGGGTGCTCAGGACAAGGTGTCCGGTCAGGGCGGCCTGGATCGCCGTTTCAGCCGTTTCGCGGTCGCGGATTTCCCCGACCATGATCACATCGGGGTCCTGCCGCAGGATGCTCCGCAGGGCCTGTGCAAACGTCATCCCGGTTTCTTTGGCGACTTGAACCTGGTTGATCAGTTCCAACTGGTATTCGACCGGGTCTTCGACGGTGATCACGTTCCGCTCGATCCCCTTGATCAGTTCGATGGCCGAATAAAGCGTCGTCGTTTTTCCGCTTCCGGTCGGCCCGGTCACCAACACCAACCCGTGCGGCCGCGACAACATGCGACGGACGGAGGTCAACGACGCATTGGGCAGGCCCAGACTGTTGAGGTCGAAGGTGACGCTGTTGCGGTCGAGCACCCGCATCACCACCTTTTCGCCCAGCACGGTCGGCAAGGTGCTGACGCGCAGGTCGACGTCGCGACGGCTGATCCGCACATGCAACCGTCCGTCCTGTGGTTGGCGGTGTTCGGCGATGTCAAGCTTTGCCATGACCTTGATTCGCGACACGATCGCGGCGTGCATCTCCTTGCGGGGCTTCATGACCTCGCGGAGTGCACCGTCGATGCGAAACCGTACGGAGGTGAACTTCTTACCGGCTTCGATGTGGATGTCGCTGGCGCCCTGTCGGACGGCCTGGATGATCGCGTAATTGACCAGGTTGATCACCGGGCTGCCTTCGGCCAGCTGCTGGGTGCCGTGCAGGTCCAGGTCGATCGCTTCGCTGTCCAATTCCAGCTGTTCGACGTCAAGGTCGGCGGTGACCGAATCGACGGCGAAGTCATCTTCATAGCATCGCGGCAACAGCCGCTCAATGCCGCTGGCCAGGGTCAACACCGGGCGGATCCGACAACCGCTGACATCGGCCAGGGTATCGATCGCGGCCAGATCCTGTGGATCCGCCATCGCGACGGTCAACTCATCCCGAACCCGCATCAGCGGCAAGACACGATACCGTTCGGCGTAGTCGCGAGGGATCAACGAAACAGCGACCGGATCGATCAATCCTTCCCGCAGTTTGACGCCTTCCACCCCCAGCTGTTCGCCGAGCATGGGCAGCAGATTGGCCTCGTCGACGAGCCCCAACTCGGCCACGACCTCGCCGAGACGCTTGAAGTGTTTTCGCTTGATTCGGCCGATCGTGTCGGTGCCCTCTTGGGCCGCCAACGCTTGCAACCGATCCTCTTCGCTGGCCTGGTGGGCCAATGCCGTTTCCAACTGGTCTTCGCGGATCAAGCCCGCTTCGATCAAGCGGCTGCCGAGCGGCTGGACCGAGCGTTCGGTGCCGGGGCGGCGCGACGGATGCACGATCCGGGCCGGGGCGATGCCGACGGAAGATTGGGAGGGACCCGAGCTGGTTTTCATCGTGATCAGATCCTCCGATTAAGCGAAACTGCCGAGTGCGGTCGTCAGATCGGGGAAGGATTCGATGCTGGATCCGACGCCCGTGATTCGCAACAGGTCGTCACACAATTCGCCGACGCTGCACAGCCGCAAACATCCGCCACGACGACAACACTCATCGCTCAGATCCAACAACCACTCCAATCCGCGGCTATCGATCAGCGGGGTGTCGCTAAAGTCGACGATGACGGCCGGGACGCCGCCGGTCAGCTTGCTGCCGATCATCTCTCCGATCGGACCGATCGTTTCGGCCCGCAGCGGACCCTCGCTGCGGACGACGTAGACGCTGCCGTGTTTATCAAGACGGACCATGGACGTACTCTGATCTCCTTAGATCCCGCTGCGTGAATGGCCGCCGATCGGCAAACGCATCGAGAACGTCGACCCCCGACCGACCTCGCTATCCAGGTCGACTTCGCCGCCATGCATTCGGGCGACTTCGCGGGTGAATGCCAGTCCTAATCCGTTGCCGCGCATTTCGCTGTTGGCCGCATGGCTGCCGCGGAAAAATTTGTCGAACACCTTGTCCTGTTCTTCCTCCTCGATTCCAGGGCCGTTGTCCTGGATGTCGATGCGGATCCAGTTGTCGACGACGCCGCAACGAACGATGATTTCGCCGGCGGTCGGGGTGTACTTGACGGCGTTGCCGACCAGATTGACCAGTGCGGCTTGCAGCTTGTCCCGGTCACCGAAGACCGTGGGAAGCTTGGCGGCAAAGTCCGTGACCAAACGTTGCCGTTTCTGATCGGCCTGGGCTTTCATTTGATCGGCGGCGTATTCGACCATCGGCAACAATTCCAACTCGTGCCGATTGGCGACCATCGATCCGGCTTCCATCTGCCCGACGGTCAGTAGTTGATCGACCAATCGGCCCAGACGATGGGCTTCGGAAACGATCACGTTACAGAACTCTTTCTGTTGATCGATTTCAAGGTTCTCTTCGGCCTGCAGCGCCTCGGCATAGGCTTGCAGGTTGTTCAGCGGGGTACGCAGCTCGTGGGTCGCGGTCAACAGAAACTGATCACGCGATTGGGTTGCCAATTCCTGTTGGGTCACATCAGTCAAGATCCACGCCATCCCTTCACCGTCGCCGCTGCGACCATCCAGTCTGGAGCGGGCGATCCGCAGGTGCACGCGCTCTCCGCCCATTGCGACCTGGTGGCGTTCTTGGATCATGCGAACATTGCTGAGAAACCGTTGGCGTTTGGCGATCACCGATTCGTCGCCGGCACGCAGCCCCAGCAGGTCCAACAAGTCGCGTCCGATGTGATTGGCGTCTTCGGTCAGACCGAACAGACTGCACGCCGGTGGGCTGATAAACAACAGTCGGCCGTCCAAGTCCGTGATCACCCAAGCCGCCGGAAGCCCGCGCATGGCGCGGGCCAGCGTGATCGCTTCTTGATCCAACGATGCGGGCGTGCGATCGTCCCGGTTGCTCGATGCCGACTCGGCTTCGCGCAGCAATTCGTTCCACGCCTCGGTGATCCGCTCCTGGCCGATGATCGGGCGGACTGTTCGCCAGCGTTCCGGTTTGCCGCCGCTTTGTAGCAATTCCGTTTCGATCGTGCGGAGCGTGCGGACCGAACGCATCGACATCACGCCGCTGAGCGAACAAACCGCGACGGTCGCCACCCACATCAGCGACTGAAACGATTGCAGCTGCGGCAGCGAACTGGCCGCCACGCCGCATAACAGCGCGCACAGGGCGGTGACGCAGAACAGAACGCCGATCCGAGTGGTGACCAAGGCCTGACCGGGAGCGGACGGATTCGTTTCGGACGCTCGATCGGCGCAGACGGTATCGACTTCCGCCGCCGTGCGTTCACCGCTGCCGAACGCGGCGGACGATGGGGAATTAGACATCTCCGTGGCCCTGAGGCGGATCGGGAATTCCCTGCCCCGGCGGCAAACCGAGCGACAGATTCAACGGCGGCAAGGTGGGAAACTCTCGTTCGACACGCGGCGCGTCCGACGCGTTGAGTTGGCCATCCTGTTCCAGATGCCGGACAATCACTTCACTCAATTTGCGAGGACTGAACGGCTTGTGCATGATGCACGCCAATCGGAAGTCCAGCCGCAGCTGTTCGCTATCCAGTTCCAAGCCCTTGGCGGTGCACAGGATTGCCGGCGGGCGTTTGTAGTCGGCCAGTGCATCGAGCCGCTGTAGCAGTTCGACTCCGCCACAACGCGGCATTTGGAAATCGGTGACGATAAAATCGATGCCGCCCTGCTGCAGGCGTTCGTATCCGGCTTGACCGTCGTTGCACGTCTCGACGGCGAGTCCACTCTTGGCGACCGTAAAGCTAAGCACGCGGCGAAAGACGGGGTCGTCTTCGATAATCAGCACGGTCGGGGGAGTGGACATGAAAAGCGATCTCTGGGGGCAGGCTTCAGTCGTACGAAACTGGGGTAATCACACGGCAGCTACGATGAACGGCAGCGTGGTTCACCAATCCTTGCCGATGTCGGTTCCGGCCGGATCCAGATTCAATTTCAAGCTGCCGTTGTGCGGCTTGTAGGCCCATCCACTCGTGCCGTCGGGTGCCGGGACCACCGGGGCGGAGGTCGTCGTGGTGTCGTAATAGACTTCATCCAGGCCTCGAACGGGACCGAACGTCGGCACCGGAAACGGGCCGTTCAGCATGTCCGCCATCGCGGTTTTCAAGTCGCCGCTGGGCGGGTACTCACCCTCTTTGGCGCGATACATTTCGATCGCGTTTCGCAGCACTGCCAGCTGTTGACGTGTGGTGTTGATCTCTGCCTGTTCGGCGGTATCAAACATCCGCGGAGCTGCGACTGCGGCGATGATGCCCAGGATCAAAATCACGATGACCATTTCGATCAATGAAAAACCTTGACGCTTGTTGCGTGTCATATCCAGTTGCCCTTGTTGGTTGATTGCTGAAGCGCCAGCTGTCTTGTGGTGAACGGCGATCCCACACTCACCGTTGACAACTGTCATTGGTTCGAGTGCCGGTCCGCCTTGTGACGCACTGAAAACTAGGACGGGTTTCCCTGATTGATGTCGTGCAAGGGCAAATTCCGTTCTTTTGGCCCACCCTGAAGAGTGCCTCGTCGCATTGCAATCGGCACGACCGTTGCGATTGATCAACGGTGGCGGGCCTGCGACACGCGTTGCCCCAGCGGAACGCCGTGTTGCAAGATGTCACCGCACGCCTCGCCGACGCAACCTTTTGCCGCCGGCCCCGGTTGTTCCGCACAACGGACCCGAAACGTTCCCTTTTTTTGCGGGCAAACGGCCGCCCAATGGGAATTCACACGTTCCTGCCCGGGATCGGGCGGTGCCTGCGGCGGATGACAGCGCGGCGAATCCCGCTCGATCGACTGAACTTGGCCCTCGATTTGCAAACCGCATCGGCACACCACGCCAGACTCCCCCCACCCCATCATCGAGACGTCCGTTGAACGAGAACCAACGCCCCCTGTGGATCATCATCTTTGCGATCCTATTGGCAAGCATCGCGATCCGATCCAACGGTCAAGAAACGAACGGCCAAGACACTCAATCGCACCGGAATGCGGAGACGCAGTCGAGCGACGACGCTTCGGCCTACACGGAAATGCAAATCGGCGAGCGCATCGTCATGGTCAAACGTGCGTCGGCCGAATCCGACACCGCGGCGGCTTCGACTCCGGCAATTCCTTCCGGTCGCCAGACCGCGCGGTCGCAGCGTCCCAAGTCCGCCTTGGTGAGTGCCGAGATCGCCCAATTCGATTCCGATTCCGATCCCGATGGTTGGTTGGCCAAAGTGATGTTGATCGGCAACGACGACTGCGTGGTCACCGTGCGGCGGGCGACGGCACGGTTCGAATTGATGCCACGGCTACCGACCCACGATTTTACCGGCTACGTCGATGCAAACCTCAAGCCGATCGTTTGGAATTCGCCGCTCCAGTTTGCCGCCGATGGAATCGCGACGGTTCGGTTGCCGCTTCGCAACCCGATCGCTCCGCTGACCGGTTGGCCAGCGACCTCCCATCCGGCCGTGGGCGATGCGGGTGGCTTTCATGCGTCGCGTCGGGGCATCATCCGCCACACCAGCCCGGCATTCGAAAGCCCCACGGCACTCACCGACCGGCACGACCGAGCATCCGCCAGGTCGGCCATCGGCATGGCGAGTTTCGGCCAATTGCGGGTTCGTGTCTCGGTGCCCGGCGAAGGCGTGTTTGACGCGGTCACCCCGATCACCTTGCGTCCTGCGGTCTTGGTTGACACTCGATGGCCCTATCAGTAACTTGACACTTCATCAGCACTGGTACACGCAACTGCCCGGTCCTGCCCCAAGGCCCGGGTTTATTTTTTGCCGTCGATCAGTGCTGGATTGCTCGCCTAGGCCCTGAACCAAGCCCGATTCCGCCCAACCAGCGCATGCCGCGACGCTTGCTATGAACCCACAAGACATTCTCCGATATGTCGATTCACTTCACCGCGAAAAAAATATTGACACCGAACTGGTGTTCTCGGCAATCGAGGCGGCTTTGCAGACCGCAGCAAAGCGACAATATGGCGAAGACGCCGATATCAAGGTTCAATTGAATCGCGAAAACGGACGCATCGCCGCTTCGCTCGATGGCGAACAACTCGGTGACGATCAGATCGGCCGAATCGGGGCCCAAACCGCCAAACAAGTCATCATCCAAAAGGTTCGAGAGGCCGAACGCGACTCGCTGATGGCGGAATACCGCGAGCAGATCGGAGACACCGTCGCAGGGATCATCGGTCGCGCCGACGGTGGCGTGGCGACGGTCAATCTGGGCAATGTGGAAGCGATCTTGCCGCGCAGCGAACAGATCCCCGGCGAAACCCTGCATGCCGGCGAACGGGTGCGAGCGGTGGTGTTCGAAGTGAAAGCGACCGGCAACCGAGTCCGCGTCGTCCTCAGCCGAACCCGACCTCAGCTGGTCCAACGGTTGTTCGAACAAGAGATCCCCGAACTGAGCGAGGGGGTGATCGCGATCAATTCCATCAGCCGCGAACCCGGCTACCGCAGCAAGGTCGCCGTCAGCAGCGAAGACAGCCAGGTCGACCCGATCGCTGTCTGTGTCGGCTATCGCGGCAGTCGTATCAAAGCCGTCCGCGAAGAATTGGCCGGGGAGCACATCGATGTCGTCCGCTACAGCGAAGACCCCGAGGTCCTGATCCCCAACGCCCTGCAGCCGGCCGAAGTTGAACAGGTGCTGCTGTGCGACATGATCGGCCGAGCGATCGTCTTGGTCCAAGAAGACCAACTGTCGCTCGCGATCGGTCGCCGGGGTCAAAACGTTCGACTGGCCAGCAAGCTCTGTGGCTGGGATATCGAAATCATGACCGGCGGCGAACTGGAAGAACAGATCGAACGTGCGGTCGAAGCATTTAGCCAGCTCGAAGGGATGACCCCCGAGATCTCTCAGGTCCTCGTCGAGCAGGGATATTTGTCTTATGACGATTTATCCGTCATCGAACCCGACGCTTTCATGGAAATGAGCGGGTTGACCGAGCAGCAGGTTGATTTGATTGTGAACACTGCCGAGGCAAAGGCAGAGGAAGCAGAAGAAGCGGCGGCACAAGAACGGCAGGCCCGCCGGGAACGTGAACGCCTGCACAAGGAAGCCGAAGCCGCCGGAGTGATGGAACCCCAACCCACACCGGAGGCAGAAGCCGAAGCTCCGACAGAGGCCGCCGGCGAAACCGAACCCGATGCCGCCCCTTCCGACGGAGGGAGCGAATCGGCCGCAATGGAGGAAGGGGAGCAAAACACGCCCGAAGAGCCGCCCGAGCCCCCCACTGCAGAGTCGGTTTCGGATGATTCCGAGCCCGCCGATGCATCGGAGGTTAAGTCGCCCCAGGAAGGCTAGAGCGGTGCTGAGGGAAAAAGTCGAGTGAAATCTAGTCTTGCCCCCAGGTCGGACCTCTGCGAAGACGGTCTTTTTCGCTATCCTTTGCTTCCGCAGCGGGCAATTTCGATCTCCTCGACTTGGCCCGACCATTAACTGAAAGAAGAAAACCATCCCGGCCTACCCCGTTCCACGCTCTCGCGGTCTAACCTTTCACCGCGTCAGATTGAGACTTGGTTCGGTCGTCCGTTGGACGCTCGGCGTGCAACGTGCGTGCTGAATCTCGGCCGATGGAGGAGCTTTTTATGTGACCTTTAGAAAAGATGATTTGGAACGCCGCCATGAGAAAAGCAGGCAATGCACGAGAGGCATGGCGGGTTCCGCCCAATTTGACAGGATTTGGACCCAGTGGCACGCATTTACGCGCTCGCAAAAGAACTTAATCTCGATAGTAAAGATCTGGTTGATCTCGTTAAGAAAGTTGGCATCACCGGAAAAGGCTCGGCACTTGCCAGCCTGACCGATGACGAAGCCCAACGGGTGCGCGATCATCTAAGCGGTGGTGCCGAAACGGCAAAGGCACCCGCTCCGGCTTCAACCGCGACGGCAGTCAAAGAGAGCAAGCCCGTCGCCGTTCGCGAGGCCGTACGGCCCGAACGAAAGCCCGTGAATCTTCAATCCGTTCCCAAAGGCGGAGGTGCAGCAGCCAAAGCGCCCGCCGAATCCAAGCCCGTCGCCAAGCCGGAACCGAAACTGCGGGCCCCCGCCCCGCTGCCCCCGGTTTCCGAGCCGCCGGCTGCCGCCACAGACGAAACGCCCGCACAGTCCCCCGATGTGCGACTGCCGGCCACCAGCCGACGGAGCAGCGGGCTGGCCGGACGAGTCGCGCGGGGCAAGGAGCCCGGATCGCCGTCCTCCCCCCAATCACTGCCCGCCGCGGAAACGCCGGCAGCCAAGTCACCGAGCAAGCCGGAAAAAGCTCCCGCGCCGCCGGCCCGCAAAGCGGAACCGGCGCCGCCCGCCAAACCGACTCCGCCGACACGCACCGCACCCCCGCAACGCTCCGCAGGCCCGTTGGCCGTTCGTGGCAACACCGGCGGTGCCGGGCGAGTGCGCTCCCTGGACAATCGCTCCAACGGCGGCGGTGAAGGAAAAAAGGGCGAAGGAAAGAGCAAGCGTCGCGAGCCACGGATCGCCGTCAACCTCGCATCGCTGCCCGACGCCCCGCCCGAAGTCCCCGCCAAGGCCAAGGGTGAACCGAAGGCGCAAAAGCCCGAAATCAAACTCAGCCCCGATTTGATCGCCGGCCACAAACAAGGCATGAAGGCGCCGTTGGAAAAACTGGCCGCTGAATCGGACGAGCAGAAACGTCCGTCCGGAAAACGTGGCGGACTGTCTGGGTTCACCGACAAAGGCAAACGCGGCATCGAAGACGACGAAAAGCCTCGCAAGAAGGGGCTCTCCGGGATGGCCGGGGTTCGTCAGGACCGCAGCGGAAAACGTCGTCGATCCGGTGACCTGTCGCGGAGCTATGGCCGCGACGACAACCGCGGTCAACGCCGAACGCTGCAACACAAGGGGACCAACACCGCAGCACCGCGGAAGGAACCCGTCCAGATCGAACTGCCGTGCACCGTGCGGAGCTTCTCCGAAGCCGCCAGTATCGGTGTGGCCCAAGTCCTCAAAGCGTTGATGGGCATGGGAATCATGGCCAACATCAATGCCGAACTGGAATACGAAACGGCTGAATTGATCGCAGCCGAGCTCGACCTGGAACTGCAGCTGAAGGAATCCGAGTCTCTCGAAGACGAACTGATTACGGAAATCGAAGAGCTTTCCGACGATCCCGACGCGTTGGTGACTCGCCCGCCGATCGTGACCTTCCTGGGGCACGTCGACCACGGGAAAACCAGTTTGCTGGACTACTTGATCGGGATCAACGTCGTCAGCGGCGAAGCCGGCGGGATCACCCAGCACATCCGTGCCTACGAAATCGAAAAAGACGGCCGCAGCGTCACCTTTGTCGATACGCCGGGTCACGAAGCGTTCACCGAAATGCGTGCCCGTGGTGCCAACGTCACCGACATCGCCGTCCTGGTCGTGGCCGCCGATGACGGCATCATGCCGCAGACCGAAGAAGCGATCAGCCACGCCAAGGCGGCCGAGGTTCCGATCGTCGTCGCGCTCAACAAGATCGACTTGGAAGGCGTCGACTCCAACCGGGTCATGACGCAATTGACCGAACATCAATTGACGCCCAGCGCGTGGGGCGGCGACGTCGAAGTCGTTCCGACCAGTGCGATCACCGGTGCCGGCATGGACGAATTGCTGGAAACGCTGCTGACGATCGCCGAGCTGAACGAATACACGGCCAACCCCGACCGCAACGCCTTGGGCGTGTGTCTGGAATCGGAGCAACAGGGTGACCGCGGTGTCGTCGCCAAACTGGTCGTGCAAAACGGCACCCTCCGCGTCGGCGATATCCTGGTCTGCGGCCCCACCTACGGCCGGGTCCGCGCGATGACCAACACCTTGACCGGGGAAGCGATGACCGAAGCCGGTCCGAGCACACCGGTCAGTGTGATGGGTCTGGAAGACCCGCCGGGTGCGGGCGACCGATTCCACGTGTTGGAAGACATCACCGACGCCCGCGAAATCGCCGCGTCACGTGCCGACGCGTCCAGTCGACAAACGCTCTCGGGCAACACCACCGCCGTCTCGTTCGAGAATTTCCAAGAGATGCTGCAAGGCGGTCGCTTGGGACAGACCGAAGAAAAGGTCAAACTGAACGTCATCGTCCGTGCCGACGTCAAAGGGTCGTTGGAAGCGATCGACAAAGAACTGGGCAAGTTCGATCACCCGGAAGTCGAGATCAAGGTGCTGCAACGCAGCGTCGGCGGCATCACGCTGGCCGATGTGACGCTAGCCAGTGCGTCCAACGCCGTCATCTTGGGATTCAATGTGATCCCCGACGAACAGGCTCGGTCGCTGGCCGACGAACGCGACGTTCAGATTCGACGCTACGACGTGATCTACAAGTTGACCGACGACATCCGGGCGATGATCGAGGGCCGACTGAAGCCGGAAGAACGCGTCGTCGAACTCGGACGGGCACTCGTCAAACAAGTCTTTTCGATCAGCCGCGTCGGTACGATCGCCGGTTGTTACGTCGCACAGGGTTCGATCCAACGCGGTTGTCGCATCCGTGTCAATCGCGACGGTCGAACGATCGGCGATTACGCACTGGATTCGCTGCGACGTATCAAAGAAGACGTCAAAGAAGTGCCTCGTGGAATGGAGTGCGGGATTCGTTTACAAGGCTTCAATGACGTCAAACAGGATGACGTGTTGGAAGCGTACCGAATCGAAGAAGTGGCCCGAACGTTGGATTGATTCGTATCGCGTTGACCCCTGGGGCAATGCCGCATCGGCACGCCCCGGGTCAATCGACAAGTCCAACGACCGTTTCTCTCGTTTTTTCCCCGCTCAGGTTCATCGTGACCAGTCGTCGAATGTTGAAAGCCGCCGAAGCGATCCGCGAGGTCGTCGCGTCGGCTATCTTGACCGAAATTAGAGACCCCCGCGTCAAAGACGTGACCGTCATCGGTGTCGAAGTAACGCCCGACATGCGCGAAGCCACCGTTTCCATCAGCGTGATGGGCGACGAAGCGCAGAAGCAACGCTCGCTCCGCGGGCTGCAGAACTCCGCCGGTTTTCTGCAGTCAAAGATCGCCAACCGTATCGACACGCGGTACACGCCCCGCCTGCAATTTGAACTCAACCGCGGCATGGAAAACGCCATGGTTGTGGGCGAATTGCTCGGCAAGATCCGCCGTGAAAAACAGGCCGAACAGTCCGCCGCGACGGAAGATTCCGACGTCGATCCGGCGCCGATCGATGGCGATCCCCCGACATCCGCGACCGGCGCCCCAGAATCTTCGTGATTCTCGCTGCCGACACCTACCAAGACGATCCACTCTGATAAGACTGCGACGCAGCGACTGGACGCACGACGCAACTCCCGCAAACACAATTCCCGAACCACAAAAACGATGGCCGCAAGCAACCGAGCCAAGCTGATCACGAAGCTGCACACCGAGCTGAAGAAGAAATACACGCTTCCACCCTCGCAACCCTCCCGTCCGCTGCTCGAACACCTCTTGTACGCTTGCTTGCTTCAGGACGCTCCCTATGACCTGGCTGATGAAGGCTTGGCCAAGTGCGAGCAGGAGTTTTTCGACTGGAACGAAGTCCGCGTGACCACCGTCACCGAATTGACGCAAGTGTTGTCGGGAATGCCCGATCCGGCCAAGACCGCGCGACGGTTGAAAGAAATCCTGCAAGCCGTCTTTGAAGAGTTCTACGCGTTCGACCTGGACCATCTCAAGAAAGAGAACTTGGGCAAGGCCGTCGCCCGATTCGAATCGATGCCGGTGATGACGCCGTTCGTACTCAGCTACACCATCCAACACGGCTTGGGTGGTCACTCGATTCCCGTCGACTACGCCGGGATGGTGATCATGTTGTCCACCGGCATCGCATCGCAGAACGAAGCCGCCGACGGCAAGATCCCCGGCCTGGAGCGAGCGATCCCGAAGAACAAGGCGGTGGAGTTTTCGGCGCTGTTGCACCAAGCCGGCGTCGCGCTGTTGCTGGACCACAACGACAAAAAGGCGCGTGCCTTGATCGATGCGGTCGCCAAGGGTTCCTCCGAACGGTACGACGAGTGGGAAGCGAGCAAGAAGGCCGCGATCCGCCGCGTCAAGAAACGACGACGCGAAGAGAAAGCGGCCGCAGAATTGGAAGCCGAGGCGGAAGCCGAAGTCGCAAAGCAAGCGAAGGCGAAGAAAGCGTCTTCAAAGACGGACTCCGCCAAGTCCAAAGCCGGCGCGAGCACAACCAAGAAGTCAAAATCCGACGGCAAATCCGCGGCTTCAGGCGCGAAAAAGTCGGCTGAAAAAAAAAGCGCCGTCAAACCAGCTGAAACAAAAGAACCCGCCAAGAAAAAGGTGACGGCGAAAAAGGCCGACGCCGAAGAGTCGTCCGGCACGGCGACCAAGAAAAGCTCCAAAAAGGCGTCGGGTTCATCCAAATCAGCGACCACCAAGGCCGCGACCAAAAAATCAACGAACCGCAAACTGTCCAAACGCAAACCACGTTAGGCTTTGCCGACGCGGAAGCGGCCCACTGGGCAGGTCCCCCTATCCCTCTCTTCCATCTTCGATTCCGAGCACGGTCATGGCAGGTCACTCGAAATGGGCGAACATTCAGCACCGCAAAGGTCGCGTGGATGCCGCCCGCGGTAAACTTTGGAGCAAGCTGAGCAAGGCGATCATCATGGCGGCCCAGTCCGGCGGTGGTGATCCGGCGGCCAACTTCAAATTGCGCAAAGCGATCGACGACGCCAAAGCCGTCAGTATGCCCAAAGACAACATCACCCGTGCGATCAAACGCGGCACCGGTGAACTGGGCGGTGATCGTGTGGAGGAAGTGCTGTACGAAGGGTACGGGCCCGGCGGCGTCGCGATCATGTGCGAAAGCTTGACCGACAACCGCAATCGCACCGCCCCCGAACTGCGATCGATCTTCTCCAAACTCGGCGGCGAACTCGGTAAAACCGGGTGCGTCTCCTACCTGTTTGACCGCAAAGGTTTGTTCGTCTTTGATGCCCAGTCGGTCGACGAAGAAAGTGTCACGCTGATCGCGCTCGAACACGGCGGGGAAGACGTCGAAGAAACCGATGAAGGCAAATTGCAAGTGACGTGCTTGCCCGATCACTTCGACGCACTTTCAGACGCCTTCGAAGCGGCCGAACTGGAGACGGAAGTCAAACAGGTCACGCTGATCCCACAAACGACCGTCGACGTCGATGAAGCCACCGGTCAAAAGGCGATGCGGTTGCTGGAACAACTGGACGACCACGATGACGTCCAGAACGTCAGCACCAATCTGAACATCACCGACGAGATGATGGCCGGCGAGTAGGCGTGGGACGCCCCTCCCAGCCAAGAGCGAACAAACGCACAGGTTTAGAATTCACCCTCCCTGGCAGAGGTCGTGCGGTTTTTGGATATCAACGTGCTGGTGGCAGAAAGGGCGAGGGGAGGTCGAACGGTGAATTGCCGGGAAACTCTTGTCCTCCGGTCACATCGAATCGCGGATCAACCCTCGCCGCTCCAAGCGCAGACTCCTCCGCGACCCTCCCTCTACGCATCGGTGTTTACACAACTTACGATGGCTCCCTTCTCCCCCGGCTTTGCGGGGGAGAAGGGCCGGGGATGAAGGGGCTAGCGGCCTGAAAACTGCTCGGGTGCATGGCCCCTCACCCCCTGCCCCTCTCCCCAAAACAGATCGCGGGCATCGTCGTTCCGCGATCGAAGTCGTTCGCGCGATCTGTTTTAGGGAGAGGGGAGCCCTGCTCTAGACTGCGAGCCGACTTGTGTTGCCCCCATGCCGTCAGGGAGAGTTGATCTACATGAGCAATGAATGCTCGATTCGACTTGACGCGCATTCCCCTCGGGGCGCACGCCCCTGAAACCAAAAAAGGCCCACGCATTCGCGTGGGCCTTTTGTCGTTTGACTGGGGCGACCGAATTGATCAGCTGCAACCCATGCTCGCGCCGCAATTGTGACACAGGTAGCAGTTGCCGTTGCGGACCGTGATGCTGCCACAGTTGTCGCAGCTCGGGGCATCGATCTGGAATCTGGCAAACTGGTCTTGCCGATTTCCGTCCTTGGCCGCATGACCATTTCCACCGGCCAGACTGGCCAGCAAACCGGCCCGTTCGGACGCCATGATGGACGCATCGGCGACGACGACCTCGGGACCGTTGGCGCTGTTGATCGGATCGCTGGTCACCGTCGGCACCGGATCGGCCGAGACACTGGAATCCTTGCTCATGAAGGTCAGCCCCAACCATCGCGCGATGTAGTCGACCACGCTCTTGGCGATCCGAATGTCCTTGTTGCTGGTGTGGCCCATCGGTTCGAACCGGGTGTGGCTGAACTTGTTGACCAGCACTTCCAACGGCACGCCGTATTGCAATGCGATGGAAAGCGCCGTTCCGAAGCTGTCCATGATGCCGCCGACGGTGGAACCTTCTTTGGCCATCGTGATGAAGACTTCGCCCGGTCGTCCGTCGGGGTACTGCCCGACGCACAGGTAGCCTTCGTGACCGGCGATGGTGAACTTGTGCGTCACGCTGCTGCGGGTATCGGGCAACCGTTCCCGCCGCGGCTTGTATACGATCTTCTCGACCGTCTTGGTGACCACGTTCTGGCTGGCCGCCCCTTCGCCGTCTTCGGATTTCGTGTTCAGCGGTTGCGACTGCTTGCTGCCGTCGCGGTAGATCGCGATGGCCTTGAGCCCCAATTCCCAACCCCAGTAGTAGGCGTCGGCGATATCCGACGGAGTCACATCCTGCGGCATGTTGACGGTCTTGCTGATCGCTCCGGACAGGAACGGTTGTGCGGCGGCCATCATCGTGATGTGGGCCCGCCAAGAAATGCTTCGCACGCCGTTGGCCGGTGTGAAGGCACAATCAAACACCGGCAGGTGCTCCGTCTTCAATTCCGGTGCACCTTCGATCGTGTCGTTGACGTCGATGAAGGCCAGGATCGCTTCGATCTGGTCGGTATTGTAACCGAGCTTCTTCAGTGCCTGGGCGACCGTCTGGTTGACGATCTTCAACATGCCCCCGCCGGCGAGCTGCTTGTATTTGACCAGCGCGATATCCGGTTCGATCCCCGTCGTGTCACAATCCATCATGAAACTGATCGTGCCGGTGGGTGCCAACACCGTCGCTTGGGCGTTGCGGAAACCGTACCGCTCACCGATCTCCAAGACGTCATCCCACAGCTTCTGTGCGGCTTGCTTCAGTCCGGCCGGGCCTTCATCGTTGATCTGGTCGGCCGCTTCGCGGTGCATTCGCATCACGCCGAGCATCGGTTTTTCATTTTCGCTGTAGCCGTCGAACGGACCGACCACGCCGGCCAGTTCGGCACTGGTGCGGTTGGCTTCGCCGTGCATCAACGCGGTCAACGATCCGCACAACCCTCGTGCGGCGTCGGAATCGTATCCCATCCCGCGCGACATGATCAGCGATCCCAGGTTGCTGTAACCGAGTCCCAACGGGCGATACTTGTGGCTGTTGCGAGCGATCGGCTCGGTCGGATAGCTGGCGTGATCGACCAGGATCTCTTGGGCGATGAAGAACAGACGAGCCGCCGCGCGGAATCGATTGACGTCAAACGATCCGTCGCTGCCGGCGAACTTCATCAAGTTGATCGATGCCAGGTTGCACGCCGTGTTGTCCAGGAACATGTATTCCGAGCACGGGTTGGACGCATTGATCGCACCACTGTTGGGACAGGTGTGCCACCGGTTGATCGTCGTGTCGTATTGGACGCCGGGGTCGCCGCAGTGCCAGGCACACTCGGACATCTTATTGAGCAGTTCTTTGGCGTCATACGACGGCGCGTCGCCGGTCGCCTTGTCGGTCACCCAACGCGTCTGCCAACGCTGGCCGTCGCGGACCGCGTGCATGTAATCGTCCGTCAAGCGGACCGACAGGTTGGCGTTCTGGAAACAAACACTGCTGTAGGCTTCACCGTTGAAGTTCGAATCGTAGCCTTCGCGAATCAACGCATGGGCCTTCTTTTCCTCCGACCACTTGCTCTCGATGAACTCCAAAATATCCGGATGCCAGACCTTCAACGACTGCATCTTGGCCGCACGGCGTGTCTTTCCGCCGCTTTTGACCACCCCGGCGATCGAGTCATACACCCGCATGAACGACAGCGGCCCCGAAGGCGTTCCACCACCGGACAGCTTTTCGCGCGAGGACCGGATCGTCGACAAATCCGTTCCCGTTCCCGAACCGAATTTGAACAGCATCGCCTCGGCACACGCCAGACGCATGATGTCTTCCATGTTGTCTTCGACGGCTTGGATAAAGCACGCACTACCCTGCGGAAATTCGTAGGGATTCTCCGGCTGGAACGTTTCGTTCTCCTCGCGGCTCCACGCCCAGTTGCACTTCGCTCCGGTCACACCGTATTGCTGGTGCAAACCGACGTTGAACCAGACCGGGCTGTTGAACGCACCGTGCTGGTGCAGACACAACCAGGTCAGATCGCGATAGAAATTCTCGCCGTCGGCCGGCGTGTCGAAGTAACCGTCGGCCAACCCCCAGTCCGCAATCGTCCGCGTCACCCGGTGCACCAGCTGACGGACCGAGCGCTCCCGCTCGTCCATCTTCTTGGGATCCCCGTAAAAGTACTTGCTGACCACCACGTTGGTCGCCAGCTGGCTCCACTTGGCAGGGATTTCGCAGTTGTGCTGTTCGAACAGCGCATTGCCGTTTTCATCCTTGATCGCAGCCGAACGCAGTTCCCACTGCGTCGTCGCAAACGGGGTCTTGCCGTCGGCCGGGCAAAAAACGGGATCGATCTTCAGTCCGGATCGGTCGCCGCGAAGCGTCGTGCCAAACACGCGCGTCGCATACTCCAGCCCGTGTTGCTCGTTGACCTTTTCGAAGTCAGAGTCGCCACCGGCCGAAGACTGAGATTGAGTGGGGAGAACAGTTGCCATCGTTGAAACAAACTCCGTGAATCGTCCGTGGGACCAACTCCATTCGATTGTCCTTCAGTAGGTCGTCCGACGCGAACGTTTCTGCCCCGCATCGTGCGCCGCCTCTTTGGCTTGACCAGCCCCCCAAGTCACCTTCCCCGGGCCGCCTGATCGCACTGATTGAATGGTTTTGGTCGTCCGTGAAAAAAGGAAAAAGAACACACCAATCACGCCGACCCAAGTTGAGGATGCCGAGACAACGGCAAAGAAGTCCTCCAGGGATCCTTCCCAACCGTGCAAGTCTTCCTATAGGGCCACCCGCGACAGATCCTGCAATACCAGTAATGATGTCACTACCGGTAGTGGAATTTATTGCGTTCGGCACTAAATATGGGCGACGCGGAGAATCTTAGAGATTGCCTGTAGAGTGTCAATGAAATTCCCGGACGTTTTGCAAGCCTTTATCTGGGAATGGGTTACGTCGACCGTCTCGCTAGCATCTGCGACCAACCCCACTCCCGTCCGTCGACGTAAACCGTGGTGAGATGAAGGGTTAGTGAAGATTCCGTGGTCGATTGGGTGTTTGGTGGAAAACATGTGAGTGGCAAAAACTTTTCTACCGGAGCCCAAACCACCTGGAGGACTGGGTAAACGGGGAAGCGCGGGTCGACTTTAGCGGCCCAGCGTTTGTCCCCGCAGAAAGAATCGGCCATCGGCACAAGAACCAAGTGATCTCGGCGTCCGGACGGTCGATGCACACCAATGCGTGCGAGCGTGACGATCCAATGCGAGCCGTCCGGCGTGCTTTCCAGGTGACGGCATCGACATCGAGTTAAGACAAAACCGAGAGTCGAGCGCATCGAGGGGCACAGGCGTTAACTTAAGACGAAACTTACGTTGGAAGCATTGATGTCAACACAATTTACAATGGCTCCCTTCTCCCCCGGCTTTGTGGGGGAGAAGAGCCATGCCATAAATTGCGGACCGATTTGTGTAGACACCAATGCACTGCGAGAGAGGGTGACGTCGCGAGTTCAATCGTTCCCCGCCTTAACTTGGCGATTTGTCAATTCCTGCACGAGCGTTTCCAGGGAGAATCTCCAAACGATCATGCCATCGAATCACGATCCGTCGAGTTCACAGGAAGCCCCACCTTCCCCCCAGCCGCCGCGAGCCGTGCCGGATTTGGCCCTTGTTCGGACCGACCTTGCCAACGAGCGAACCCTGCTGGCCTATGGTCGAACCGCGCTGATGTTGGTCGCTACGGGCGTCTCATTGGTTAAATTCTTGGACGTGTCGTTCGATTTCGTCGTGCTCGGATGGGGACTGATCGGCTGTGGCGCGATCGTCGGAGCGATCGGCACGTATCGATTCGCGTCCTTGAAACAACGGCTCAACAAAGTCCGCGAGGGTTAACCAACATGCCAGGTCGGTGGTCCAGTCATGCCCGATGATCCGTGGGAACGGTGTGCCGACGCCCTCGCGCGGCTTGAGGACCGCCTGAAGTCACCGATCGACCGTACCCTCTTTCCCGAGACAGCCGACGACCTCTTGCAGCGATTGAACGCTATTTCGGCCCTCGCGATCTATTTTCCTGCCGATCAACTGCTCTGTCGTCGCGGCCAATCACTCGCCGGGGATCCGGATCTGCGATGTCAGCATCCGGTGACGGAATCTTCGTCGCTGGCGATTCATCTGTGGCTGCAATCCTCCCCGCCACCCGACGCGGCGACAAAGCAGGCGATCGAGGAAGCGTTGCCGGCGATCGGCAACCTTTTGGTCGCGGCGGTCGCCCGAATCGGTTTGGCTCAATCACAACACGAACTTGACGCGCTCACGGAGCTAAGCGATCAACTGTTTGCCGAGGGTGATGCCGACGTGCGATTGCACCACATCGCCGCCGCGTTGGCCAAGTCGTTGCGTGTCGATCGATTGAGCCTGCTACGACGATCGGATGCACGCTATGTAATGATCGGTTGCTCGGTCCAAGCTCGATTCGACCGACGAGCCGACCAGGTGTGGCGGACGCAAAAAGTCGCTCAAGCAATCGATCAAGAACTGGATGCCCGTACGAGTTCGGTCATCACGCTGGAACACGAAGACGGCGATGCGATTGAGTCGTTCCTGCGAGCGGGGAACGCCACGCAACTGCAGGCGACTCGGCTGGGGGCGGATCGAATTCTGGTGATCGGCGAGTGTTTCGAATCGATACCACTCGACGCGACGAAACGGGGCACCGGCGATCTTTCACCACTACGTCGCCAGTTGTTTGATGCCGCCCTAGCGGACGTCCTCCGCCGCCAAGGTGAAAAGACTTGGGGCCGGTGGCGATCGACTTGGCAGAAACCGGCCGCCCGCTGGCGACTGGCCGCTGCGGTCGCGGTGTTGCTGGTTCTTTGCCTGTATCCGATGACCATTCGTGTCGCTGCCGACGGCCGCATCGTCCCGCAAACCCAAACCGTCGTCCACGCCCCCGTGGACGGACAAATCGCGCGTCTGGAATGCGAATCCGGGATGGAAGTGACCAGTGGTCAGGTACTCTGTGTATTCTCCAGCCATGACTTGGAATTGGAAATCACACGACTAGGCGGCGAATTGATCACCGTCGAGGAACAGTTACAAATCGCGGCGACGCGGCGCGGCGACGAGTCCGGCCAGGACATCGGGTCGGATCGTCGAGTCTTGGAAGCCCGCCGCGGTGGACTTCGGCGGCAGATCGCCTTGCTGGAAAAACGCCGCGACCAGTTGGTCGTGCACAGTCCGATTGCGGGGATCGTCACGTTGTTGATGCCGGACGAAGATTTAGGCGGCCTGCAGACACCTCGACCGGTTCAACGCGGCGACGCCGTGATTCGCGTGATCAATCCGGCCGACGGGTATCGGGTCGAATTGGACGTGCCCGATCGTGAAGTCGGCTACGTGTTGGCCGCCTTGGAACGACAAACAGATGATCCGGTCGAGTGTCGATTCCGGCTGCGGTCTCAACCCCAGCGGCAGCGCCGCGGAACGCTGCTGGGGTTGGATCCATCGGCCTCGCTGGATCGCTTCGGGCGCTTGATCGTTGCGGCTTCGGTCCAGCCACACGAACACGACATCACGTTCAACGCCGACTCCGGAGTGGTCGGCTGGATCGACTGCAATCCGGCAGCCGCCGGATTCGTCCTCTCTCGCAAGGTGATCGAGCAACTCAGACTATGGGGATGGCTATGAATGAAGATCGTTTTCCAATGGGTTGTTGCCGTTTCACGCTCGCTGACAATCGCGGCCCGGTCGTCTGGTCCGGCAGCCTGACGCGATTGATCGCCATCGTGTTGGTTCTTTGCATCACACAGATCGGCGCGGCGGAGGATCCTCAGGCGGCCAAGCCCAAAGTCATCGGCCCGCTGGTGATCAAGCTGATCGACCAGGTCGAGGTGCCGGCACTGGAATCGGGGCCGATCGCCGGCCTGGAAGTCAGGCTGGGTGATCCGGTCAAAGCCGGACAAGTGATCGCGCGAATCGACGACCACATCAGCCAGGCCCGGCACGAGCTGGCAGCGACCGAGTTGGCCACCAGTCGACAGCGATCCAGCCAGTATCGCGACGACGTGATTGCCGATACGGAATCCCAAGAGAAGGAAGCACTGCTGGAGCAACAACGCCTGTTGGCGAAGATCGCATCGGAAAAATCGCTCAACCAGGTTCGCGTTTCGGCAGCGGAAAAGGCAGAAGCGGTCGCCAAGAACGAATGGTCGCGAGCCGTCGAGGCGCGCGAGACCTTTGCCGACAGCGTCTCCGAATCCGAGCTGGAAAACTTGCGATTGAAATACGACCGTTCTCAATTGGAACGCGTCCAGGCCCAGTTTGAACAGAGGATGGACTTGTTGTCAGCCCAAAGCGAAACCCAGGGCGTCAAGATCGCCGAGCTGGCCGCTAAACGCGCCCAATTGCGACGCTCGGTGGCCCAGTCCGACGCCGAACTGTTGCGGATCGACATTGAAACGAAACAGAAAACACTGCACATCGCCGAATTGAGCGTGGCCCGCCATCGGGTCGTCGCTCCGATCGATGGTGTCGTGGTGGAAATTTACAAACGGCGCGGCGAATGGGTTCGCCCGGGAGATTCGGTTGTGCGTGTGATCAATCTGGATCAATTGCATGCCGAAGGATTTTTCAGCGGTCGTGTCCGACCGAAGCCCGGGCAAAAGGTCCGGTTGACATCGGCGGATCGAGAAGTCGTCGGAACGGTTGATTTTGTCAGCCCGGAACGCGATCGCGTCAGTGGTGAGTTTCGCTTTCTGGTTGGCCTGGCCGGCGGCGAGTTCTTCCCGGGGGATCGTGTGGAAATCCAATGGTGAGCGGACCGACGCCGGGCGGCATACAAACCCACGCCAACACGCGCGGCCGTGACCTCTGGCGACTGAGGATGGATCTGCACTTCTGTTGGGTCGACGGTATCGGCGACGCGGATGGCTACTGGGTCGTGAACGATCCGTTGGCCGGCGAGTGGTTTTGCCTCTCGCGAGTCGAAAAGCGATTGTTAGAACTCGCCGATGGCTGTCGTTCGATAGGCGAGCTGTGTCAGCTGGCCGCCGCGACCATCCGACCGCTGGAATCCAGCCTCAGCGCGTTGCTGTCGTTTTACACGCAAGCCCGTCGCAAGGGACTGTTGCTGTCGGTCGGCGGCAGCGGCCCGATCGAGCAAACGTTGCAATCACAAGCCGCAGCCTCCGGTGGGCGATCCGTGCGTGCCGGCGGGATCGCCCGCTGGGTCAGCCGATTAGTGGCGTTTCGATTGCCGGGAATCAATCCGAACCGATGGCTGGGGCCGGCGAATCCGCCAACGCAAAGCGTGGTTCCGACGGCGGCGTTGCTGGTACCGATCTGTCTGGCAGTGATTGCGATCGCGCTGCTGGTCGGCCGCTTCGACGTGTTCGCGGCGGAAGTCTCACTGGCGATCGCACGACGCGACCCGGTTTGGCTGGTCTGTCTGCTGATCACGATCGCCGTGGTCAAATCGGTTCACGAATTGGCGCACGTGCTGGCGTGTCGGCGTGTCGGCGCGGAATGTCGCGAACTGGGGGTGATGCTGTTGTTCGCAACGCCCTGTTTGTACTGTGACGTTTCCGACTTGTGGCGTGTGCCCCGACGCGGCGAACGGGTTCTGGTTTCGGCCGCCGGCATGCTGGCCGAATTGTGCTTGGCCGGTTTGGCGACGATCCTGTGGGCGGCCACCGGGCCGTCGGTCCTTCACGACCTGGCACTGGTCGTCATGGTCGTCGGCGGCGTTTCCACCGTGCTGATCAACGGCAATCCGTTGCTGCGCTACGACGGCTACTTCATGTTGGCCGATTGGATCGGCGTCCCCAATCTTGCCCAGCGTGCCAGCGGGGTGATGCGTCATGCAGCCAGACGGATTGTCTGGGGTGTTGCGGCTGGCGTCCGGCCGAATGAGCCACTCGGCCGCGCCGTTCCGCCCAGCACGCTGTTGCTGTACGCCGCCGCCAGCGCCCTCTATCGCGTGTTCGTCGTGGGGGTGATCACCTTGTTGATCTACCACGCCTCGATTGACGTCGGCGTGGGATGGTTGGGCGCCGCGTTTGCCGGGACGCTGCTGGGATCGATGCTGATGCGGGCCATCGGTCCGGTATTGCAACCACCAGATTCGGACTCGGTCGCGGTGGAGTCCATGAATGCAGAATCGTCAGCGGTCAAATCGTCAGCAGCCGAGACGCCGCAACGATGGTGGCATCATTCTCGGGCGGTCGCGGTGGTTTCGTGCATCTTCTTGCTGTTGGTCGTCGGCATGGTGATTCCGTTTCCAAGGCAAGTGGTGGTGCCGATGTTAGTGGTCGCCGCCGATCAACAGGAACTGCTTGCGTTGGAATCCGGGCGGATCATCGAACTCGCCGAATCGGGAAGCCAAGTGACGGCAGGTCAGGTGTTGGTGCGGCTGCAAAACGATGCTTTGGACGATCAGCTTGCCAGCGCCCGGGCTGAACTGGACCTTGCGACCGCGCTGGTCGCGGCCTGGGAATCGCGCAAGGGATCGACCGGTGCAAACCCGACCGCGCTTGCGCTCGCGGTCAAACGCCGAGACGCGGCGGAGCGGCAGCATCGGGTCCTGGCCAGGCGTGTCGATCGTCTGACGCTTGTCGCGCGTTCGGCCGGTCGCTTCGTGCATTCGATCCCGCGGCCGGTCGACGCGCGCGACCGACGATTGCGGTGCGGACAATGGGTGCCACGCAGCACACTGTTGGGTTGGGTCGGACACCCCATCGATCGAAACGGAATGGCATTGATCGATCAAGATCAGGTGGATTTGGTTCGCGCCGAACAAGTGGTGCGGGTCCGTCACGCGTCGATTTGGCCGGGGCGCGGCCGGGCAACGGTGCGACGGGTTGCCCGGGCCGCCAGGGAATCGATCCCCCCGGAGCTGTCAGCGGGCGACATCGCCAGGATCGATGGTGCAACATCACAGGACACGCGGACGCGGAACACGCAGTCTCGGGACGCACAGTTTCCGGACACGTTGTATTGGGTCCGAATCACGCTGGACGAACCGTTGCCGCTGACATTGCCGCCGCGATCGGTGGTCAGCGCAGAAATCCACGTGGATTCGATCAGCGTATGGAACCGGCTGCGACGATTCACGGCCTCGCAATATCGAGGACTTTGACACCGCGTGTTGGGGGAGTCGAGCGAAAGACCCTTGGCGGGTTATAATGCATCGAAGTCGGAACACACGGAATCCGAACGCACGTGTCGGACAGGTATCCGGCTTGTCCCTTCACATCATCGAGCAAATTAATGACAAACGAGCGAAACGGCGATGCGATTGTCGCGGAATCGTTTTTGGATGTCCGCGCCAAACTGCTTGAAGTCGCCGCCACGTTGGATCGAATCGACCGCGCATGCCAGTCGGGGACGTTGCAGGAGCCGGCCCAATCGAAGCGGGACCTGTTGAACGCGGCAACGAAGATTGTGTTGTCCGACGCTCCCAACCGTGCCGAGCAACTGCAGCAATTGTTTTCTCGCGAATACGACGCCGACTGGCGCCGGCAATTTGGAATCACCGCCAACTGACGTACCCTGGCTGTCGTCGCGCACCACCTTCACCTTGATTGATGACGTATGGACTACATCGACCCGCACATCCACATGGTTTCCCGCACCACGGACGACTATGCGACGCTCGCGCGGATGGGCTGCGTGGCAATGAGCGAACCTGCCTTCTGGGCCGGCTATGATCGTGGCAGCGTGGACGGTTTTCGCGACTATTTCCGTCAACTGACCGAAACCGAACCGGCCCGCGCCGCACAGTTCGGCATCCAACATTTCACCTGGCTGTGCATCAACGCCAAGGAGGCGGAGAACGTCTCGCTGTCGCGCGAGGTGATCGCCATGATTCCGGAGTTCTTGGACAAACCCAACGTGCTCGGGATCGGTGAAATCGGACTGAACAAGAACACCAAGAACGAAGCGACGATCTTTTTGGAGCATCTGGATTTGGCGGCCGAGTACGGCCAGTCGATCCTGATCCATACGCCACACTTGGAAGACAAGTACCAGGGGACACGGATGATCCTGGACATGCTGTGCGACGACCAGCGACTGGATCGGGACCGGATCTTGGTCGACCACGTCGAAGAGCACACGATCACCGACGTGCTCGATCGCGGATTCTGGGGCGGGATGACGCTGTACCCGGTCACCAAGTGCACGCCCGAGCGGGCCGTCGATATGATCGAACAGACCGGCGGCGAACGACTGCTGGCCAATTCGGCCGGTGATTGGGGGCCGAGTAAACCGACCGCGGTCCCGGATCTGATCTTCGAAATGCGACGACGCTCGCTGCCGGAATCGCTGATCCGCAAAGTCGTCTACGACAACCCGCTGGAATTCTTCTCCAAGAGCAAGCAATTTAATTTCACCCCACGGGGTTAGGGCTTCCGTCAATTCTGGTGTTGGGGTAGCGGAACTCGCCAAGAGTTTCGCTGTCTGCGGCGAAGCCGCCCGGGAGAACGCCGAAAGCCTCCGCGGCTTTCGCTACCGCCCCCCACACCGCCGGATCCCGCAATCGACGCTTTGCCGTTAGAATCTTCCGGCGACCGGCCGGTCTTGCAGGAACCGGTCGCGCGTTTCAGCCATGCGACCCGGAGTCCGTTGTGAAGGGTGAAGAGAAAGGGAATTCGTTTTCGACCTTTGGTGGCGTCTTCACCCCGTGTGTGCTGACCATCCTGGGCGTGATCATGTTCTTGCGCTTCGGGTTCGTCGTCGGACAGGCCGGAGTGTTTGCGGCATTGGTCATTGTGCTGGCCAGCAACGCGATCACGACGCTGACCAGTTTGTCGCTTTCGGCGATCGCGACCAACACCCGTGTCGAAGGCGGCGGGGCGTATTTTTTGATCAGCCGCAGCCTGGGTCCGGAATTCGGCGGCGCGATCGGGTTGGTGTTTTTCGCCGCCCAAGCCCTCTCGGTGGCGATGTACGTGATCGGTTTCTCCGAGGCGTTTCTGGGCCTGCTGCCCGAGGGGACGTCGCCGATCTTGGTCGCTTCGGTGACCAATCTGCTGGTGACGGTGTGCGTCTGGGTCGGCGCCAGTTGGGCGATCAAAATTCAATTTGTGATCCTGGCCAGCGTTGCGATCTCGCTGCTGTCGTTTTTTGGCGGTGCGGCGGGCGGTTTCGACGCCGGACATCTGACCGCCAATTGGGGTACCGGCTTTCAGGATGGCGAATCATTCTGGACCGTCTTTGCGTTGTTTTTTCCGGCGGTGACCGGAATCATGGCCGGAGCGAATATGTCGGGCGACCTTCGCGATCCGGCGCGTTCGATCCCCGCCGGGACGCTTTCGGCCGTCGCGACGACCATGCTGATCTACGCCGCGATGGCGGTCTGCTTGGGTGCGAGCGCCAGCCGTGACGACTTGATCGGAAACAACATGGTCGTCAGCAAGGTCGCGATGTTTCCGATGCTGATCACCTTGGGCGTGTTTGCGGCAACGCTCTCGTCCGCCTTGGGCAGCATGATGGGCGCGCCGCGGATCCTGCAGTCGTTGGCCCGCGATCGGGTCTTTTTGCGACTGGTCCCCTTCGGCGTCAGCGGCAACGACGGAGAACCGCGGCGGGCGATTCTGGCCACCGCCCTGATCGCTCAAACCGGAATCATGGCGGCAGACCTGAATTCGATCGCGCCCTTGATCACGATGGCGTTCCTGTTGACCTATGGCCTGCTGAACCTGGCGACGTTTTACGAATCGATCACGAACAATCCCAGCTACCGACCACAGTTTCGTTACAGCAACTGGGTCACCGCGCTTGCCGGCGCGATCGGATGCGGCCTGGTGATGTTATTGATCGATTGGCGCTGGGCTATCGTCGCCAGCGGACTGGTCGCCGCCTTGCATAGCTACCTGACGCGCGCGGACGTGAACGCGGACTGGGGCGATTTGAGCAGCGGTTTGCTGTTCGAGCGCACCCGTCGCAATCTGTTGAAATTGGAAGACAGCTTTTATCACCCTAAGAACTGGCGGCCGTTCATTCTGGCGTTCAGCGGCAGCGGTTTTTCGCGTCCCCATCTGGTCGTCTTCGGCAGTTGGCTGTCACGTGAAACCGGCGTCTTGGCACTGGCACAGGTGATCCCCGGCGGGCTGGATGACCAGTCGGAGCGATTGGCCACCCAGGAATCGATCTTGCACGCGATGATCAAGGAACGCCATTTGGCGGCATTCCCCGCGGTCGTCGTCGCCAGCGATTACACCGCCGGCGTCCAAGCGCTCGTTCAATGCCAGGGCCTCGGGCGTCTGCGTCCCAACGTGGTCTTGATGGGATGCCCCCTGTCGGCTGATCGGATGCGCGTCTTTGGCGGCCTGCTCAGGAATCTGGAAGGACTCGATCGCAGCGTCGTGGTGCTGCGGCAAACCGACGATTCCGAAGGCGAAGACGTCGCACCGGCCGGAACGGTTGACGTCTGGTGGCGGGGGCGAGCCAACGGGGAACTGATGGTCTTGCTGGCCCACCTGATGCTCTCCCACCCGACCTGGCAGCGACGACAATTGCGATTGCTCCGCGTGGTGCAAAGCGATTCGGCGATCGATGAAGTAAACTCACACCTGGAAGGTTTGCTCCGCGAAGCCCGCATCGTCGGCCACACGGAAGTCGTGGTTTCGGACGATCCGGCCACCGCGATCCAAACGACCAGCCGAGACGCCGCGTTCGTCTTTCTGGGACTGGCGATTCCGGCCGAAGGGGATGACGTGGAGTTTCTGACACGACTGGAAGCACTTGTCGGCGAGCTGCCGCGAGTGGCACTGGTTCACAGCGGCGGCGGAATGAAGTTAGAGAGTTAGAAATGGGCAGTGTGTTCCAAGAGTCTGCCGTCCGTAGCGGCTTGGTTTCCAAGCGACAAATGGACAAGGTGCTGGAAAAGATCGGCCGCGAGGACGATGCGTTGATCGCCGCCACGCTGGTCAAAAGCGGTTTGATCACCGAATACCAGGCACAACAGCTGCACGTCGGACGGACCAAGTTGACGCTGGGGCCGTACCTGATCACCGACTGGATCGGGCAAGGCGGCATGGGGCAGGTCTTTAAAGCGGTGCACAAGGTGATGGGCCGCGAGTGTGCCGTGAAGGTCCTGCCGCTGGAAAAGTCGACGGCGCTTTCACGCGATTCCTTTACACGAGAAATCCGACTGCAGGCGGGACTGGATTGCCCCTTCGTCGTCCGGGCCTACGATGCCGGTCGCGACGGCAACGTGCACTACCTGGTCACCGAATATGTGCCGGGAACCGACCTGCGAAAACTGGTCCGTCGCGGCGGACCACTCAGCATGCAGCACGCCGCGTTGGTGATCTCCCAAGCCGCACGCGGGCTGCAATACGCCCACGACCTGGGACTGGTGCATCGCGATGTCAAACCGGGAAACATCCTGGTTACCCCCGAAGGCCACACCAAAGTCTCCGACATCGGATTGGCGGCCTGGAGCATGGGGTTGGACGATGATCCGCGAGCCGGAAAGATCGTCGGCACCGCCGACTATTTGTCGCCCGAACAGATCCGCAATCCACGCGCGATCGGCCCCGCGAGCGACCTCTATTCGCTCGGCTGCACGCTGTACTACACCGTGACCGGCAAAGTCCCCTTTCCCGGCGGCGATTCCAAAAGCAAGTGCAAACGCCATTGCGAACAGACGCCCTGGCATCCGCGGAAATTTGCCCCGGACCTGTCAGAAGACTTCGTCGACACGATCGCCGACATGATGGAGAAAGATCCGGCGCGGCGGATTGCGACCGCCACCGACGTAGCCGAACGGCTGGAAACGTGGTGCACCACGTCGTTCGAAGTGGACCGGCCGATCGAACGCCAGGCTTGGACCGCGCCGCCGATCGGAATCGACGACGCACCAGAGTTCTATCCCAACGCCAGCCCCGATGCACCGCCCCTGTTCGGTCCGGGCCAAAACGGATCGGGACATTACAGTTCCGGCCAATACAGTTCCGGCCAGCAAGGGTCGGGCAACTTCGGCTCCAAGGTCGGGATGGTCCCCTCGGATTCCTCGATGCCGGTGCTGTTGGACCAGCCGATCGATCCGGCCATGGCCCGCGAGCGACGCAAGCCGTTCCCCGTCGGCTTTGTCGGTGGATTACTGCTCGGTATTTTACTCGGCGCCCTGACGGCGCTTTACTGCGTCCGCGAGTTTCTGTGATCTCGCACAGTGCCAGGCGCGACGCGTGAGCGAGGGGCCGCACATCGCCCCTCGCTCACGCTTCGCTCCTGGCATCGAAAGATTGACGAGTGTCGCGACCTCAAAACAGGGCGTGAGCAAACACGACACTTCAAGGAACTCAACTCAATCGCACCACTACCAACGGTCTTCGGGACGCTCCAGGATCTCGCGTAGCAAGAAGGCTTGTTGCAGCCCGCCGGGGCGGTGCAGCAGATCCAGCAACTGCTCAGCCGGTGTACCCCCGGCGGCGGAAATCACACCGGGTTCACCCTCTCGACGTTCATCGATCTCGGCTTTTTGCTGTGCCAATCGAGCTCGCGCCTCTTCGGCCTTCTTTTTCGCCTCGGCCAGTTTGCGTCGCCGCTCGGCCAACGGGTTGACGGGTTCTTCGACGACCTCCGCGACCGGAATCGGCTCCTCCACCGGCTGACGAACTTGTCGTTCACGCTTGGCTTCGGTGTACTCCGGGCGCGGCCGCGGCTTCGGCCTGGCCGCTCCGCCCCCGCCAGCTTGTTGCTGCTTTTGGGCACGGCGTTCGGCGGCACGTTTGAGAAAATCTTCCAGGTCGCCAGCCATGTTTCACTCGGGTGGGGTTAGGCGTTCTTGCGTTCCAGATTGCTGCGCGATTGGCCGGTCGTGGCGATCGACTTTCGCATCTCCGTGTCGGCGCTCACGTTTTGCAGTTTGTAGTAATCCAAAATGTGTAGTTTTCCGGTTCGGAACGCTTCACTCATCGCTTCGGGGACCGACGCTTGGGCCATCACCAATGCGGCACGACTCTCTTCGATCTTGGCTTCGTTCTCCTTCTCTTCGGCCGCCGCGGCCGCCCGTTTGCCTTCGGCGCGGGCCCGCGCGACTTGCGTGTCGGCTTCGGCCTGGTCGGCCATCAGCCGTGCACCGATGTTCGCGCCGACGTCGATGTCGGCGATGTCGATCGAGACGATTTCAAACGCCGTTTGGGAATCAAGCCGTTTCGCCAGCACCGCCTTGCTGATCACGTCCGGGTTTTCCAGTACCGCGGCGTGACTGTCCGCGCTGCCGATCGCGCTGACGATCCCTTCGCCAACACGGGCGATGATTGTTTCCTCGGTCGCACCGCCGATCAGCTGCTGCAAATTGGCTCGAACCGTCACCCGGGCACGAACCTTCAATTGAATCCCGTCTTTGGCCACCGCATCAAGCGACGGTTTGACCGAACCGCGTGGCGGACAATCGATCACTTTGGGATACACACTCGTCTTGACCGACTCCAACACGTCGCGGCCGGCCAGGTCAATCGCCGCGGCCTCTCGGAATGTCAACGAAATCGTCTTTGCTTTCTTGGCCGCGATCACCGCACGGACGACTTGTTGGACATTGCCGCCGGCCAGGTAGTGGGCTTCCAGCGCCTCGCTGGTCATCGCCGGATCATCCAATCCCGCTTGAACCGCCATGATCTTGCTGCGGACGATCGATCGGGCATTGACCTTTCGAAATGTCATCCCGATCAAATCGCCAAAGCCAACGCCGGCACCGGTCAACCAGGACTGAACCCAGATCCCAAAGTAACTGGCAAAAACAAACACGACGACCAGCACGACGCCGATCAAAATCAATGCGCCCACCAGCGCCGGGACCGTCAAATCACTCGCATCAACGGCGAGCAAACCAAATGACGACATGTCCGGTGCAGAGAATAGTGACGACCCGAAAACCATTGTGTTGCATCCTGTCCGTGCGAATCGAGTTCAGCCGATCGGCTTGCTTGGCCGACCGCATCGAAGGCCGACGCAGTCGGTCGATCAAGACTTCCGTCAAATGTACAGGATCCGAACACCCGTCGCGACACCCTTCAACACGGCCGAGGACCAGAATCAAGGGACCGTTTTAGGAGTCTACCGCAGCTGCGTTTCCGGTTGGGCTGGACCGTCGCCGTACTCTCCGAGGTCGGCGCGGGGCAAAGCTTCGCTTTTTCGCGCACGCCGAGTTTGGTGAACACGGCGACCCTCCCATCGCATCTTCAATCCGAAGAATCAGCGGCGGTAGGCGGCTGGTTCCGCGTTCGATTCAACGTCAGCATGACCATGCCTATAAACACTCACTCGTCCATGTCCTCTAAATCCAACGACTCCAGCGTCGCTTCGATCGCGTCGGTTCGACGTTCCAAGGCCACCTGCTCCGGTTCCATATCGACACGCTCCGCTACGCGAACACGCAACTTTCCGGCCACCGCGCTGATCACGACGATCGGCGTTCCGGCATCAATCGGACTGCCATCAGACACCGCGTCCAACCGCTTGCCATCAATGACCACCAATCCGCTGGGCAAAAGATTTGTCTTGGCGACCCCCACATGCCCCACCAAATCCTTCCGCTTTTCACCGCTCCGAAGTCGACTCTCGGTCGGTTCGTCCACCTGACCGGGTCGCCGGTTCAAGATCCGTTTGCCGATCGGTGAATGCGGCCAGAATCGGATCATCAGATACAACACCACGGGCGTCGAAACCAACACCGTCGCCGTGACCACAAAACCGGCCGCCGCACTGTGGGTGAACGCGATCACGATCGACGTCGTCGCGGCAATCGCCGCGGCAACACCAACCATCCCCGCACTGGGAATAAAGAACTCGCCCACCAGCAGGACAAAGAACAAAGCTAGCAAAGCCAGGGAGTAGGTCAGGGGCATCGGCTATTCTTCGACCACCACTTTGGCACCTTGCACGTCGACCACCGTCACCGAGACTCCTTTGTCGATCATCGATCCATCGCTGACGACCTGGACGATTTGATCTCCGAACCTGGCCTTTCCACTCGGCCGCAGCGGCGTCGTGGTTTGCCCGGTCTGATGCAGCAGGGCGCTAAAATCCACCAGTTTCTCCGCTCGATCGATCGCCTCTGCATCCGGCGTCTCCATGATCAAATGGCGAAACAGGGGCAAATGGGGAAAGAATTGTCGCATTAAAACAAATCCGCCAAACAATCCCATCAGCCCGCCCAGCGCCGCCCAGATCCCGCGCGTGATCACGGTCAGCTGATAGGAGTTTTGCGGCAGCACAAATGTCTGGCTCATCAGGACGATCGATGCAATCGTCATGATCAGCCCCCCGATGCCGAACACCCCGAAACCCGGAATCACAAAAATCTCCAGCGCAATGCACGCCAATCCCAGCATCAACAGCACCAGCTCGAGCCACTCCGCGGTACCGGCCAGATAGTTCATCCAGAAAAACAGCCCGAAACACACCATCGCCAGGAAACCCGGAACGCCCATTCCGGGCGCATTCATTTCCGCCGACAAGGCGACGAATCCGACCATCAGCAAGATCATCATCAGCCCCTGGCTTCGACCGAGCCGTTCCACGAACCGAACCAAGCCGCGATCAGAAACCGGTTTGGGCACAGCCTCCATTCCACTGCGGCGGGCGACGTCATCGATCGAGTCGCTGCGACCGTCGGCCAACCCCAACTCAATGGCCCGATCTGCCGACAGCCCGTCCTTCATTTCGATCCGTTCGCCTTTCTCCCAGCGGTCGCGTTCCAAATCGGGGTCGTCGGCCTGGGCCACCAAATCGGCCGGGGTCGAATACTTGACTCGCCCGGTCTTCGTGTTGGTGTATCGATAGACCTCCAACTCGCTGCACAACAAACCGCGAATCAAGCCCGCCGGTCGTTTGGTCGCCCGGGCGATGGTGTCGATCAATTCGTCGTGGTTGTCCAAATCCGTCAGTGAAATCTCATCGGCACCGGTTCCCCCCAGCACCGACTCGGCGGTCATGTACAGTGGTTTGCAAGACAGAGCCAGCAGCGCGCTGTCGCTGCGGGCCTCGGTGCTGATGAAACCGACGACCGAACGCAGGGGCGGTTCGGGCATCGCAAACATGCTGGCCAAACTGGCGCTCTGATCCAGATCCCCGCCGTTGGAATCGAACGCGACCAGCCAGGTGTTAACCGAGCCTTCGGTCAGCGATCCGTTCAGATTGCTTTGCCAACGTCGAACGCGGCTTCGTGAAATCGAACCTGCGATTTCCAGCAACACGCCTTCGCTGGCGCCACCGACCGCGGCCGAATCAACCGGCGTCAGTTGTGCCAGATCCAACACCTCGGCGGCTTCTTCCGACGTTTCCACAATCCCCGCGGCGATCCGCGCCGAGCGTAGTTGGTTGGCCGAAAGCGACGCCGGAACGCCCGCTGCACTCCAGACCTCTTCCCCGAGCACGTCGCCGGTTTCACGCAGTTTCACGAGATCGTCGCCTGCAGCGAACGATTTTCCGCCGCCGACCTTGCTGACCCACGCCAATTCGACGTCGGGATCGATCAGTGCGCTGACGACTGGTTTTGGAAACAGCCCGCGCCGCGCGGCAATACTTTGGTAGGTCAGCACGATGGTTTCGTCGTCGCCACTCTCGCCGACCGACGCGTCAATCAACTGTGCTTCGGCGGAAAGCAGAAGGGTGTCCGACGCCAGGATCGGCAGCAGCGAATGCCCCGTCACCGTCCCCTGGACGAAGGAGACGATTCTCAGGGACCGAAGGCGGTCGCCGGTGACTGCCCGAGCGACTTTCAGCGCATCTTCAAACGAGGTCGCTTCCCCGCCCGAGGAATCCACGCCGTAGCGGAGCACCACGTCCAAACGCCCATCGGCGGGCGCGGATTTTGCCAGTCGTTCCAGCTGTCCGACCAGGGCCGTCGCCGATTGGCTGCCCAGCGGCACGGGAACGTCCACCACATAGCCGCTTTCGGCGTCCGCGGCGAATCCCGGCGGAATCCACAGCAGCGCCAAAAAGGCGAACGAAAACCAAGCTCGAAAGGTCACGACACCCACTCCATAAACGACAAAAACGACGCACGTTTGATTATAGGGCACGAAAGCCCCAGGACGAGGTCGCTGTCGCTTGTAGAAGTCGTTCCCGCTTAAAGCGGGCCACATCGCTCGATGCCAGGATGCTCAGCAAAGCGTGGAAAAGACGCCGAATCTCCCCTGGCAGGGTTCGCTGCACTTTATCGACAAATCGACGGGCGAAAGAGAGACTCGGGCTGGGCTCCGCAAAATCCAAGTTTTTCGGTGGTTCGGGATTCTAGCGAAATCATTCCGCGACGGGTGGTCGACTCACCGCAGCCATCTGGCGACGTAGCACGAGTGACATCAGCCGATTCGCGCAAGCGTTCGGGCCCCAGCGTTGATAGAGGACCAGCGTTGATAGAGCCCCAGCGTTGATAGAGCCCCAGCGTTGATAGAGCCCCAGCGTCGATGGATGCCCGTAGGCTGGCGCCACACGGCTGATCCCAAGAGAGTTCAGCGGAATCGAAAACGCCAATACCCTACGAACGAAAAATCGAACGATTTCGCGCAGCTCCGACAGGGACTGAATCGGCTTTGGGAGAAAGATCAACCCGCGGATGGCGAAGTGTGCCCATCGATGTCATTCGGCCTGGAATCCATGGGCACGCCCTGCCAACCGCGGGTTTGACTCGTCGCGGCGTCCCGGCACCGGGTTTTAAACCAGGCCACCCTTATCAAATCGGTGCGTCCCACGTCGGCGACGCTGATACCTGGTCGACCGCTGTCAAAGGTGGCCTCAGCCGGCCACTCGCAGCTTGGGCCGCGATTCGTCGGTCAGCATCGCTCGGATGCGTTCGAAATCCTCGCCGTCGCTGAAATGGATGGTGATCTTTCCGCGGCCGCGGGCGCTGCTTTTGATTTCGACCTTGGTGCCGAACACCATCCGCAGTTCCTGCTGCATTGCTTCCAGGTGCGGCGAGGCTTGGCGACGTTTTTGGCGGGTCGCGTTGACGACCTTTCGTCCGGTCTCCTGATCTTCTTCCGCCTTCAACATTTCCGAAACCAACGTCTCGGTGGCACGGACGCTGATCCGGTCGTCCATGATCTTCTTGGCAGTCGTGATTTGGACCTGTTCGTCGCCGATCGGCAACAATGCCCGTGCATGTCCGGCGGTGATTTTCCCATCTTGCAGCAGATCCAGAATGCTTTCGGGCAATTCCAACAACCGCATCAGGTTGGCGATCGTGCTGCGGTCAATGCTCAGCCGCCGCGCCAGGTCGTCTTGTTTGCATTTGTGCTCGTCGATGTAGCGTTTGAACGATAACGCCTTTTCGATCGGGTTCAGATCCTTGCGTTGCAGGTTTTCGATGATCGCCAGTTCTGCGACCAGTCGATCGTCTGCCTCGCGGACCTCTGCACGGATCGTGTCCATCCCGGCATGGATCGTCGCGCGAAGCCTGCGTTCGCCGCTGATCAACTGGTAGCGACCGTCGACGATCCGGACCAGGATCGGCTGCAGCTGCTGGTGGCTCTTGATGCTCTCGGCCAGCGACGCGATCTCTTCGGCGTTGAACTCCCGCCGCGGCTGGAACGGGTTGTTCTCGATCTGGTCGACCGGTAACGACAGCGTCTGAATTCCCTTCGACTGGCCGCCAACGCTCGATTCGCTTTGCGTCGGATTCCCTTCCTCGTCCAGCGGGCTGCCGAGCAATGCGGCCAAACCTTTCCCCAAGCGACGATCTTTTGTCCCGGCAGATGAACTAGTCACGCTGTAGCACCTCCATGCACAACTGCGTATAAGCGAACGCACCACGAGATCGCGGGGCGTATTGGAAAACACTTTTGCCGTGACTGGGGGCCTCGCTCAGCGAAACGTCCCGTGGCACGACGGATTCAAACACGATGTCACCGAAGAACTCGCGGACCTCCTGGTCGACTTCGCGAGTCAGTTCCAATCCGGGATCGTACATGGTCAGTAAGATCCCGCCAAAGGTCAGTCGGCCGTCGGTTGCGACGATGACCTTGCGAATGGTTTTGATCAACTGCGTCAGACCTTCCATCGCGAAATACTCGCACTGGATCGGCATCAGAACCTCGGTGCTGGCCGCCAACGCGGTCTGAGTCAGTTCGCCGACGCTGGGCGGACAGTCGATCAGCACGAAGTCGTACTCCTCCAGCACGCTGTCCAGGTGCTTGCGGACCCGCATCGATTGCTGGTCGTCCGAGGTGGCCAGCAAGTCGATGTCCTGGAACGTGCGGCTGCCCGGCAGCAAGGACAATCCCGGCTGGCGGGTCTGGACGATCGATTCGGCGATCGACATGTCACTGACCAAGGCATGCCCGTTGGTCGGCTCCTGCCCCAGCGAACTGGTCGCGTTGCACTGCGGATCCATGTCCAGCAGCAAACAAGACTGCTCGGCGATCGAAAGCGCGGCCGCCAGATTCACCGCGGTCGTCGTCTTACCGACGCCGCCCTTCTGGTTCACCACGCAAAGGATTCGTCCCACGGCCTTCGTTCCCAAGAGAAACAGTTTCGAACCGAACAGCGGTTCTCGTTTCGCGGGAAACTAGGCAATGCGACTCTGGTGAAACAAGGCCGGTTTCACAAGAAACTGGGGTTGACAGGGGCGAGCCTGTTGCAGGGGTTTTTGGGAGTGGGGAGTGGGGAGTGGGGAGCGGGGAGCGGGGAGCGGGGAGCGGGGAGCGGGGAGACGATTGGCAGAATGATGGTGTGCGCGTGGGGCAGAACTCGACAGGCCTTGCCGGACGCCGATTGGATGGGGCAGCTTTTGGCATCCAAAGTAGATTCTCTCCCTCCGGGCGAGACGGCGTTTGCGCAGCAAGCAAACGCCAGAGAGGGCCGGCCTCACAAAAAGCCGCCGCCGAAAGCGCTGGTGGCCCAGAAAACTCCTGGCGGCCTCCAAGACTCCCAACTCCCAACTCCCAACTCCCGACTCCCAACTCCCGACTCCCAACTCCCGACTCCCAACTCCCAACTCCCAACTCCCAACTCCCAACTCCCAACTCCCAACTCCCAACTCCCAACTCCCAACACGGCCCGATCGCCCCACAAAAAAACTCGCCGCAAGGCAACGCCCTGCAGCGAGTCAGTGAATCTTCAAACCTCAGGTCCCGAGCAACTTGAAACCTGGAACTTGAAACCCCGAAATCAATACCGGTAGTGGTCCGGCTTGTACGGGCCGTCGACGTCGACGCCCATGTATTCGGCTTGTTCTTTGGACAGCCGGGTCAGTTTGGCACCGAGCTGACCGAGGTGCAGGCGGGCGACTTCCTCGTCCAGTTGCTTGGGCAGCATGTGGACGGCGGTGCTGTAGGACTTGCTTTCGCGGCTGCCCCACAGTTCGATCTGGGCCAGCACCTGATTGGTGAACGAGGTGCTCATGACAAAACTGGGGTGGCCGGTGGCACAGCCCAAGTTCACCAGGCGGCCCTTGGCCAGGATGATCACGCTGCGGCCGGTATCCTTGAACGTGTAGCGGTCGACGGCGCCGATGTCGGCCGGCTTGATTTCGTCCTTGGTCGCCCGCCCCTGCTCGACTTCGTTCTCCAACCACGCCACATCGATTTCGGTATCGAAGTGGCCGATGTTGCAGCAGATCGCGTCCTCGGGCATTTGCTTCATGTGCTCGCCCAGGATGATGTCCTTGTTGCCGGTCGTGGTGACGTACAGCCGGCCTTCCTTACAGGCCTCTTCCATCGTGGTCACTTCGAACCCTTCCATCGCCGCCTGCAAGGCATTGATCGGATCGATCTCGGTCACCAAAACGCGACATCCGTAGCGTTGCAGGCTGTGGGCACATCCCTTTCCGACATCGCCGTAGCCGCAGACCACGGCGACCTTGCCGGCCAACATCACGTCGGTCGCCCGCTTGACGCCGTCGGCCAACGATTCGCGACAGCCGTACAAGTTGTCGAACTTGCTCTTCGTCGCACTGTCGTTGACGTTGATCGCCGGCACCTGCAATTTGCCGGACCGGTTCAGCACTTCCAGGCGGTGGATCCCGGCGGTCGTCTCTTCGCTGATCCCGTGAATGTCCTTCAACAACTCGGGGAAGCGATCGTGGACCATCGCGGTCAAGTCACCGCCGTCGTCCAGGATCATGTTCAACTTCTCGCCCGACGGGAACGTCAGCGTTTGCTCGATGCACCAATCGAACTCTTCCTCGGTCATCCCCTTCCATGCGTAGACGGGGACACCGGCGGCGGCGATCGCGGCGGCGGCGTGATCCTGGGTGCTGAAGATGTTGCAGCTGCTCCAAGTCACCTCGGCGCCCAGCTCGATCAACGTCTCGATCAAGACCGCGGTCTGGATCGTCATGTGCAGGCAGCCGGCGATCCGCGCGCCTGCCAGCGGCTTGGACTTGCCGTACTTCTCACGCAGCGCCATCAGGCCCGGCATTTCGGTTTCGGCCAAATTGATTTCTTTACGGCCGTACTCGGCCAACGAGATGTCTTTGACCTTGTACGGCAATCGTTCGGTATCGACTTGCGACACGGGTAAACTCCTAAAGTGTGGTGAATCAAATTCACTCACGTATGAGGGGCTACGGACCTACCACAGGGACTCCCGCTGGCACGCGCTCCCCGAACGCGTTTGCTGGCCGCCCTCCCAGTCGCACTGAGCTGTCGATCGCACTGAGCTGTCAATCGCACAGGCGATCAGAAAAGCAACTGCACCGAGGACGGCCGAATCGAGCTCCGGCACCCGCCGGAAAATCCCACTCGATTGAACCGCGTAGTCTAGCGAGGGATCGTTTTCTGGTCACCGGGCCTAGCCAGAAAGTCTGGGCAGGGCCCCTGCCCCACGTACGACGGCCCTTCCGGGCGGTCGCTCCTCGCTTTCTCACGTACGACGGCCCTTCCGGGCGGTCGCTCCTCGCTGCCTCACGTACGACGGCCCTTCCGGGCGGTCGCTCCTCGCTGCCTCACGTACGACGGCCCTTCCGGGCGGTCGCTCCTCGCTGCGACGGGAAGTGAAGTGTATTGCTGACCAATATCCTTGCGAGCAAGACAATGTTGCCAGACCAAGCTTGGTAAACTCGTCTTTATTGCGAGACGATATTGATGATTCTGGCTCCCCTCTTCCCCAGTAAACCTGGTGAGATTCAGCGAGTCAGGTTTACTGGGGGAGAGGGGCCGAGGGCGGCCTGATGAAAAGTACGTGGCGTCGAAATCTGGTGAACCGGCAATATCTGGTGAACCGGCAATGATTGAAAATTGCAAAATGAACAGTGCAAATTGCGAAATGATTTGAGCGACGATTCTCGGCAAATTTGCATTTTGCAATGAACAGGTTGCAATTTGCAATCGAGGGATCCAGCTGGATCGCTGATCGTCCCCGAACCTACCCAACGTTTCAAGTTCCATTGAATTGCGCCAGGCCAGGCCGGGGGTGAGGGGGACTCCCTGGCGTGGTCCTAGCACTGGAGCGTGGTAGATCTGACGCAGAGATTCCACGCCGAAGTGGAGAGAACCGGCAACAATTGCATCACAGGATCGCTGGAGACTTGGTGGGGCAATCGAGATGCAGCAGCAATAGATTTCAGGTTCCAAGCAGCGACGGGGGAGTCGCCTAAAGGCTAAACACCAACGCTGGGTACAAACGCCCCCCTCGCTACGGTACCCCGCGTCCTCTGCTGCCGATGCCCGACCTGTCGAGCCCTCCGCATCAACCGCGTGCCGCGGCGATGAACGCCCGGATGCGGGCTTCGTTTTTGACGCCGCGCGGGCACTCCACTCCGCTGGCCGTGTCCACCGAGACGGCTCCGGTCGCATCGATTGCCTGCCGCACATTCTCCGGTTTCAAACCGCCGGCGAGCGTCCAGCCGATCGACGGATTGGCCTCCGCCCACGCCGCAACCGACGGCCAGTCCAGTGTCTTGCCGCTGCCGCCGTGCGCGGCACCGGCATCCACATCCAGCAACAGGTGACAACCGATCTCAATCCAGGGCGCCGCTCGCTCCCTCATCAACTCCCCGGCAAAGGGCCCCCGAGGCAGCTTGATCGCTCGCAACACGGGCCAGCCCGCCTGCCGTAGCGACGCGGCGGTTTGAAGGCGCTCGTCCCCGTGCAGCTGGATGGCATCGAGTCCGACCGATCCGGCGATCCGTTCCATTTCCACGGCAGATTCGTTGACGAAGACACCGACACGCAGCAGCCCGAGCCGGCCGGCCAACTCGGACAACGCTCCGGTCGCCGGGTCGCTGGGATCAACGTAGCGAACGCTCTGGGGGAAAAAATTCAAGCCGATCGCGTCGCCGCCCGATTTCTCGACCGCACGAACGTCTTCGGCCAGTCGTACTCCACAGATTTTTGTCCGAAACACAGTTGCCACCCGAGCGATCGATTCAAACCTAACAAACTGCACCACTTCCGCTGGCCACTCGGCCGGGCGATGTCGATAACCCGAAAACGACACGCTCCATCGACGGAGCCCTCTTCACCTACGTGCACAGCCATTCGGAGCCATCCCAGCGATGAGAGATCGATCCAACATCGTCGACCTGGTACTCGCCTTTGCCGCCACGTTCGTCATCACGTTGGCCCTTTGGCCGCGCGACGCACCACGACAAATCGTCCGATGCAACACAGCCGACCAGGGCTGGAAAACGTACAGCATCGCGATCAACGATCCTAGCCTGGATGACCTGAAACAAAAGCTGCGCCGGTGGGCCACTCCCGAATCGCACCCGGCTTACGTGACCGCAAAGTGGCAAAAGGAAGTGGCCGAATTCTACGAGAACAGCCAACCGGCGGCGGCCGAAGCGAAGCCGATCCCGCGACCGGTCAAACGTGCTTCTCGCTCCCCGATGACCGCCACCATCTCCGACACCGTGACGACGGCGTCCTACGAAACGGAATTGGAAGTCCCGAAACAGGCCGTTCAAATGGCGGCCTATGTCCAGCCGGTCACGTCGCCGGTCGATGCACCCGCCGAACAGCCGACGGCCTCGGCGACTGCGACGGCCACGAAACCCGCGGACGATTCGACCTACTGGTCGACTGTCAAAGCCTCGGCGGTGGCGTCGATGGAATTGGTCGAAGCACGGACCGCCAGCGCCCCGATCGTCTTCGACACGGTCACCCCGGCCAGCTGGCCTCAGTTGGCGTTCCACTTTGCCTTCCTGTTCGGAATCGCGGCGGCTTGCGGCTACATGCACTGGCTCGCACTCGCCCCGCTCCTCAAAAACACCTCGTTCGACCAGCAACCGGGCGGAGTGCTGGCTCGCATCGGAACGTTCTCCGGCGTGATCGCACTGGCGATGATCAGCGCCATCGCCGTCTGGATCTGACGGCATCGGCGGGAATACGAAGATCGTGCTCACGTTCGCGTTAGATTCTGCCGATTATTCCGATTGGAGGGATCGCTTTCGCCAAGTGCGTCCCCACAGCCACAACCCTCTCGGACACGATCGAATGATGAAGAACTTCGAGCACGATTTCGTTTTGCCTCCCTTTCCAGGTTTTCCCTCCGCCAATCGTTTCGTCTCGGTCGGGCCGGTGTTGGAAACTTTCTCACGCGTTTCACGCAGCATCCTCGCTCGTGAAGCGATCTCGCTGGTGATCGGCCCACCCGGCACTGGCAAGTCGCTGGTGTGTGCCTTGTTGGCCAAAGAATTTGCCGCCACCCACGACGTCATCGCCCTCGGTGAAACACCGATCCCCGATGAAACTTCGTTCTATCGCTTTCTGCTCCATCGTCTCGGCGTGCCCTTGCAAGCCGGAAAGCGTGACGATTTCGAATGGATGATCCATGAACGATTGTGCGGAAACGATGCCAAGCCCAACGGCGCGGTGCTGATCATCGACGAAGCCGCCTCGCTGTCGGCCGATGTCCTGGAAGCGATTCGACGCCTGACCAATTTGATGCGCGACGGCCAACCCATGGTCAGTGCCGTCGTCGCCGGTGGGGTCAAACTCGATGAAACCCTGACCGCGCCGTCGCTGGAGCCGTTCGTCCAACGCGTCACCGCGCGCTGCTACCTGCACCCGTTGACCGCCGACGAAGCGAGGCAATACATCCGACAGTCCATCGAAGTCTGCGGCGCACCGTCCGATGAGACCATCGCCGACAAAGCCATCTCGGCGATCTACCACGCCACCCACGGCGTCCCCCGCTTGATCAACCAGTTGATGACCGAAGCCATTGACTGCGCGGCCGAACTTAACGAGACCTTGATCGGCGAACACACCGTCGATAAAGCGTGGGCCAGTCTGCAACAACTGCCCGGCCCGATGATCGACGAACCGCGGATCGAAATGGAAAGCTCGGTCGTCGAATTCGGCGAACTGAGCGATCCGATGCCGATCACCAAACCGGCACAAACCGCGAGCGAGGCGACCGACGCAATCGCCGACTGCGACCAGGAACAGGAGTGTGATTCCGAAGCGGTCGCCGAAGACGCCAAGGTCACGACCGACCCCGCCACGCTGTTCGGTGAATTCGACGACGAAGAAAACATCGAGATCGGGGTCGCCCAGGTCAAACCCAGGCCGATTGAGCCCGTCGGGACCGACCTCGAAGCGATGCTGCACTCGCAAATCGTCGGCCTCAGCCAATTCGTGTCCGAAAACACCGCCTCACGCTACACCGAATTCGACTCGTTGGCCGTGTTCGAAGAGCCGGGCTTTGAATCCGCCGCCGACGGCGATGCCGCCCAGAGCGTCAACAGCGGTGAATCGGCAAACAGTGAATCGACGCCAGAGCCGGCTGATGAAATGGCCCCCGAGGCGAATGGCGACTTCCCAAGTGTTGTCTGGTACGACGAACCGGCCGAAAACGACGCCGACCATTCCGCGGCCGGACAAGATGACACCGACCTGCTGTGGATCACCGAAGACATCGACGTGGATCGCAAGGTCATCAAACCGGCCTCGGCGGTCGCCTCACGCCGCGTCGATCCGCCGTCCGATCACGACGCCCCCAAGCTGAGCGTGGACTACCGCGAAATGTTGGAAAAGATGCGAAACCAGGCCTAGACGGCCGGTTTTCCACACCTCGCCACGGCCTGATTCGGTCGCCGCACAGTCAACCGGCCCAGCCAGCCCGCCGAGTCCGATCGCCAGACGACTTACTCAAAACGCGCCTTTTCCAAGGGCGCGTTTTCCTTTTTGCGCGATCGACGCGACACTCCGCCGGCTCCTCTCCCTTGCCATGCAATCGCAGTGGTTTTAATCTTCAATGAAGTAAACCACGCCGCAACTCCTCCCCATTGTCAATCGTCTTGGACGACTCCACCAACTCTCCATCGCTTTCCAACGACCTGCTGATCGCGGTTTGCACGTACCAGGAATCACAAAACATCCAGGCGATGCTGACCGGGTTGCGACGCGTCTTTCCCGACGCCAGCCTGCTGGTGGTCGATGACAACTCCCCCGACGGAACCGCCGATCTGGTTCGCGAAGCGCAGCAGACCGATCGCCGGATCGAATTGATCGTCCGCCGTGACAAGCGTGGATTGGGGTCCGCCATTGTCGATGCCATGAAATACGCCGTCGCCCAGGGCTATCGTTTCTTTGTCAATCTGGATGCCGACCAGAGCCACGACCCCGCACAGCTGCCCGATCTGGTCCGCGTCGCGCGAGCCGAACCGGAGGTCGCGGTGGTGATCGGTTCACGCTACGTTCCGGGCGGAAAGATCGTCGGCTGGCCGATCCGCCGCCGATTGATGAGCAAGCTGGTCAACCGATTTGCGACCGGCTTTCTGAAGTTGCCGGTCAAGGACTGTAGCGGGTCGATGCGGTGCTATCGAACCTCCGCCCTGGATGCCCTGGATCTGAATTCACTGCAGTGCACCGGCTATGCCGTGCTGGAAGAATTGCTGGTCAAGCTGCATCGCGACGGTCGGCGGATGGTCGAAGTCCCGATCACGTTCACCGAACGTGAACTGGGACACAGCAAATTGACCTTCAAGGAAGCCCTCCGCTCGGTCCGCTTCATGTTGCGGCTGGCGCTCACCCTCCGCCGCAACCCCAACGTCCCGTAGCGGAAGCCGCCAAGGCTTTCGGCCTCCCGTCACTGTCGGCGATCGTCCTCACCGTTCACAAGACAAAGAGACTGACCGTCTCGCCCTCGACCTGACAAACCAAACGGCATCGGTGGATGAGGCGTGAAACCTGAGCGTCGGTTGTCGAGCAGGGCGAGCGAAAGCCTTGGCGGCTTCCGCTACGAACGACCGGTCGACGCCTGAACGGCCGCTTACTCAAGGGGTTCGCTGGCTGAGCAAATTGTTGCTCGCGGAGAGCTTTTGCACGGCTTGTTGAAGCACCAGATCTTCGTGGTCCAACGTCACCTGTCCCTGGTCGTTGGGACGTGCGGCGATGTAGGGCGAGTCCACTTTGACGTCCGGCATCACACCGTTCTGGCTGATCGCGGTGCCTTTGGGCGAATAAAACTTGGCGGTCGTCAGGCACAGCCCGAACTTCGCCGTCTGCATCCGAAAAATCCCTTGAACACTGCCCTTTCCGTAACTTCGCTGGCCGATCAAGATCCCGCGACGACTGTCTGAAATCGCCCCCGCAAAAATCTCGCTCGCGCTGGCACTGTCGCTGTCAATCAACACTGCCAGCGGTACATCCCAGGTGTTGGGACGATGGGCGACGTAGTCAAAGTTCTCTCGCGAGTTGCGTCCCCGCGTCGTCACGATACGTCCGTTGCTCAAGAAACGGTCGGCCACCTCGACCGCGGCCGACAACAATCCGCCGGGGTTGCCGCGGACGTCCAACACCAGTGCACGCATGCCTTGGCGATGCAGACTCCACAGGGCACGCTCGACGTCGCGGGTGGTCGTCTTTTGAAAATTGGTCAGACGCAGGTAACCGATACGAGCGACCGGATCGACCAGGTGAACGTTCTCCACACACGGCACCTCGACACGACGCCGTTGAACTCTCAAATCGCGGCGTTCGCCCTGGCGATCGACCAACGAAATCGAAACGTAGGTGTGCTCGGGACCGCGTAACAAGTCGGCAGCGACTTCGGGATCGGCGACATGCGTCTCGGCCTGCTCGACACGAACGATCCGCTCGCCCGGTTTCAACCCCGCTTCCTCGGCCGGGCCGCCGGGGATCACCGACAAGATCTTCAGCGAGTTCTCATCCGTTTCCAATTCGATCCCCAGTCCGACAAAGTTGCCTTCGATGTTGGAGAACATGTCGTCCAGCTGATCGCCGGAAAGCAAACGCGTGTAGGGGTCAAGTGTCGAGATCGCACCGCTGACGTATTCCAGCACCACGGTGGCCGGATTGAGTCCGATGTCCTGCCGCGCCACTTCGGCCACGTACGCCACGGTGGCTCGCAGGTCGAAGCGGTTCGTCGACGGTCGGTCAGCGATCCGGCGATGAATCGTCTGTTGAAAGTCGTGCAACACCGCGGGGTCTTTCCCCGGCAACGCGTCTTGAACAAACCGCTCTTCGGTCAACGCGATTTCCAGCGCCGCGGTCCCGTGCAACAGGACCCGCGACCAATCGACCGTTTCGACGTAGTGCGTGTCCAGGTTTGCCAAGATCTCCGAGTACAAGTCCAACGCTTGGGACACGCTCATCGAATGGGCCGCGTCAACAAAACTCGTGTCGGCGTAGCGGCGGTTGACGTCATAGTGCAACCGACTGATCACCAAGCGTTGGTAGACGTGACGCGAATCGGGAAACTCACGCGACGCCTGCTCGTAATGTCGGACGGCTTCGATCCAACGCCGCTCCCGTTCCAACAACGCCCCCTCGTCGATCGAGCGGGCCAGGCTGTCCTGTTGCAGCGGCTCAGCAGCGGGGTCGACGGACAACGGTTGCTGTGCGGTTGCGGTCACGCTGACGGAAATCATCAGTGCGATCAGGCATAGCAATGTCATCGATGACGTCAACGTGCCGGCTGTGAGTGGTTGTCGACAGACCGGTCGCGACTGAAAAACCCGTGCAGTGATTGGCATACCGATTCGGCCCATGGGGTGCCTTCAGGAGGGGAGGGAAGGACGACGGACCGGCCGGGAAACGACAAGTCCGCCAAACGGCCGCGCAAGACACCCACAGCGGGCGGCCACGCGAATATAGGTCACAAAAGATGCCCGGTCAAAAAACCGTTTGATGGGTAACCCAGCCAAACCTTGCGATCGCTACGCTTTGACACGAAGCGTTCGGATTGAGCCGGCTGGTTCAGTTGCGACGAAAAGAAATCTTCCAATAGATCTCGATTTTCTCGCGGCCCACCATGCGTTCCCTACGCAGAAAGCAACTCAGTCGCTGCCATGGCCTCAGATTCCTTTGAGCCGCACTTCCGGCGGCAAACCAAAAATACGCACTGTCCAACCCGAAGTCAAAACCGCGGGTCGTCAGGTTTTGGTTTTGGTTTTGGTTTTGCATGTCCCCTCGGCATTTTCTTGTCACCCATTTTCTTGTCTCCCTCTTCCCCGCCATTTTTCTGCCCCCAATTTTTCTGTCCCCCGTCTTCCTGCCCTCCTGCCCTGCAACTCAAACATGGAGATTTCCGTACACCACGTCCCGCCGTCACAACCCGACGCGTTCACTTGAATCTCAAACTTTTACCAGCCACATCAGGGGCCCCAGAACGCAAAGCTTCCGATAGTGGTCTATGTCGCCAAGCGGCTATGCTTCCCCGTCGCTGACTCGGACGACACCTGCCTCGGCAGGCCTCATGAACACGGTTCGACCGCGAACCACTTCCCGCCCAACCACACCCCGTTTCATTCAGGAAAGGACTCCCAGTCATACGCGATCGCGATTCGGTCAGCATCCTTCGATCGAAGGATGACAAAGCATTAGGGATGGAACGTGTCTCTTCCAGACACGACTAGTGCTTGTGCCCCCACACCTGATCGCCACTCGCACGTCGCCAATGGAATTCCCAGATCCAGCACGGATGGAGTCCTTCTTAGGAAGGAGCAAGTCACGATGACCATATCTCGATCGATTCGAAAACGGCTTCGCCGTTACGCCCTGCTATGTCTTCTCACGGCGACCAGCGCAGGGATCGCCGAAACCTCAACGTCCTTGATGGCCGAAGACACGCACGATAGCGGCGACCTGTGCGGCTGGGTCGAAGACCTTTCACAAACCACATTCAGCAAAGCCGCTCTGGCGAATCGAAACGAGTCCGCTCAGCCGCCCGCCGCACCATTCCTCTCCGTCTCGGTCGACGACGAACTGGCGATCGACACCTGCAACTACGACACCTATCTGGCAAACCTCCTGACGGCGTCGCAAAGCAATTCGCAAGTCGCCGATCCATCCCACGAGCAAGCCGTGCAACAACCCGACGTCCCGCACGAACCCGACGCCAAACAGGACACCGTCGCTGCCACCAAGCCCTCCGCATCGCGGACCTCCAGCCAGTTCAACGCGACGCTCGCCACGATTGCCGCTGCCGCCTCGGCCGGCAACCCGATCCCGCTGACCCAGTGGACCGAACCCTTCGCCATGGTCGGTCCTGACGGAAGTCATACCCCGAAAGAAATCAAAGCCTTCCAAGCTTGGTTCGACAACAGCAAAGCCTTCGTCGCCGGGCTCGGAAACGGGGCCTTCAGCGAGTTTGTTCCCGTCGTCGACTTTGACGGCCAAGTGGCGGGAAAACCGGTTGATTCCGTTGCAGTTGGCGATCACGACGCAGACAGCCCCGCTCCCGTCGCCGATCCCTTGGTCGGCAGCTCCGCCGTCATCGCGACCATCGAAGAAGCGTATCAGCCCTACGACTTGGCCGCCGAGGACCTGCCCCCGTCCAACGAGCCCGCAGAGATCGACGCCGTCGCAGACGGGGACACCCCCGAGGGAAACAACCCCGAGCATCACGAACTCGTTTGGACGGACGGGCTATTCTCGCCTTCGCTGCAACCGTTCTGCATCCATTCGCTCGGATACATGCGAGAGCCCGGTTGGAGCCCGCTCGCCAAGAGTGCATGGCCGGCCGCCGAACGCGTCGCCGCCCTGCCGGCTGACAGCGTCAACATCCAGCCGCGCGAGGATTCAAACGCGGAAGAGAATACGGTTGCCAACTTGGGTGCCAGCGAGGAGCAAACCCAACCGCCCGTCCAGCCGAAGTCGATCCTCGTCAAAGACGCGCCCTTGGTCCCCCCGCCGATCGAGCCGATTGCAGCAGCGGAAGTGGCCGGCAAGGCGGAGCAATCACAGCCGTCAGCCGAGCCGGAGTTGATTGTCGCCCAGGAAGCCCCCGAGGTGACGCCCGCGGTCGAGCAGATCGCGGCAGAGGAAGTGGCCGACAAGGCGGAGCAACCACAGCCGTCAGCCGAGCCGGAGTTGATTGTCGCCCTGGAAGCCCCCGAGGTGACGCCCGCAGCCGAGCAGATCGCGGCAGAGGAAGTGGCCGACAAGGCGGAGCAACCACAGCCGCCGGCTGAGCCGGAGTTGGTCGTCGCCGAAGTCGCTCCCGTGGTGCCCCCGCCGGTCGAGCTGATGGTGGAAGATGAAGTGGAAGATGAAGTGATGGTTGAGGAAGCGTCCGGATTGGTCGGGTCTCCGGATTGCTTGTTGGAAGATTTGATCTGGCAGGTCAGCGTTGCGATGGAAGACGCAACCGTGACTGACCAATGGCTCCGACCAAACCGGGTCGGGAAACGGTTGGCATCGCTGGTGGTGGGCGGTGACCGAGTGGCATCGCGGGTCGCAAGCGAGCTGGCCCTGGTATGGCCGGTCAACGCCGGCCCCGCGAAACCGATCCCGGGGATTGGAGCTAAATTGTTGGCGCGAGCCGAGGCCGCAGAGCAGCTACCGGCGGAGGGTCAGGCGAAACCCTTCACGCCAGAGCAGCTCGCCCGGGCCGGCGCCACGTTGTGGCAGTGGGTCGACGTGGCCCAAGGTGTGTTTGATGATCTTTCCGATCGCCTGAACGACGTGACTGAGGTTGCCCGTAATCGAGGAACTCAGAACGATTCGAAACGGCGGTAACTGACAGACTTCAGAGACGCTTTCGGTAAACACGACGAATCAAGCCGGTCTTATCCATCCTGCCGGCAGGCACTTTGATTCGGACTCCAACTGCCGGATCCGCTCATTCTCACAGGTATCCCTCCTCCTGGCGAGAATGAGCGGATCTTTTTCCCTCCCCATCCTTCGCCCTTCACAGGAATTCGATCCAATGATCGCCGTCCTCCTCTCCTGCACTTTCAAGATGATCCTGGTCTATTCGAAATCGCGGATCCAATCCCGAAAGCACTAGACACCGACAATCGCCGCGACGAATCCCAAGGCGAGCAAGACGACCAGGATCACCACAAAGATCGTCACGATCACCGACGTGCGGTACTTGATGTGCGGGGTCCGGTGTCTCACATCCTGGTACTCTTCGGAAAACACCACCTTCCCTTTCTGGCTTTGCAGCAAGTACAGAATGTAGCCGTTGATCAGCGTTCCAAACGGGAACGCCAGCAGCCCGATGACCCCAAAAAACGTCGCCAAGCGCCGCGCCCCAATTCTGAAGCGGCGCAGTCCCAAACCGGTGTAAATCTGAATGAGGCCCAACCCGCCGTAGATCGAGGTCACCGCCACTCCCTCCATCACTCCCACCACGTTCCCGCCTTGGGCGAGGAGCTCGAAAACCACGAACCCCGCCATCATCAGGAACAGGCCGACCAACAACACGCCAGGAATCAGATACAACGTGCCGATCGATTGGATCGATGCTTCATGCGACAAAAAACGTCGCCGAAAGGCTTCGACGTCCGACTCCAGACCCTCGCTATCCGAAACGTGGGACGTCGGGGCATAAGGGTTCAGCGCAGCATCAGCGCCGGCGCTGGACACGACGGGCTGCCGCGCAAACGGATTCGGCTCGTCTTCCGGCACGGCAAACGGATCATTGGTCACAAGTGATACTCGGGGCAAGGCGTCATCGAAGGAGTCCTGCCCCATTGTAGAACATTTGTCACCAAATGGTCGCTTGGCAAGGGTCGTACGTGGTAGCGGAATTCGCCAAGAATTTCGGCTGCTCCCGCGTGGACTGCTGCGAGTCGAAAGCCTTGGCGGCTTCCGCTACGCGTTTAGGGACAAAGCCTAGTACTGTCGTGGCGCAGTGGATGCGTCGTCAAAGAACGGTTGCTCCCAGGGCGGTGTCGGACGCGTCGCTTGCTGGGGAAACAGACCGTCCTCCTCGGCTAGCTGGTCCTGACCACTTTCCAACAACTCGCGTCCCTTGGCGATCGCTTTGGAGGTATCCGCGCGGATCTCCTCCCGGTTAAACCGGATCGTCGTCTCGTTTTCATCGCGTTGGATCGTAAACCACCCCGCCATGAAGGCGCACACCGCCAACACACCCAGAATCACAAGCGTCCGAAACATCTTCAATCCTCCTTGGTTCGTATCACCGTGGCACGTCTGTCCGTGAGAGCGGAATGTTACGAAGACCCAGCGGCAGGGGGAAAGAGCATTCCGCACCGACAGTTTGCCCCCCGTCTACAAGAATCATCGCAACTCGCCATACAACCGTAGCTACCTTCGCCAGAAGGTGGTTCCATGCCGGTTTCGACGCTACGCTGCGCGCAGCTGCGTCAAACTGCAGCTTACCGATAACCTGTTTCGTCGGAGCGGACGACTCGCGGGTGTCGACACGCACCTCCATCATTCTGCCCCGAATCATTCTGCCATCCGTCCCATCGCTCTTAGCGATGGGACAGAAATCGGCGGCAAAGTCGCGTAGGATGATAGGCCTGAAGCTAAGAGAAATGCCTCGCCCGATTGGACGAAGCATCTCATCATCTTCTTACTCCCGAAATCTTCTTACCCGCTTTCCGCAACGGGCAAAACGTCGGACAACTACGCCGCTTTCTCTTCGGCGGCATTGAGTTTGTTGTACAGCGTTTTCACACTGACACCCAACTCCTCCGCCGCCGCCTTCTTGTCGCCGTTGTTGCGTTCGATCGCTCGCTCGATCGCGATCATTTCCATTTCACGGATCGTCATCGGCCCGGCGTCGCGGATTTCACTTCGCAATTGGCGGCGGCTGAAGTGCCGGGGCAGATGCTCGGCATCGATCGGCAACGCGTCACACAAAATCGCCGCGTGCTCGACGACGTTGGCCAATTCACGCACGTTTCCGGGCCACTTGTGGGCCAACAGTTCCGCGGTGGCCTGTGGCGTAAACAGCGCGTCATCGTCGCCGTCGTTGCGATGCCGACGCAGCAGATGAATCGCCAACGGCATGATGTCATCGCTCCGCTCCCGCAGCGGCGGCACATGGACTTCAAAAGTATTGATCCGGAACATCAGGTCTTCGCGAAACTGTTCTTCGCTGACCATCTTTTCCAGATCGCGGTGCGTGGCGCAAACCACGCGCACATCAACACGCTTGGATTGATTGCTGCCCAACCGGCGGATGTCGCCGGTCTCCAGCACACGCAATAGCTTGGCCTGCATCGTCAGCGGCAACTCACCGATCTCGTCCAGAAAGATCGTGCCTCCGTCGGCGACTTCGAACAGTCCCACGCGCGCATTGTCGGCACCGGTGAATGCGCCTTTCACGTGTCCGAACAACTCACTTTCGATCAGGTTTTCCGGCAACGCACCACAGTTGATCGAGACCATCGGCTCATCGGCGCGCAAACTCGCGCGATGCACCGCGCGGGCGACCAACTCCTTGCCGCACCCGGTTTCGCCTCGAATCAACACCGTGCTATCGGTCGGACCGACTTTCTCGATCACCTTGCGGACTTGCAGCATCGACTTGCCGTCGCCCACCAACTCCGAATCGCCTTCCGCTTGCCGGACACGATGCTCAAGCGCGGCCAGACGTCTGGACTGTGAAAGCCGATGATAGACTTCGCTCAACAGTGCTTTGATTTGTTTGAAACTGCACGGCTTGCTGATAAAGGCAAACACGTGGTTTTCGATCGCGGTCAACGCCGAATTCAAATCGGGTTTTCCGGTGATCACCACCGCTTCGATCGCGGGGCGGATTTTGCGTGCCCGGGCGATCACTTCGGCACCCTTGATGCCCGGCATGTCCAAGTCGACGATCAGGCAATCGAACGGCTCGCGTTCCAGTGCCGCCACCGCGGTTTCGCCGTCCGGGCAAACCACCACGCTGTGGCCGAGTTTTTCGAGCTGGGTCTTCATCAGCGTCTGCAGCGACGTTTCATCGTCGGCGTACAAGACGTGCATGGATTCACATTCAGGCGACTTTTTGGACATCGTTCCACTTGGTCGAGGAGTTCAATTCATCGTGTTGGCCCAAATCCCGAGACGTGAAGAATGCGGAATCGGAAGCCGTCTCTTTCTTGGCGGGCTCAGCCGGAAGTCGCAAGATCATTTTTGACCCACAGCCCTCGCCGTCACTTTGCGGCGTCAACGATCCGTGATGCAGGGAAACGATCCGATAGCTAATGCTTAATCCCAACCCGGTCCCGGTGTCGTCGCGGCGGCGAGTGAAAAACGGCTCAAACAGATGATCCATCACCTCCTGGTCCATCCCGCAGCCGTCGTCTTGCACTTCGACCACCGCTTCCTTGATCCCGCTGAACGGATCGGTTTCCCAGCGCACATAGACGTCGACTTTTCCATCGGTGTCCACCGACTCCAACGCGTTGGAAACCAGGTTCAACACGACCTGCTGGATTTCCTGTGAATTGCAGTACGCCGTGACGCCCTCGTCGGCGTGCGTCTGAATCGTCTTGCAGCGGTACTCGCCGACCTTGCCCACCATCGACACCACGCGTGAGACGAGTTCGCCGAGGTCTTCCTGGTCGCGACTGCGGTCACTCAGCCGGCTGAAATTCAGCAGCCGCTCGGTAATCCCCTTGCAGCGAAACGCCTCCGATTGAATCAAGCCCAGATTGGTCTGCAACTCTTGCAGGAAATCTTGGTCGAAACGTTCCTTTTCCTCTGCCGGCAATTCTTCCAACGTCTCCTCGAGTGCCTCGGCGCCCCAGGCGATCGCGCCGAGAGGATTGTTGATTTCATGAGCCACACCGGCGGCCAGAAAGCCGACGCTGGCAAGCTGTTCGTTTTGAATCACTTCTCTCGTTCGATCGCGAACCTCTTGCTCGGCTCGCTGCTTCGCCGACATCTCATTGGCGACGGCCCGGTTGAAGCGGTCGGTGATGTCGTTGACCGTGTCGGCCATCAACCCGATCTCGTCGTTCGTCCCCAACAGGATTTTGTGCTGGTGATGCCCGCTGGCAATCAACTGGGACCCGCGAAACAGGGTCCGGAACGGCACGACGATCAAGGTCCAAAACTGCCACGCGATAAAGATGATCAGAAATGCCGACAGCGCGGTGTAGACCCGAAATCCGTTGCGATTGGCCCGCTGCTCGGAGTGGACGCTATCGCGAAATTCTTTCATGTTGGTTTGGATTTCGCCGAAGTAGGAACTGGTCTGGGCGACCAGGCGGTCGATCCCCTCCCTGATTTCAGCGTGCTGAGATTCGCTCGAGGAAAACGATCCGTTGAGCAATTTTCGCGTGGACCATTTGTCGTTCACCTCGGTGAGTAACGCATCGATTTTTCGCAGACTGTCCCCCTGCCGGCCTCGATCCAGCAACAACCGCGATTCGGCATGGTCACCACCACGTGCCAAGACCGTCGACATGTAGGGGTCCAAGTGTCGACGAAAGGCCATCAAACGCGAATGGATGTTGCCTTCTTCCCAGCTGAGCGCCGACTCATCAATCCCCTCGAACCCGATCATCTGGTTAGATGCGATCCGGTCCTTCAGCTTGTCGAAATTCACATAGGACTGGCTCAACAACACCGCCAACTGATTGAGCTCGTGGGCATGCTCGATTTCATCGGCCAGCTGACTGATCTCGGCCGCCAAATAGCGGTCACGCGTCAGTTGCGACCAGCTGTTAAAAACCAGCAGACCGATCACGAATGCCAGCCCCGATAGGCCGGCGACCATCTTGGTACGGATTTTCCACTTTCGCATCGCTGCCGGTGCCTTCCCTTGCACGAACCAGAGCCAACTGTCCACCGTGAAACTCGGCTGTCATCGACAATACGGCCGGCACCGCCAAGCGGCAAGACCAACCCAGAGTAATTCACCCCGATGGCAAGAACCGATCCACCGGGAAGGAGTATTCTGAAAGCCACACATGGGCTCCTCCGCCGGACGCAGTGATTCATTACCGATTCATTACCAGGGCTCCCTTCTCCCCGGCTTTGCGGGGGAGAAGGGCCGGGGATGAGGGGGCCGCAACACGATCGGCCCAAAAGTTGCGCCAAGAATAGCCTGCAAACCGAGGTAGCTTAAACCGACGTGTCCAGCATTCGCCCCAACTCCCGCCAACCATTTGCAATCGGATCGGTTCCCGCCGACACTCAATCGAGACGCCTCGCCGTTCGCACGATCTCCGCTCGCCACTGCCCCAGCGAACCTTTTGGACGCTCCACGCGTCCTCTCCCGCATGAAGATTTACCTTGCTTTTTACTTGACCAGTAAGGATACTTCTCCTGTCGGGTCGCGCTAACGCGGTGCGACGGACTACTTCCGAACGCTTCCGGCACCACTCTTGTTGGCGCAAGGGTCGGAGGCGTCAAACCATGTTTTTAAAGGAGGTGATCAAGTGGATTATTGCTGTACTAGCCAACGGGGAAGCAACCCGTAGACCAAGTCGGCGGGCTGACGCATATGGGTCAGCTTCCCCACTCGAGATCATCTTTTGATCGCGAGATACAGACCCGTTCGTCGAGATTTTACCTTGGTCTCGGCGATCGGGTTTTTTTGTGCGCCTCTGGCGGTTCCGTGCAGGGCGAGAAAGAAAAGCCCCCGCCCGTATGCAGCAGGGTCAAGCGGGTTTGGGATGAAACTCTCCTGCCAGGGAGGGTCGAGCGTAGCGAGGGGAGGGTTCCGGCGATCAATGATTCATCATTGCCCGCAACCTCGCTGCCGCCTCGCTTTAACATCGCGTCGGTAACAATGATCAACCAATCAAAGCAAGCCTTCGGGCACGAGTTAGAGGATCTGATACTTTACTTTGCGGTATCGACCTGATTGTACACGCCCCCCGAAGAGGTCGCCGCCGCTGTCATCGATCACCCGCCGGGAGCCGCGATCGCGATCCCCTCGGTCTCTGGACGTGTCACACGACCGTGACAACGCCTGACATTGCCGACAGGGTGCCGGGCCGATACACTGCCGGCTCACCGATTGAGCCGCGATTTCAGTGGATCCGCCGCTCACCGTCCGCACGTCCTGCCGCGGCACGTCCACTGAACGGCTCAACCAAGCCCCCAAACCCGCGCCCATAGCTCAGCTGGATAGAGCATCGGACTTCTAAGGCTTTCGGGTGAACCGCGAAAAAATCAGTTTTCACCGTGTTTTACGCGGTAAATCGAGATTCTCTAACCAGCGGCAAGCAGTCAAAAACAGCGGTTTTCAGCCCTTGCGGGTATACCGGGTATACCGAAAAAAACGGCAGCCAGGATCGCTCCCAACCGTTCACATTGATGGTCTCGGCGTTAGGCACTGGTCTTAAAAATGAGGCAGGTTCGTGGAAACACGCTAATCGCTGTGTTGTTTTTAGTAAAAAGTTTGTCTCATTTGGCGGCGAACCCTTCTGCCCCGCAAAATCACTAGTCAGGTATGAACAAAAAACAGAATTCGCCGGCGACTGTGACAATCCAGGATCTCGAAGATTTCGCAACGTCGTCTTCTGACTTCGCGTTCGAAATGCAGGTCAGGAAGCTAATGCAAGTCAGACAAAAATTTCCGCGGCATGGAGGAACGTACCGCGACCCCCACACCGACCTTCCACGTCAATTTGACTTACAGTCCGAACATGTCGTGTCCAATGACTTCCATTGGTCGCGTTTTCTTCATGCCGTCGAATGCAAGAACCTGACTGAATGCGGACCAATTTTGATCTCTCGTTCAAAATGCACGCGGCAAGAGTCTGGGCATTGGTTTTTGCATACAAAATTTCCCAAATCACCACAATGGACTCGCGGGCCTGAACGTCAATACTGCCTCGCTTCCGATGAGCATCTGTTTACGGCCAAGTTTGGAGGCTTGTACTCTCGCTACCGCGAGGGGGAGATGGTCGGAAAGTCGATTGACCACATTGTAAATAGTGGCAGCAGGATCAAAGGAGGAGACAAAGACATTTACAGTAGGTGGTCGCAGGCAGTGGCATCCGCAACATCACTGATTGATGTTGCAAGAGAGGTGTTGCCCCTCAACAAACAGGCGTTCATGCGAACTGCGATCGTACCCGTTTTGGTTGTTCCCAACGACCGACTATTCGTGGTTGACTACGACGAAGAAGGCAGAAAAACGGGGCCTGTTCGCGCGGTCAGCTGGACGCCTTTCTACATTGACTATCACCCGCCAAATCTCCCAAAGAGCATCGAAAACTTCCGTTTCAGTTTCCTTGAAATCATCACAGTAGACGGTCTGGCGGAAGTGATGCATGCCCTGAATACGGGAGCATTTCCAGGCTTCGACGTTCTTTTAGACAGTGAAGTTTGCGACGACGAAATGAGGCTGCAATGTGAGAACTGGTGACGCCACACGCAGTTCTTTGGACCATCTTGGGTGACACGTCCAGCGTCCCAGCGGCAAAATCATTCGGTCAATTCCAGAACGGACGCCCGGCACTGCGGGCAATCCTCAAATCATGAGTGCCGGCAATTGCCGGCGGTCGCGGTCAATTAGCCCGCCATCGCTTCCAATTGCTCCGGCCAGATCCGCTCGGGCACGATCGCCCAATTCCGCCACGTCGGGCCGTCTGCAATCTCGCTGTGCCGCTCCCGTTCGTCGGGGCTGATCTCGGGCGACGATTGGAGCAAAGCGACTAGGACGCTCACGACGGCGTTCTCCCGCTGGGTGCTCGCCTGGACCCGGTAGCCCGATGATGTCTTGGTGATTTTCATTGATTCGCCTTTTGATCGATTTTGTATTGCATGCGATACATCAGAAAACCGGCAGCCGGCCGCATCGCGGCAACGATGCGACCAGACCGCCAGCGGGTGCCACTGTTCGCAGCAGCGGCGATTTCATCACGCCAGCACGGCGCCACGGTCCATTGCCAACCAGACCATCAGATCCCGGCATCCGGCGATAACGTCGCGCACCGATGCCTCTGGGGCCGTCAGGCTTCGCAGACGGGTCAGCGTCGGCTTGTCGATCGCTTTCCGGTTGAACAGCTTTAGCGGGATCTCAGCGGCCTCGGGGCAGGTGTGGGGCTTTCCGCTGGTTCGTGCCCATGACAAGCGGAGTAAACTTGCCAGCAACGCTTGGGCCAGTGGGCGGGCATCGATCGGTTGCAGGCTTTCGAGCACCCCGACAACGGCGTCAAGGTGCTGCAATCGATCCATCAGCGTCATGGGTGCCAGCGTCGGAGCGGTCGCCGCTTTGGCTTCCTGATAGCGTTGTTGACGTTGCAGTCGCAGGGCGGTCAGGGAATGAAGTTGGGTAGTCATGTTTCGGCCTTTGAATGTTTTGGATTTGTTTGGGACAAGATGCCGGCGGAGTGCTCAGCCGGCGACAGCAAGACGTCGCCGTTGACGTCGGGCATGACGTACCGCTCGAGTGCGGAAACGCTCTAAGATCCGGTCGGCCGGCTCCATCCCGCCGGTAGCCGCTGTGCCGGCGATGAAGTAGCCACGCTGGCCACGTTGCTCGATCACTCCCGCGGTCACAAGTTCATCAAGGTGCCGATCAATCGCCGGTTCATGCCAAGACACGTTGGCGAGTAGGTCTTGCTTCGTCGTTCCCGGTCGCATGGCGATGGTGTCGACAATCCGCCGGCATCGTCGTCGGTCGTCGTCACTCGGGGCGTGACGCTTCGCCAGGATTGCTTTGCATCGATCGGCAATCTGTTGTGGCGTCGGATCGGTGAACGGGACGCCAATGTTGATCTCGACAGGGGGCAGATACCGAGAGGGGCTTTCGCGGGCGATGACGGCCACGTCTGATTCACGGATCACGGGATAGCGAAAGCCGGGAACGGTGTGGCGGGTGATGACGCCACGGTCGGCCAACTTGCGGACGTGATCGGCATGAACGCCAGCACGACGGGCAGCCTCGGACATAGAAACGAAAGTCATAATTGACTCTCCTTGCGGACAAGTGATGTCCGCGCACGACGACGCCTCAGATCCTGGTTCAAACCGGGCTATCACCCCCGGTCGGGTCCGTCGCTATCTGGCCTGTGCCAGGTCATAGCTTGGGAGTGCTCCCCCAAAATCTGAGGCGTCGTCATTTCTCAATTGTTTTCAGAAAGGTGATAGTTTTGCTTCGTCGCCGCTGCCATTCACAAGACAGGGCCAAGTCGAATCGGTTTGAAGTCCGATCCAACAGCACCGAAAAGCCTACCCCAACCCCCGCGTCAATGTCAACATTGAATCGACTTTCCCCGCTCCGGCGGTAGAATCGGTCATCACCATGCCAGCAACATCAGGGGCACCGCTATGCGTTCCATCGTCACGTTTTTCGCCATCGCCGTCATCGGGTGCAGCCCGTCAGATCCACCGCCAACGTCCACAGCTACGGCGTCGGTGTCCGTGGAACAAACGGTCGGGAATGTGGCGGTCCAATCGCAGTCCCGCGGCAGCGTCCAGGTTTCCGCCGGTTCGGCCGATGTGTCGATCGATGTCGACGGTGTGACCATCCGCAAGTTCTCCGGCCGCGTCGTCGGCGTGACCGATGGCGATACGCTCGACGTCCTACGCAGCGACAACAGCACGGTCAGGGTGCGATTCAACGGCGTCGACGCCCCAGAACGCGGGCAGCCGTTCGGAGACAACGCCAAACGCTATGTGTCGGATACGTTCCACCGCTCGCCAGACGTGACGATCATCGACTTGGGCCAGGATCGCTACGGTCGGACGATCGGCGAAGTGATCGCCGGCGGTCGTCGCCTCGGTGTCGATCTTGTCGCCGCGGGGCTTGCTTGGCATTACGTCAAGTATTCGCCCGACGATACTGAACTGGCCGACGCGGAACGGACAGCACGGGAAGCGAAACGGGGCTTGTGGTCCGATCCCCGGCACGTCGCCCCGTGGGAGTGGCGGAAACTGTCCAAGGATGAACGGGATCAGTTGCGTTAACTGCCCCCGCAATTCAGCCACGCCGGAACATCACACGCATCGTCATCGATCCGCCCCGCCAGTTCGAACACCGCGTCAGCTTCCGATTCGTTGCCTGTGGCGGTCACTTTGAGACGTTGCCAACGCACTTGGCTCCGGCGCGTACACACTCGCTCGCCGGCTTGCATCCGTCGCGTTATCGCGGCGATCTCTCGCGGTGTCGGCAGAAACTCAATCGCAGCGCTGCACCCATCATAGTAAAGTGCCGGCGGTAATCCGATGATTGAACACGCCTCGGCAACATCGACGCCACGTGCGACCAGTGCGGCTACTTCGCCTTGCATCTCCGCCATCGTCACCGATGGGATGCGATGCTTTAGCCGTATGCGTTCCCTCTGTAGCCAGTCCATGTCCCAACTGTACCGCCGACAGGTCGATGCGGGAAGCATCAAACGGCAACCGTGTCGTCCTGGTCCTCGATCGTAGACCACAACGCCGCCAGTGCCCGCATGTCACGCTGTAGAACGCGAAGCGTCTCAATAACCTCGCCGGTCTTGATGATGAATCGCACCCGCTCGGGGCTCATCGGGTACTGCATCGCGTCTTTACGTTGCTGGATGTGGCCTTCAATGATCCTGCCGTACAGGTCGGCGTTTTGTTCCAGTAACTCCGCTCGGGTCTTGTCATCATCCATCACGCTAACCTCGCTGCAATCGGATCTCGGGTGTTTCGGACGATCTCACCGATACCGGTGGCGATGTCCGAGAGTGCTTTGTCGCCCTTGGCATCGCGCGGCGTCTTGGCCCCTGGGTCGCCGGATGCCCCAAACTGGAACAGCGATTGACCGGCAAACGCATCGGCGATGCCGCGCGACATTGAGCCAGCAAGATCCCCGATCATCGCCCCGCCACTCTGGACAGTGCCGAGCGGATCGTCTGCAAACTTCTGCACGCCATCGACGGTTGCCGCCCCCAGATCCGAAAGCCCGAAACCGGGACCGCCACCGCCCTTTTGCTTGATGCTGGCATCGATCGATTGCAGTAGGCCGACTTGCTTTTCAGATGCCTTGGCCGTTCGGTCCATGGGTCCGCTCGATCCCATGCCGAGCAACAGTGAACCCATCGCCGAGAACGTTGCTGGGCCGCCGGTCGTGTCCCCGGCCGATGATGTGCCGCCAAGTGCCGCAGCAGCCCTCCCGCTGGCGTCGGTGGCGTTCTTGGTCGCCTCGGTCGCGACCATCTTTTTCAATCCGTCCAGCAGTGACCCCACCCCCTCGCCGGCATCTCGCAACATGCCCTTGCCGATCTCCTTGCTGGCCTGGGTGTTGACGTTGGCACGCATCGCGTCAAGTCGCTGTTGACGGTCGGATAGTTCCTTCGCTCCGGCTCGGGTGTTCGCTTCGCGGTCGCCCTGCCCCTTGGTCTCAAGTTGCTTCCCGAAATCGATGATGCCAGCGATGCGGGCCTCCATCGCTTTTTTAGCGCCGCCAAAATTCGATTCAAACGCGCTGCCTTGTTCGCCAATCGTCGCGACACCCGATAGCTCGCCAACTTTCTTTGTGATCGTATTGAACACCGCGTCATAGTATTTTTGATATCCTTCCAGCAGCGATCCCAGAAACTCGCCCAACGATTGAAACATCACACCGACTTGCTCGGTCACTCCGGCGGACACGTTGACGATGAATGTTGAAACGCGGGTCCATGCGTCCCTGATCTCCGATGTCAGGTCCAGCCAAGTCAACTCCATCGCGTTGACTGCCAGATCCCAAGCCGCGGCATAATCGCCGGCTTCGATCGCAGCCTTGATGCCTTCGACACTCAGGCCGACCGATTCAACCAATGCCTCAAAGCGGCCAGACAGCCAGTCAATGGCTTTACCGCCCATCTCCGTCTGCGTCAGAATCACATAACCCAAACCACCGATACCGGCCGTGACGAGTGCGACAGGCGACGTCAGCAAGCCTACGGTGGTCGCCAGTCCGCCGACCGCCATACTCGCCACGCTTGCCGCTGTTCCCGCCGCAAGCAGTCCGCCACCGATGCCGACCAGTGCGGCAGATCCGGCAGCCAAGGAGATAACAAGGCCCTGATTCTGGTCGATGAACTGGGAGACAGCCGACAGGCCGGTGGTCGCCTGATCGGTGAACCTTTGGAGCGGTTCCTCCAATGCATCACCGATCGCCAATTGCACGCCATCAGCGGCCGACATGATCTTTCGGAAACTGCCCCCGATGCCGGCGTCCATTTCCTTTGCCGCTTTGCTCGCCGCACCGCCGGCACCTTGCAATGCCGACAACAGATTCTTAGTCTCCGCCGCGGCGTTGCCGATCGCACTGGCCCCGGTGATGCCCAACAGGCCGAAAGCCTCGTTGAACTTGGCCGACCGTGCTGCTGTTCCCAACCCGTTGGTCGCTTGGGCCACTTCGGCCAACGTATCGACCAGTGGGCGAGCGTTCCCGGCTGCATCGACGAACGACACGCCAAAGATGCCTTTCAATTTCTCCGCTTCGGCACCGGTCAGGGTGAGCAATCGCCGCAGTGCGGTGCCCGCGTTGCTGCCCTGGATGCCAACGTTGCCGAGCGTCCCTAAGATCGCCGCTGTTTCTTCGATCGACATACCAAAGTCAGCAGCAACCGTGCCGGCGTAGCTCAGCGATTCCGAGAGGGTTTCGACGCTGTTGAATGACTTGTTCGCTGCAACGGTCAGCACGTCGGCCACACGGGTAGCATCGTTCGCCCCAAGCCCGAACTGTCTGATCGATGCCGCCATGGTCGACGCGGCCATCGAAGCATCGGTGCCCGTCGCTCTGGCCAAGTCGAGCACCGCCCCGGTCATCGAATCGATTTGCGTAGGATTGAAACCAGCCCGCCCCAGTTCGGTCATCAGGTTGGCCACGTCGATGGCGGCAAACGATGTGGTCGCCCCCAAGTTCTTGGCCGTGTCGGTTAGCTTGGCCAAGTCGCTTTGGCTCGCCTGGGCGACAGCTCCGACAGCACGCATCGCGTCGTCAAAATCGGCAAAGCTCTTTACGGCGATTGCCATGGGTGCTGCCGTCGCCGCACCGATCCCAGCGGCAATGCGGCCGAACCCCTGCATCTTCCCGCCAAGACGATCTAGGTCGCGCTGCACCATGCGGGCACCGCGTTTCAGGCCGGATGCGTCCAGGCCAATAATCACACTTCCGCGACCGGCGATAACACTTCGAAAACTCATAGCTCAATCCGTTTGTGATGAACCCGGCAGCGGGCAAACGTCCCACGACAAAACGTGCCCGCTGGCCGGGGCACGTCCCCGGCAACGCACCGGGGCAGTTTGAAAAATGCTGCACGCTGGGCCGTTCCCTCCCAACGTGCAGCGACGACGTAGTGAAAATTCAAAAAAGCTACGTCGTTAGGCTTCGATCATCTGCCGACGCAGTTGATCGGCTTTCCGCTGTGATTCCGCCGCCAGTTCGGCCGCAAGCAACGACTCGGCACGATAGAACGCAACACGTTCTTTTGCCCCCTTGGTGTCGTACCCGTTCGCGTTATTGACTTCGATCATCCTCTCCAACTTGGTGGCTTTTTCGCCTGCGGCTTGGCCCCACTGGCTCGCTACAGTCGCTTGGGCATCCCAAGCCTTGCATTCGGCTCGTTGATCCAGCGGAGCGGTATTCACCAATTCGTTCTCGATCGATTGCACTGACGTCGCGCTGCCGCGTTTCAGTTCGCGAATGTTCTTTTTCAGTAGATCGATCGTCGATTGATTTGCCCGGCTTGTCGTTTCGAGTTCGATGTTTGCCGCGGTGATCGACGTTAGGATCTCGTGACGCTTTTTCGAATCGGCCGCGGTGACGCTGCCGGACGACAGTTTCGCGTCCAGGTCACGCATCATTTGCTGTAGCGGAGCACACTTGTCGGAGTGAGCATCGGCCGCGGCATCGATGGCGGCTTCCAGATCCCTGATCGACGCTCGCCATTCGGCGATACGCTCGCTGTTGGCTTTCGTCTGTGCAATCTTCGCCTTGAGTGCTTCGCGGCGGGTTTCGGTGGTGCTTTCGGTCATTGTTGCTGACATTGAATCGCCTCTTTGTATCTGCGGAAGTTGTAGGTTGGTCGAGTGGTCTTGTTGATGTCGAAAATTGACATGTAGGACAATGATTCCGGCTCGGTGCTCAGTGCCGATTCAGCTAGGTCATAGTCAAAGTCACACGTTGCCCCTTCGCCAAAGCAGTAATAGCCGGGGAAACGGAAACCGATTTGTCTGGCCCGGTGGACGGCATGAACGCACGCACGAACGAAGTCTGCGTCGTGACTCTTGACCGCTTCGCGGTGGTCGTCGGCAGCTTCGTCGGCGATGTGGCACCGCACGCTATACGTGGCGATCGCGTCGGCAAACTGACACAGCTTGTCGGTCGGTTCCGACAGGTCGACTCCGCCGCGGCAAGCGATGTGGGCGAGCTCGTGAACCATCACAGCGTCGGCGTATTCGGTCGCAAACTTCTCCGCGTCCATCCCGCACGCTTCGGCCTCAGCGACTTGCTCAGCGAACACGGCGTCATGCAAGACAACCGCGGGGCGTCGGCCTTCCCATTTGCCCATCGATTCAAGCAACGGCTTGTGCGTCACGTCCAGGGCCGCTGCCGTCCACGCTACGGCATGGGGGACCGTATGCTTTGGCTCCACTCCGTCGCCCGTGCGGATGATGTAGATCGGCGTGCCGAGAATGTGACTCGCCAACAGGTGCAGACGATCAAGATTGAACATCGGCCTTGGCCTCCGTTCGCTTGCGTCGGTACCACCATCGGCCTTGGGCATCCTGCCGCCACTTTTCGAACCCGTCTCGGTCGTCTGGTTCGACGGCGTGGATCTCGTTTGACGGCTTCCGGTATTCGTAGGATGGGAAATCATCCTGTTGTGGTGGCGGTGGCTCTTTGTCTTGCCGATCACCGCGAATCAGCTTTCCGAAAAATGACATTCTCTAACCTCCTTGGCTTGTTGGTCGAATCTTACAGAACGGCTTTTCCACCGTGCCAGAATCAGGCAGGGTCTCAAGGATTAACCAATCGGTCTCGTCTGTTTTTTCGGCGATGATCCTGAACCGCCGGCTACAGCTTCGGCATGTGTACCTTCGTTCGATGCTGTCATCGCCTTGCAGGGTCGACCTAACATTGATCGGCCTGTCGGCTTCGCAGTAGGGGCATCGGATGCGAGGTGCGTACAGAAACGGAACATCGGACCACGGGACAGGGGCCGCCGGTTGTGTGTCGCTCATTGATTCAATCCGTTGGTTTGCGTCTCGGTCAGCCGATTATTCCGTGATGTGCTTCCACAGCATCTCGTCCCGTGCTGCCTCGGATCGCCACGGGCCAAACGCAAACAGCCACCTCATGATGTGGGCGTAGTTGTATCGTCCGGGGCTGCCCGGCATCCCTTTTTGAACCCATGAATGAACCGTGGATCTCTCAACGTCAAACGCGCGTGCCACGTCGGCTTGGGTCTTCAAAATGAGTCCAGGATCATCGGGGCCAGTGATGCGAATGTCTCGGCCGGTCTGTTGTTGTTTTGTCATCAGTTCAACTCGTGAATGCATAAAAGTTCTGAAGTGGGGAAAGCCAGGCCTCCTCTTTCTTCTCTCCGGAAGAACCTACAACCCGGCAGGGGGGGGCATGGCAGGGTGCCGGGGGTCGCCTGGGGGCTGTGCGGCCTGCTGACGTCGTGGTGATTCGATCGCCGGCGGTTGCGAGCGGGCGTTGTGTGTGTCAGTTCAGCTTGACCGCAACGATTCGCCGGTCCCGCCGGATGACAGAACAAGAGAAGCACCCATCACCGAAACCGGTCAGCGATACCGCACCGAATGCCACAACGCCTCCAATGCTGGTCCCCATCGCAATACAGCATTCATCCAGCAGTTCATCGTTGTCGTTGTCGTAGGTGACTGCATCGAACAGACCGAAACGGCCGGTATCAACTCCGACTTGAAACGGCATCAATTCCCATTTGTCAGCGTCGGACGGTTTGAAACTCTCGTGGCAGACCGTCAATGTGTTCTCGTCAAACCCGGCGTCGACCATTGCGGACCACACGCCTCGGGATACTGCCATCAGTCCGCCACAACTCCCGATGTCGTAACATGGATCGGTGGCAACTAAGACGCCAGTTCGGACGCTGAACATTCCCAGATAGGTCCGCTCGGGCTTTGCGATTGCTGATTCCATCTCTCGATTCTCCATTGCGGCAGATTGATTGAAGCCCGCACCGCTGCCGCCGGCGGTTTGGGGTTTGGTGATTCGATAGGGTGCTGGTCGCTCGGTCATTCGGTCGCCTCGGTCACAAGCCCCGCGGTCAACGCTCTCAGTTCGCGGTAGCGATGAACCGCAGCACGTCGCAGCATTGACGCGACCAGTTGCCCCGCCCGCTTTGGTGTGCCGGCCAGGATGCAGGGCAAACCTTTGACTTGCCAACTGACGAGCGACGCGCCGGCCTGCTTCGGCGTGATCTTGCTTCGCCAATCGCCCCGCTCGATGTCGGACCAATCGGCCTCCACGACAAGGGCACGCACGGGGTAGGCCCGCAGACGATCAATCTCCCGTTCGAAACGCTCACGCTCTCGGCCAACGCACGCCAGCAAGTCGGGGAGTGACTTGCGTTCGATGGCGATAACCGATTCCAAGCCCTTCACGCTGTAGTCGCCGGTCGGGAGGGTCGCCGGCTCGGTTCGCAGACCCGGCAGCACCAACGGCATTTGTTCCCTGGTATCGATGATTGCCGTGATCGCGGACGCGGGCAGTTCGGCGGGGAGTGGGTGGCGACTCATTGGGCCGCCCCCTCACGCATCGGCTTGACGTGACCGCATCCCGGCGTCTGACAATCCCAATTCCGCCATCCGTCAACCGGTTCTGCCGGCGTCATTGCCCCGCCGCACTTAGGACAAGGCACTTTTCGATGTGGTGGCGATGGTGGCGATGTAGGACATGATTCCGGCCCATCTCTATACGCGGGCGTGTGTGTGTCGTGTGCGTGTTGTGTTGCAACACAACACGTCTCGCGTATAGGTGGGGGAAAACCATGTCCACCATGACCCCCATGACCACCACTTTCACCCACAACATCGCCGGTTTCGCTTTCTTCAACCTGGGAACCATGACCACCATGACCACCAATTGATGCCGGCTTGGCAAACCACCGATTTTGCTTGGCGTGTCCCTGCTCCTGGGCGATTCGATACCCGTTGCACACTCGGCCGCGATACTTCCGCATCGCGTAGCCCAACCGCGAAACGTCCGGCCGGCCGCCCTTCATGCCCACTTCCGCGACCACTTCACGCATGGCCGGGAATCGGCCGGCATTCTCGGCATCATTCAACCGGTCGATGATCTCTCGGCACGTCATCCCGTCGCCGGTGTCATCGATTTCGAGTAGCCCGCCGATCAACCCCGCGACAATCGCCGCTGAATCGTCGTCGGCCTGGGCAGTTTCGATGGTGTCCATCGGATCGGAACAGCCGGCCCAAACGACAGCACCGCGGATGACGTCAGACCACGTTTCGAAAGATCCGAATTGCCCGCCATCTTGCTTGGGGCATCCCGCGACGAAGTAGGCCCGCAGGATGGTCAGGGCAGCCGTCACAAGCTCGCCACGGTGCTCCCGCGTCCATCCGAGTAGATCGTTGTGCCGGAAGTCTGTACGCAGTTCTGGGCGTTCCTCGGGACTGTCCAGGCGGATTGGCACAACACGCCGGGCGACGTCAGACCGAAACCGTAGATTGTTCCCGGTTGCAGTCCAGACGGCTCGGGCCGGTAGATCGATGGTCCGCGATGAACCTAGCTCCCGATCCTTCCATCGCTCCGCGGTCAGCACGGCATCAAGGGACGCCCCGCCAATCGGTCGATCGATGTTGTCGAGCAATACCGCCGGCGAACCCTCCATGATGACCGCCGTGATTCGCTTTCGCATTTCGTCGTCGTCGGACGCATACGCAGTTCTGGCAGCCGAGTGACCGTAGGCGATGATTGACGCAGCATCGACCAGCAGCGACTTGCCAGCCCCGCGAATGTTGGCCGTCACCGCAAACATCGGAACGTGCCCCGTAACGCATGGCCGACCGATCATAGACAGCAGCATTGCCAACCATGCGGCCTTGTCGGCGGCGTCGGTGAACGGGAAGTCTGCGACCACTTCGAACAGCTTTTCAGTCGCCGCTACCGCATCCGATTGACTCGGTTCATCGGGGATCGGTTCAAACTTCATCGATGGCCGGAACAGCAGGCCAGACGCATCCCAGCCCGGCTTTTGCAAGACGCTGCCATCGGGCCGGATTGTCGGGGCCGTGACGATCGCTTCCAAGTGCCGAACATAGCCGCCATAGTCGCCGGCAGTGTGGATGCCATCGATCAACCACTTGGGAGGCGGGACAGCTTGCTTTTCAATGTCGCCGTCCTTTTCCTTCTCGACGATCAATTGACACGCATCGGCGATTCGCAGCGACAGTTGGGAAGTTGGCAGCACCCGTAGCCGCGGCGTCCCTTGTGCGATCTTGACTTGACCGCCCTTGGCCGTCGCGTCGGCCTTCGATTCGGTCACAACATCGACCAGCACGCCGCCACGCTGGTACAGCTTACGGGTTTCGCGTTTCGCCTCGGGCAGCCAGGGGCTTTTCCATCCCAGTTGGCCAAGGTGCCCGATAACACGGTCGACGTGCCACGCATAACGCAGCGTCAAAATTTCCTCGGGCCGGCTATCCTTTCCGAAAATCTCCCCGTCCCTGGGTTGCCACTCGGTCGCCGCTGCGATCGCATCACGCACCGCCTGTTCTCCGTGTCGTCGAATCACGTCGCGCACGTCTTCGCCCTTCGATGCGACGATCTCGCCAGGCAGTCGAGCGACTTTGACCGATGCCGCAACCCCGGCCAAGTTGCCGCCGGTTCGTTGTGCCCCGTTCTGCCCTGGTTGGTCCAGATCGGCAACAGTTACGACGTGAACGCCTTGAAAGAGTCGGGCATACTTCGGTGCCATGAATGACGACGGCAGCCCGCACGCATCGAACCCCAGCCCGACCAGTGCGGCAGCATCCTTGACGCCTTCGACAAGGTGCCAAGTTTCGCCGGCCTTGGGCAGCCGACCGGGGAGGAATAACCCTTGGCTCCCGTCGCCACGTTTGAAGAATCCTTTATCGGTGGGCGTCAGATCAAAGTGGCTATGAATCTCGCCGCTTTCGTTATAGACCGGCACCCGTGCAACCGGCTTTTGATTGCGTCCCCGCTTGTCGACCTTGGGGCCGAATTGGCGGAACGCATCCAACGGCATTCGCTTTGCTTTGGCTACCGCTTCGATGATGTCAACGATGGGTTTCGCTCCCGTCGCTTCGCTGGCAGATAGCCCAAGGTAGTCCGCTACTGCTTTCGCTGCCGATCCTTGTGAGTCGTGACCGCCGAACACTCGCACCGTGTCGATAATGTCGCCGGTCCCAGCGTCAAGGCAGTGGTGGCAGCGAACCTTGCCGTGCTGGTTTACCCCATCATCGCGGCGGTCTGCGTGAAGGCTACCGTGATCGCACAACGGACAGTTGATGTCCTTTTTGGCGGTTCCAATCTCTCGGTCAATCGATGTCAACGCGACGATGATTTCCACGCAGCGACCGGCCGCGGTTTGCTTGATCGTCTCAAAACTCACGATGCGTCCCTCGCAATAGATGGCACGTCCAGTGCAAACTTTGGGTCATGTGGGTCAGTGCCAGCCGGCACGAATCCGATAAACTCGGGATTGTCGACAAGACTCCCGATCGAACAGTCGTTGGGGTCGATGGGGATGACCGCATCGCCTTGATAGATACGCTCGGTGATGTGTCCGCCGGTGTCCCGGTAGACCTCGTATTCACGCACCGCAGCGCAGAACATCGCTTTTGACGTGTAGATTTCGTCCAGTGCGTTGCACCGCCAAATTACGTCCCAATCGCCGGCGATGATGTTGATGATCTCGCGTTGAATCTCCATCACTTAGCCCCTCCCTTGACTTCCGCTTCGGCCATCGATTGCAGGCAGCCGTCAACCGCGTCGACGTATTCCAGTGCCGCGTCAACGTGCCATTTGACGACCACCAAAAGATGATCGCGTAGTTCATCTGGCATTTCGGTTTCTAAAACCTGGGTGCAGAGTGACCGCAGTGAAAACAGAAAAGAACCGCGACACTCAACAACCGGCTTGACCGGCTCGGTCTGTTCCAGTTCGTCCAGCCGATCATCGACGTCATGGTCCAGGCTTGCGAGAAACAACTTGCCATGCGGCTTGGGGCAACAGTAGCCGCTAGGGGTGCGGATAAAGTCTTCGCCGCAATAGCATTTCTTGGGGATCGGTTTTGGTTCGTTCATCGTTCAGACCCCCAACGCTTCGCAGATGCGATCAAGGGCAACCCGATAGTGCTCGGTGTCCGCCAATTCCCGCCGGTGACATTCCCAGCCGACCAGACGCGATAGACTCGCCTTGACCAGTGAATACCGGTCCCAAATGTCACGATCGCCGCGGTAGCTTCGGGCTCGTTGTTCGAGTGCCAATAGCCGCGGCTCGGCCTTGACCATCGCGTCCCAAGTTGCCGGGATCGGTGCCGGCGGGACGATCGCCCGCTTTGGGAATTGGCTTGAATGATTCAATCCATCGCGTAACATGGGAGTGACTCCTTTGTGTCGCTGGTCGCCGTCGCCAAAACTTTGACCAGTTGCCGCCCGCCGAATGTCCGTTTCGGTGTGGCGGTTTTTTTTGGGGCCGCCGGCGCTCCGTTGCCGGTGGCAAGGATCGCTAGACCCACTGCTTGGGCATGGGGGCGGATGCACGTTTACGCTTCGGCTGGGGTTTGGCCGACTCTTCCCGGTTGGCGATGAATCGACGTAGCGCGTCGTCGGAGACCAGCCACTTGCGACGTTTGGTTCCCCTGCCCATCGGCGTACCCTGGATCTCGCCTTCGACGATCATCTGCCGCACCGATTCGCGATGCGTCCGCAAGATCTCCGCCGCTTCGTCCAATGTGTGAAGCTTGATCTCAGACATAAAAAAACTCTCCGTGTGTTGCGGTTGATTACCGTTGACACACGAAGAGTAAAGGCGATTTTCAGCAGTTCAATTCAGGTGTAGGCCAGATGTCCTACGATGTCCGGCGATGTCCTAATCCGGACATTCAATTGTCTTCCTCCGGGTCTTCTGCCATGGTCTTTTTGTTCTTCACAGCCCACTGCTTGACGCTTTCGACCGTGCAGGGCGATGACGGGAAACTTTTGTCTTTTCGCCAGCGACCTATCGTTCTTGTCTCGACACCAAAGCAACGCGCCCACGTCAGATCCTGGAACGTCTTACCCACTGGCGGCGACTCGGGGCCGTCGCTGGATTCTTCTGCAATGCCATCCGTTGCCCCGGCTTTTGCCTCGGCTGCGGATGCGGCTTCCCATTCGGCAAGCTCCCAACGCTCCATGTGTCTAAGCTTGTCAACGGAAATACCGGTTTCGCGCCACAGTTTGATAAGTCGGCGTTTGAAGTCGATCGCTTCGGCCTCCATCTCCCGCAGCTTTCGGTTGTGCTCACGCATCCACTCGTTGGTTTCTTCGACATCTCGCCAAAATGCGGCTTCTTCTGATTCGTTCATTTTGCACCCCGCTTTGCCTTGGTGCCGTTCTTCGTCGGCGTCGGCTTCCCATCTTGGAACCACTTACGCATCTGTTGACAGACTTTCTTGACCCGTTCGTCGGGAACGCCCTCCCGGTATTCGCCGGCCATCGTTCCTTCGACGTGACCCATGATGTAATCGATCGCCGCCTGATCGGTGCCGCCCTCCGTTTCCAGCGTATGACGTAGTGCGTAGTGCCCAACGGCTTTACGGTAGACGCCGGCGGCCTCAGCGGCCTTTTTGAACGCTTGCTGAATCGGCGAGGTGTTCTCGCCGTCGACGTACCACGGTTTACGGTGCGTCGTCATGAAAACCAGATCATCCCATTCCGGTTTGCGAGCTGCCGGTCTGATCTCCATTGCGGCCCTGATCGCCGTCATTGTCTCGGGCCATAACCACGCCGATCGCTCAATGCCAGTTTTCTCTCGCAGCCCCCTCAGCCAGTGACGCTTGAAGTCGATGTCGGAGACACGCAGTCGACCGCAATCAGCTGGCCCATAGCCGGCGTTGATTCCCAAGTAAATCATTGCTCGCAGCTGGACAGGTGCCGCATCAATCAGTTTGTGAATCTCCGCCGCGGTGAATCGCTTGGTGTTCTGATTCCGCTTGTGGAGTCGTTGACGCTTCTTTGAGACACGTTTGAAGTTTGGCCCGGTGTTGATCCGGGTCGGCACTGCTTCGATGTCGTAAGCGAACTTGAAGACGATCGACACGTCCCTGATTCGGGTGTTGATCGTTGCCGGGGACCAATCCGGGCTGAACTTCGATCGCATGAATTGGAAATCCGCCGGCCCTAGGGTCTCCAACCGCCGCCCCTTGCCGAAGACCGCAGCGATGTATTTGCAAACCCGGTGATAGTCCTTCAGAGTCCGCTTGGCCAAGTCGCCCTGATCACACTTGGCTTGCTGGGCGTCCATGAACGTATTGCAGAGCCATCCCACGGTTCCGGGGCCGCTGGGCGTCGTCGGTGTCGCTCCGGCCAGGATCGCATCGATTGACGCGCGGTATTTGGCCAGCGCGGCGTCAGGATCGCTCCAAACGCCGAAGTAGTAGACTTTGCCCTTGATCTTCTTGGACCATTGACCGCAGGGGTTCGCCGTCAATGGAAAATCAGGATGGGGCTTGCCCGGCCTGGTTGCGCCTGATTTCACGCTCATCGCTGAACCTCCCATCGACGGGAGGTTTCGGTATACCGGGTATACCCGTGACATTGCCGGCAGAGTGCCGAACAGATAGACTTTCGTCTCATCGCTTGAACCTCAATTTCAAGTGGTGATGGGCTTCGCCGGTCCCACAACCGGCGGAGTCCCCTTAATCTAGCAGTTTTCGCCGTCTCGGGTATACCGGTCGGGTATACCAAGCGAAAAACACACCCGCGCCCATAGCTCAGCTGGATAGAGCATCGGACTTCTAATCCGACGGTCGGAGGTTCGAATCCTCCTGGGCGTGCTGCGGAAAAAGCGGCAACAGCCGAGTTGCGTCCTGTAAATCACGGCGTTTTCTATTTTCCTCGGCTTGATTCGGATGAAACGAATCGACTACCTGGGTCACACTTGCTCCATTCAGTAGAGGTACTGATGATGCCCCGATTACTTTTGACACTTACAGTCTTAAGTGCTGCGCTCGGCCTTTCGCCGACCGTTTCCGCGCAGGCCCCTGAAGGTCTGTCGGCAATCAATCGGAAGCTCGATGCGATACTTTCGAAGTTGGAAGATTTTGAAAGGCGCATGCAAGCTTTGGAAGCCCGGTCTCGAATTGGTGAGGCGATTGGAGTGGTAACGCCAGCTGCGGAGCCTGCGGGCCACCGTGTTCGCATTCCCTATTTTTCCGCCCCAGACCAGGGAATGATGATCGATATGTTGGAGCGTAAAGCACGGTACCAACTTCGCCCCAAATGGAACGCCCCTTTTCACGAACATCCCCCAGAACGAATCGTGGAACCCAAGATTTTTGGGTTTTGACATTCACCAATGTCGTTGGGCCGCTGCGTGCCCAGTGTCATTACTCAATGCATTGCCTCCTCGGGGACACATTGCCTCCTCGGGGACACGGCACTCGGGTTTGCTTGCAAGCCGTACACTGGTGCCGTGGCCCCGGGCGAGCTGTCATGGTAGTTCGAAAATGACCGCCGAGTGGACTCGGTTGGCCGATCCGCTCGCGCCGTCGACGTTTTCACGAATGCCGTACAGGTACTCAACGCCGAGGCGCACGCGTTCGAGTGGCTGCCAGATCAAATTGGCGGCCAGGTAAGTGGTGCGGTGGACGGCGTCGGCAGCCTGCAACGGCGTGTTGTCCAGACTGTTTTCCGCGTAGGTGAAATTGGAGGCCAAACGGTCGCTCCACTCCTGTGTCAATCCCACCATCCAACCGAACAGCCCCAGCATTTCTCCCGTCGAAGCGGATGTCGGCGCCGCGTCCGGCAACCCGCGATAACTGCCGATGCCTTCGCCGAACACGATCTGTGAGTAAACGGTATTTCGTTCGCTCATTAAAACGACACCAGTGAAGTTGATTCCCCAGGCATTGGCGGTCACGACCTTTTTACCGGTCGGCTGAAATCCGACGACACGGTAGAGATTTGCCATCTGGAAACGTCCCCATTCACGCTCGAAACGCAACCGGGCCACAAAGTCGGGCGACGGAGAACGTGCCTCACCGGTAAGCCCGACCGGTGTCTCGATGATGAACTGTGTGTCTTCGATTGCCAAAGCGAACGTAAGATCGTCCGAGAAAATCGGTCGCGTCCAGCGAGCCTGGACTTGCCTGCGATTGACACTCGACACCGAGCCCTCGAAATCGATCGTCGCCGGTGCCGCCGCAACGTCCGTGAATGTCGTCCATGTTTTGCCGACGACAATCGGACCGACTTCCCCGTACGCGTGTCGCAGCCGGATCAATTCACTGTCGGTGCCGAAGAAGTCGCCTTCCACAAAGACCCGGATATCGCGCCCTTCCGTCGTCCATCGCGTGTCCAGACTCAGCCGCGTCTGTTTGGCATGAAAACGAGCATTCGTTCGCTCGGGCGCCGACACAGGGATGCTGGTCGTCACAAACGTGTCGGTGGAATCAATCGGATCGAAGTCATAGATGAAGTCCGCTTTGACATAGCCACCGATCTTGAGTGCTACATCTTGTCCAGAAACGATCAGGCCCCCTTCAAAATCGGGCGCCGAATAGAGGTCCAACCCGACGTCGAATCGTCGCCCCTCGGAAATCCGACGTCCCACAAAGCGATCGAGGTTCATCAAACGTGATCCGAACCCGCCCCCGCTTTCCGATGGCCCTCCCACAGACGCGACCAGTGTGGCGTCCGTTGATTCCAGCAAGGCCCGCAAATCAGATCCGGTGCCCTGACCGCGCGCGACAACAGCAAACACTGAAAAAAGGAGCATCGCCCCTAGCTTTGCTATCACTCCAATCAAACCGCGCATCAGCCTCACTCGCCACCCGAAATTGCACCCTTTTGCGGACGGTACGCAATCCGAGCCCCCATCAGCAATGTCAAGATCGTCGCGTCACAAGCCGCCACGGGGACATCACAAGCCACCACGGGGACATGGCACCCGGATTCGCTAGCACGATGTGGGCAGGTGCCGTGTCCCCGAGTAAACCCGAGTAAATCGAGACGGGGACACGGCACCGAGCTAATGCTTGCATCAAATGGACAGTGCCGTGTCCCCAGGCTCGCCAGGCGTGTCCCCAGGCTCGCCAGGCGTATTTGTGGGTCAAAAAAATAGGCTGGTCAAAAAATGGGTCACATGGCTGTAATCAGACCAACACGAGGCAACCATTTTTTGACCACTCCATTTTTGCCCCTCTTCCCGGACGAAGATGGAAGCTCGGGGTCATGGCACATCACATTGCAAGCATACTGTCAACTGGTGCCATGTCCCCGAACAAGCTTTTGTCCCCGAACAAGCTTTTGCTTGCATGGTGTAAACTGGTGCCGTGTCCCCGGGCGAGCTTGTCGCTGGGCGAGCGTTTCTTTCCCCTTTGATTTTGGAACTGACGATGAAGCTGGTGTTCACCTCGATTGCCCTGCTGTGCCTCGCGTTTTCGTTTGATAGCCCAAGCCTTGCTGATGAGGCTGATGCGCCGACTCCGGGCAAACAGATCGAACAGACTCTCCAGACCATTGACGGCGGCAGTATTTCCTACCTGCTCTATCTGCCCAAGGATTACAACGCCGACTCGAAAACGCCGCTGCTCCTGTTCCTTCACGGTCGCGGCGAAAGCTACGGACCACTGAGCCTGGTCGCGAAATGGGGACCGCCGCGGTTTGCCGCCCGTGGTGACGATCTGCCCTACATCCTGGTGTCCCCGCAATGCCCCGGCGACGATTCCTGGAAAAACCCCACTCAACAGAAGCGACTGGTCGAGTTACTTGACCACATCGTCTCCACACTCAGCATCGATGAGAACCACGTCGCCCTGACCGGGTTGAGCATGGGCGGCTATGGGACTTGGCGACTGGCAGCCGACCACCCGGAACGATTCTCCGCCGCCGTCCCGGTGTGCGGCGGGGGTGATCCTGCCGATGCATCGAAACTCAAGGACCTGCCGATTTGGATCTTCCACGGAGACCAAGACCGAGCGGTTCCGTTCCAGCGTTCCGTTGAAATGTTTGACGCAATCAAGCAAGCCGGCGGCGAAAAAGTTCGGTTCACCACCCTCGAACACATCGGACACAATTGCTGGTCGGCAACCTACGCGACGCCCGAACTGTTTGATTGGATTAGCAAGCAGGAACGCGGTAAGTAAGGGTGCCAGGGGAGACAAGGGGGCAAGAAACCTGGTGGTCAAAAAAATCGATGGTTAAAAAACTTGGCATGCAGAGGCATGTCGTATCACGCGCCGGTGATTCAATGTTTTGACCAACCCATTTTTTGACCAAATTCGAGCATTGGTTCCCCTACACGTCCAATACCCACCGATCCCCCTTCCCACGCTTCGCTCGACGTTCGCCGCGAGGGAGGGATCCCAATCATGCTGTCGACAGCGTTACATTTCGATGGCCTCGTCTTGAACTTCACTGACGATCGACGTAGACGTAGTACGCACCACAAATCTCGTTCGCTTTGTCGTCTAAAAACGTGGCCGTCAGTTCGATCGGCCCCGATTCCAAGTCGACCTCGGTGGCAAAGAACGAGTTCGATTCATCGGGCTGAAGCGTTGTTGTGACGTCTCCGATCCGGACCGTGGCCGACGCGATCGGCAACGATTCGCCCTTGATGAACGTTCCATCGACAACGGGCGTTTCCGGCACGGATGTCTGCAACGAGAGCCCGGATTCACGTGGCCAACGCCGAAGTTCCAGCCGATACGTTCCGGCACGATCGACGTGCAGATGCCAGGTCCCATTTTTGAGATCGGCGCGGCGGATTTGGCGTTGTTGATCCACAAACACATCCAGCCATTCACACGCCGTCAACAGCATCGGATTCTCCGCGTCGCTGCCGATGATGACTCGTTGCGGCGTCATGACATCGTCTTTCACTCCATCCCACCACGTCTGTAGGTGTCGGCGCATTTTAGCGACGACGAGCTGGTGGGCCGCAGCGACATTGCGGTCCTGGTGCGGGTCCGCTTCGATATCGTATAGCTCTTGGTTTTCCAACAATCGCCACTGATTCCACAGCACCCCGGCGCCGTCGCGATGCGGGATCGCCGGACTTTCTTTCGTGTACTTGACTCGAAAGCCGGGCATGCGGCTGTAGTTAATCACCAACATGCGTTCGTCCAGCTTATCACGCTCACCTCTTAAAATCGGCGCCAGACTTTCTCCGTCCAACCGAGTCGACGGGGGCGCGACGTCGGCCAGATCGGCGAGCGTCGGCAGTAGGTCCTGGACGTGGGTCAGTTCATCGATCTCGCGAGCCGGCCCGATCGATCCGGCGGGCCAGCGGATGAAGCAGGGCACACGGTGGCCGCCTTCCCAAAGCTGCGTTTTCTTGCCACGCATGCCGGCGTTGAAGTAGTCCGGTCCCATCGTGCTGCCGTTGTCGGTCAAGAACACCACGATCGTGTTCTCAAACAGCTGTTCTTGCTGCAGACGTTGATCCAACTTTCCAACGTTTTCATCAATGTTGGCTCCCATCGCCAGAAAGCTGACCAGATCCGCCTGCTTCTGCTGGTTCAGGTGTTTGACGATCTCCGGGTTGTCCCCAATCGCCTTGCGCAGTGGCTCACGATACTTTTCGGGCACGAACCAAGGCCAATGCGCCGCGTTGAGGGCGATGTAGGCGAAGAAGGGACGGTCATCGTCTCCGGCGATCCAATCGACGGCCTCGTCAAAGAAGACATCGGTACAATAGCCTTCGTATCGCTGTCGCTTCGTATTGTGAATGTAGGTGTCGTCGAAGTAATCGTTGTCCCAGAAATCAGGCACACTGTTGATGTGCGACGATGGAAACCACAACGCCTCTTCGAAACCGCGGTCTTCCGGGCGAAACGGATAGTTATCGCCCAAATGCCATTTGCCGAAGATGCCGGTGCGATACCCGGCGTCTTGAAACACGTTGGCGATCGTCTTCAAGTCGGCCTTCAGCAAGGTGCGACCGCTGCTGACGTTACTCGCTCCGTTGCGAAACGCATCCAGCCCGGTCATCAATTGCCCACGCGTCGGCGTGCACATGGGCGCCACGTGGAAGTCGGTCAGCCGCACAGCCTGGCCGGCCAGACGATCGATGTTCGGCGTCTCGGTCAGCGGGTTGCCGTGACAAGAAAACTCGCCATACCCCTGGTCGTCCGTCATGATGACGATCACGTTGGGGCGATCGGCAGAAACGAGTGGGACACTAAAGACGAGGACAACTGCAGCGAGAAGAAATCGCATCATCGGGTAGGCAAATCGTGGGGGCGGGCGAGGAACAATTGCCAAGTTTAGTCGGCAGGTCAGCCCAATGGAGCAAACCGATCTGCTGTAAACAAGCCGTGTCCTCGGAATACCTGTCCCGAGAATACCTATCTCCTTCGATCAACTTGCCCACAAACAACCGGCTGGCCGGTTGTTGCTCTTACGACAAGCGACGTTCAGCCCCCAGAAACGGCCGACATCAAATCGGCCCGAAGGCGGAGTGATTGCCCAACTTCCATTTTCTGCTCTCGACGCGCAGCATTAGCCCCGACGTCGTCGCGGAACCGTGCAGCAGCCCGCGACGGCGGCAAAGATCAGCATGGATGACGGTTCAGGTACAGCGTTGAATTGCGCATTGCTGATCGACACGTTGTCGAAATAAATTCCGTTCCCCGAGTTTCCGGGCACCGCGGTTCCTGCAGCACGAAACATGAGTGAATCCACGGCCCGTGGGCCCACGATCCCTCCCGGAAACGCTTCGTAATACGACTCCCACGTTGTGCCTGAATGCACCAAAGTCCCATCAATGAGAATGTTGACGATGTCATTGCCCACACCGCCGATTCCGATCCCATCGACGAATTCGATGTACATTTCAACGGTGTGCCAGTCGGAATAGCTGAGACCGGTGGCCAACGTCGTCTGATTGAACCCGCCACCCAGTGTGTCGAAGAAGTTTAAAGCGAAACCGCCTGCCGCCGAGCCATCGATTCCGATGTAGGAGAGACGGTGAGTGCTTTGCGACGCAGCAGGAGAAAGCGACAAGAACAAGCCTGATTGTGCCCCGTCGGTGGCCGACTTGAAATCCCATGCGGCATGGAAGTACTTGCTACCCGCGGTGGCCGATGAAAGCGGCGGGTTGTTCGGCGAGGTGTGATCGGTCCCATAGTCGTTGTAAAGACCAGCGCCGGTTTCACCTGCCGCGGATGCGGATCGATGGGAAAACGGTTGGTTGCTAAATGAGCCTGTGCCGGCGTTGGACATCCGCCAGACTTGGTTGCCGGTCCCATCGTCGACAACCGCTTGGTCGAAGACTCCGGCCGAATTGCCGAAGGAATCTCCGACCGTCCATCCACCCTGTCCATTCACGCTCGTGTTGGGAGTGAACGAATCAAAGGTGACAATGCCGGCTTCGGCAATGGTTGACATCAATGCCATGCCAACCATGATCGCGAGAGAAAGTAACGTGAGCTTCATCTGAGAGTCTCCGGTGCAGAGAGGTGGGGAAAGGGGAAAGGCAGGATCACACGACCGGGGCGTCGTGGTGGTTCGTTCAGGCGGGATCGCTGGGAGTCCGGGATCGCTGGGAGTCGCTGGGCACGGCGGAGAAGCACGCTGAAGTTGCCGGTCCACAATCTTCCGGCCCCACTCCACTGGGAGAAACGTTGCAGCCACAGGAAGGGCCATTCAACACCCCCTCCACAGAGCCACTTAGAATCTAGTCATCGGCTGCAGCCGGTGCAAGCATTTGAGCGATGTTTTTTGTACATCACACCGCCAACCGGCCGTGCGTCAGGGCGTCCGAGTGTCCTCGTCGATGATGACCACGGGTCTCGTCAAAGAATTGCCGGGAATACAGAACGAATTCCACAAAAATCCGCGGGCTCCAGACTGACACTACGTCCCGGCTACGGCCTTCTAACCTCCATTGGAAACAGCCGCGTAGCGCGTTTCGGATGGGCCGGAATCCGACGATGGAAGCACAAGTCGCTTTCGTCCTCCTCAATCGCCTCCTTATGGAGATCTGCCAGCCTTCTTGGGTTGAATCACGTGAGTTGTTGTTTTGCCATCAGACCTTCGGTAACCACGACAAGCCCGCAGCTTCAAAGACGGGTGTACTGAGTTGATGACGCAACGCGAATAGCTACAGTAGTCGCCGGGGCCGACAAACCTTTGATTCAACAGCGTTGTTTGGCAATCACGTGAGCAACTCAGCGTACAAGCCGGCCGGTGAAACTGAATTTGGTCTCAGTTCTAAATCGCCTTTGGTGGAGGATTCGCGGGCCGCTTCCTCGGTCTCAGTCTCCCTTCAAGACATCTCGTCGGCCAGCTTTGACGAGCGAGTCTACATCTCCAGCGCTCCGTACCTGGTCGACGTCTTATCAAAGCGTGAACAGCGAACGTTGCTCGTTTTGATCGCCGGTTGGTTGCTGGGCGTTGGTTTCTTCTATTTCTGGTGGTGCGATGAAAACCATGTCACCGGTGCGTTCAAGTTCGCGCTCAACACGTTGTTGGTCACTTGGACTGCGGTGATTCCCGCCTATCTGTTGTTCTTTGTTGTCCAGATGAAGCGTGTCAATCCAAGGATTGCGATCCCGGAAACCTGGCGGGTCGCGATGGTGACCACACGCGCTCCTTCGGAGCCATTCGAAGTGGTTCAGGAGACATTGCTGGCGATGTTGAATCAATCGTATCCGCACGACACTTGGCTGGCTGACGAAGACCCAAGCGACGACATCTTACAGTGGTGTGCGGACCGTGGTATTCGAGTTTCGACGCGACGAGGCTCGCCCGAGTACCATCAGCAAACGTGGCCAAGACGGACCAAATGCAAAGAGGGTAATCTGGCGTATTTCTATGACCACTTCGGTTACGAGAACTACGACTTCGTTGCACAGTTGGATGCGGACCATGTGCCCGAGCAAGGTTATTTGGAAGCGGTGCTACGGCCCTTCGTTGACGATTCGGTGGGATATGTTTCGGCTCCGAGTATCTGTGATAAGAACGCCGCATCCAGTTGGTCCGCTCGGGGGCGACTGTACGCCGAAGCCATCATGCATGGGCCGTTGCAGGCCGGATACTCAAACGGTTTTGCACCGCTGTGTATCGGTTCCCATTACGCAGTACGCACGGCAGCCCTCCGCGAGATCGGTGGCCTGGGACCGGAACTGGCCGAGGACCACAGTACAACACTGATGATGAACGGACACGGTTGGCGAGGGATCCATGCGCTCGATGCGATCGCTCACGGGGAGGGACCGCCTACGTTTGCCGACTGTGTGACGCAAGAGTTTCAGTGGTCGCGCAGTTTGATGGTCCTGCTGTTGACGCTATTGCCCAAGTACTGGAGTCGACTACCGTGGAAATTACGCACCCAATTCCTCTTCAGCGAACTTTGGTACCCGTTGTTCTCCCTCTCGATTCCCGTGGGCTTGTTGCTCCCCGTTTGGGCGATCGTTTCCGGTGAGCCGTGGGTCGAGGTCAGCTATCTGGACTTTGTCGTCCACACTCTGCCGCTGTGCCTGTTGTTGCTTGGGATTCAGTCGCATCTCAAACGACACGGGGTCCTGCGTCCGATCCATAGTCCGCTGCTGAGCTGGGAAGCCGCGCTGTTCCAAATTGTGCGGTGGCCTTGGTCGTTTTACGGCTCCGTGATGGGCGCCTACATGTCGGTGCGTCGCCAAGTCGTTGAGTTCCGCGTGACGCCCAAAGGCGGCTCAAAACCGGTCTCACTTCCATGGCGAGTGCTCAGCCCATACATCGCGGTACTGATCGCAACATTTGTCCCCACCATGTTGATTTCCGAGGCCGGCCGCGCCTCCGGCTACTATTTCTTCATCATCCTGACGCAGGTGTTTTACGCCATAGCGTTGTTTTCCTTGGTCTTGATTCATCGCCATGAAGTCTCAAATGAAAAACGATAACCGACTCGCGATGCAGTTCGTCAGTCTGGTCGCTCTGGCGGTACTGCCGGTTTCGATGATTGCCGTCAACGGTGCACGAGCCTTCTACGGGATCCTCGCCGAACCGCGGGGTGAAGTCGGCGCCGGCGGGGATTCCGCGGCGCAATCTGGTGGGGTGGGCGCGATTGCATTGAACTTGAACAAGTCGACCGACGGCGGCCCCGTCGTCCCCGCAAACTCTCAGCCACTTCCCGATGGAGATGATTCGTTGATTTTCGGCGTTTACGACCCGGACGGGGAATTTGATCGCGACCACTCGTTGCGTTTACGACACGTTTATGTCTCTTGGGCAGACTTTGATCCCGGCGAGTTGCGTCAGTCACTCGTTGCGAAGGAGAGCCGTGGATTCCGAATTCTGCTGACGATCGAACCATGGCCGATTGCAGGCCGTGGCGATGATTTGCTCGCTTCGATACTTTCTGGCAGCTACGACCAAACGCTCAAGGATCTCGCAGGGGTCTTGAACAGTCTGAAGGGACCGGTCTTCGTGTCGTGGGGACACGAAATGGACCAGGATCTGACCGAGCGGTACCCCTGGTCGGGAACGGATCCCGATCAATTTGTTGGTGCCTATCGCCATGTCATCGATCAATTCCGCCGACAGGTGAAAACGGAGTTGCGTTTTGTTTGGGCGGGCGTTCTGAAGGAAGGCAGTTTGAGCTATTGGCCGGGTACAGATTACGCGGATTACGTTGGCATGCCCGTGTACAGCTATCCGAGATGGGATCAGAAGACGTATGGATACATTCGAGACTTTCGCACGACGTTTCAGGAAAAGGCAAAGGTCGTGGAGGAACTCGACGTCCCATTGTTGATCACCGAATTGGGAGTCAGCGGCAGTTCCGACTTCGAATCCTTTTGGCTGCACCAAGCATTCATGGGGTTGGGCGATCACGAACAGCTGAAGGGGATCGTGTTCTTTTACGCCAAGGACATCGAGGGCGCGTGGGGCAGCGAGCTCGCCACGCCAGATTGGAGAGTTCATCCCGATTCGATCCGAGGATTGGTGGAATGGGAACTTCGCCAAGCTGCGTCGCAGGAAGCAAACGGTCCGTAATACAAATCGTTTCGACGATCAAGCTTTGCCGAATCGACGATCGCCTTCCCCACCGCCCAACAAATCGAAACAAGACGCATGGTCAGATTGATGAGGCTGCTGTCGGCGTGTTTCTTGATCCTTTCGGTCGCCGCAGGGGTGTGCGCCACTCGGGCGGCCCCGGTTTCTGAAGCCCCACTGAAACAGTTCGCCATCCGGCCGACAGAGCGACTCGGAACGTTCTTGCCTAAGACGACGCTGAACGTCGAACGCGATGGTGAGATACGGACGGTACGTTGCGAGTGCCAAGTCGACAACGCGTGGGTGAATCTAGAGTTCCGCCTATTGGAAACAAAAACCGGACGTTCCATCCCCTTCGACGTAAACATCTCCTACTATCACGGAACCGATGGAACCGAGCGTTGGGAAACGGGAAACAAGGTCGCGACCCGATTCATCGAGATTTCCGAGCGTGGCCAGTATCTGGTCTTCGTCAAGGGAACAACGGGGAAAGGTGACGATCCCAACTCCGACACGTACCATTCCGGTCTGTCCGTCGATGTCACGATTTATGACGGTCCACAGAAATTTCGTGCATGGTTGTTGATTCTGGCCGGTTCATCAGTGCTAGGGACATCCATGCTTCTTTGGACGCTCACGCATCGTCGATCGCGGTCGAACAACGCCGATGAATTCCCCTTGAACGTGCCGTCGGAACCATCGCCGCCAGGACGATTGATCATGCTGGACGGATTGCGCGGCGCAGCAGCCTTGGGCGTCGTCTGCTGTCACTTCTTCGTTCCAGAAATGTCTTCTATTGCAACGAAGTTGAACTCGATTTTCCCCGATCCGATTCCGACGTTGGCGCGACACGGTGACTTGGGAGTCGAGGTCTTTTTCGTCCTCAGCGGTTTTGTCATCGCATACTCAATCGGCAATCGACGAATGTCGGGGCGTTACATTGCAAATTTCGCTCTCCGTCGCTCGATCCGTCTGGACCCACCCTACTTGGCGGCGATCGCCCTTTCGGTGCTGTTGTGGGCGGCGTATCTGCCCGGCGGCTTGGGGGAGTGTTACCAGCAAAGCCACGGGTGGAAAGGCATTGTCGCCAATTCGCTCTATTTACAAAACATCCTGGGCTTTCCCAGCATCATCGGGGTGGCCTGGACGCTCTGCCTGGAGATTCAATTCTACCTGGCATACATCGGGCTATTCAGTTTAGCGCAGTTCGTGTCACGTCATTTGCGGATTAAAAGGCTACCCGACCACTGCGATGTTGATGTCTCTCAAGTGGCTTTGTTGATCGCGTTTCTGCCGCTCACGTTGGCTTCAATCTATTGCTGGAATAACAGCCTGTCAGATTTCAGCTTTTTTGGATCGTGGCATCGATTCTTTGTCGGCGTCATGTGTTACTGGGCGTTCGCTCAACGGATCAATTCAGTTGCTTTCGTCGCCTATGCATTCGTACTCGCCACACTTGCAATTTACTCATCTGATCTTCGAGGTGGCACCGCCACAACGACAGCGATCCTCATATACACCGCGGGGCGAACCGGTCACTTGTCGTCGGCGCTCTCGGCATCATGGCTTCAATACCTCGGCCGCATCTCCTACAGCCTGTATCTGGTGCACATTTTAATCGGAGTTTCCTTGGTCAACATGCTGTGGAGTCCGACCCAGTCCACGACCATGACTTTGTGCATGTTTTTGATAGGATTGGCCGCGAGCATCGCGGGCGCCGAATTGATGTATCGATTGTTCGAGCGACCGAGCGTACGATTGAGTCGAAAACTGAAATGGAGAACAGCCGATCAATCAGCGTCGCCCGTTACTTTCCAAGTCGGCTCGTCCGCGGTGCCGACGACGACCGAGTTACCGATCGGTCAATGATCCACGACCATCATTTCACGAATTGCTACCGCATGGAATTGTTGCCATCATCGTTTTCGCACGGCGCGACGTCGATGGTTTGATCCATCGTCGGCATGGTGCCGACACCGCTTAGTGAAGCGTTCAGCGAAGCGTTCAGTGAAGCGTTCAGCGGCGCGTTCAGTTGCGAGTTCAACGGGCCGCTGATCGATTGGTCTTTGGTGCCTCGATCGTGGCGGCCCCACCAGCGGTCGCCGTCTTCGATCGTCCATTTCCCGGCCTCCGGGCAGTGCGAGATTTGCAGCCCCAGGTCACGAGCGGTTTGCGGGCGTCTGGCGCGTGACTTTTCCAGACAACTCATGATCGCATCTTCCAGTTGCGCCGACACGTCGATCTTGGCCCGCCGGGACGGCGGCACCGGGGATTCTTCGATGTGTTTTTGACACAACTGCGCGATACTGGCTGCCTCAAAGACCGGCGACCCTGTCAGCAGAAAATACCCGATCGCTCCGACGGCGTAGATGTCCGTGCTGGAATCGATGGTCATCGGTGCCTGGATCGATTCGGGCGACATGTACAGCGGGGTGCCCGTCAACATTCCGTCCTCGGATCGTTCACCGCGATTGTTCGCGCCTCCGGCGTTTTGCGCGAGATCTTTGACCAAGCCGAAATCGAGCACTTTCACCATGTCTGGTTCACAGCCCCGCCGATTCAACATCACGTTGGCAGGTTTGACGTCGCGGTGGACCAGGCCGTTGGAGTGGGCTTCGAACAGAGAGCCACAGATCTGCAACAAGATATGAATGACTCTCGATTCGGGCTGCGGGCCGTATTGGTTGACCAACTGCTGCAGATCGATCCCGTCCAGATACTCCATGGCGTAGTAGAACACGCCTTCGGGCGTTCGTCCGTAGTCGTAGATCGCGATGGTATTGGGATGGTTCAGCTGGCACGTGATTTGGACTTCGCGTTCGAAGCGTGCGATCGACGCTTCGTTGACCTTGTCGGCATGCAGCAACTTAATCGCGGTCGGGCGCCGCAGCATCGAATGGCGTCCCTTGTAGACGATGCCCATGCCTCCTTCGCCTAGCTTTTGTTCCAACGTGTACTGTCCGAGCTGCTGTGCCTCGATCACTGCTTCCCGCGCCTGACGCTGCAACCGGGCAACGATGATGGTGAACACAAAGATCGCGATGGCGCTGGCGATCAACAACGTGTAAACGGCAAAAAACGCGCGTTGCAGAATCACGAGCGGCCGAAACGCCTGGGCGGCATCCACTTCCATCGCGACTCCGATTTCGTACTTCGGCAACCACGTCCACGCGCCGATCACGGAGACACCTCGGTAATCACGATAGCCGTCGACGTCCACACCGGATTGACCACCGATTGCCGCGGCGGCCAGTTTGGTCAGCGGCAACTGGGATCGACGGACGCTGGGACGAAAGCCCCGTGTCATGTCATCACCAGGGTCGCGGACGAGCAACTGCAACATCGATCGCGATCCCTCCTGGTCGGGCAGCAATCCCAGCAGGATCAATTCTTCATCGAATCGGCTGTTGGAGATCATCACGCCTTTGGAATCAAACGCATACGATTCGCCCGACTCGCCGACCCGCCCCATCTGCAGAATTTCGGTGAATTCGCGTTCGGGAGGGATTTGCAACGCCAGCGCTCCGACGACTTGAAACGAGGCGTCACGGACCGGGGCGCACACATACATCGTCGGCAGCCCGACGCGGGACTTGCCGTCACTTCCTTTGATCATCACCACGCTCGGAAACGGCGCCGAAACGAAAGTCTCGCCCTGCAGTGCTCGGTCCAGAAAACGGTCGTATTCGGCGATTTCCGACTGACCGATCAGCGCCCCATGGGACGACGACAGGATCCGCTTTGATTTGTCTGCCAGCACGAATCCGACATAGTCGTGCGCCGCGATGGCGGGCCCGAGTTCTTCGGCAAGCTGCCCGTGAAGGTCGGCCTCGTCAGCGGCGGGGGAATCGGCCTGGCCGGCGGGGGGCTCCAGCAACTCGTAGACGACCTGCCGCACCCGGCTGTCGTTGGCCAGCGACTCGGCCGTCGACTCCTGGACCGCGAACCACTTGCGGAGCATCTCCGTTTCCAGTTCGACCAGCGTTTGAAGCCCCGAGCTGACGTTCCCTTTGATCGTCGTTTCGATGGCGTTGCGAACGAAAAAACCGACGATCGACAACAGCACCACGGCGACGATCGGCCAGGCCCAAATCTGCTTGGTCAAAAACAATCGAGTACGCGTGATCGTGTCCGAGACGCTCTGGGTGGCCCAGGTCATGTGGGCGTGGGCCTGCGGGACGTCACGTCTGGAGCGGCGGAATAGTTTAAACGGGTACATGGCGACCAACAGAAGCGGCGTTCAGGCAGAGTTATTGCCGGGGGGGTTTTTAGTATAATTGCCGGTTTCGATGGATTCATTTGCTCCCGCCTCCAAGGATTTCAACCGATGTCAGCTCATCGCAAAACAACACGCCGTCAGATCCTCCAAGGCATGGCCGTCGTGGGGGCCGCAAGCGTCCTGCCATCGTTTTCCAACCGTGCACTCGGGCTGGAATCCGCCAACGATCGACCGGTCTTCGCAACCATCGGGCTTCGCAATCAAGGCTGGACGATCACGCAAAAGTCCTTCAAGTTTGCCGACTTTGCCGCACTCGCCGACGTCGACGCCAACGTACTGGGCGATAACGTTGAAAAAGTGAAAAAGGCCCAAGGCAAGGCGCCCGATGCCTACAAGGACTATCGCGAAATCCTGGATCGCAAGGACATCGACGCGGTCATGATCGCCACGCCGGACCACTGGCACACCAAGATCGCAGTCGAAGCGATGTACGCGGGAAAAGACGTCTACTGTGAGAAACCGCTGACGTTGACCATCGACGAAGGCAAACTGATCGAAAAGGTCGTCAAGGAAACCGGCAAGGTGTTCCAGGTCGGCACGATGCAGCGAACGGAATCCGCACAGCGATTCCTGCAAGCGGTCGCATTGGTCAACCATGGACGGATCGGAACGGTCAAAAAGGTCACCTGCGGTATCAACGGCATGATCGCCTCGCCGGTCATCCCCGTCGCGCCGGTCCCCGAAGAACTCGATTGGGACTTCTGGCTCGGACCGGCCCCCAAAGTTCCCTACCGCGCACTACCGGAACTTCGCGAAGGCTACGGCGGAGGCGTGCCGCTGTACAGCAACGCGCACTACTCGTTCCGAAACTGGCACGAGTATTCCGGCGGAAAACTGACCGACTGGGGAGCCCACCACGTCGATATCGCTTGCTGGGCACTCGGGGCAAGCGACACGGGTCCCAGCAAAGTGACCCCGGTCGAGTACACATTGCCGGTCGAATACAAGGACGGTCACCCCACCGTTGACGACCAATACAACGCGGCGACCAAGTTCCGCATCCGCGTCGACATGCCCAATGATGTCGAGATGATCATCACCAGCGAAGGCGACAACGGAATTCTTTTCGAAGGCACCGATGGCCGGTTCTTCGTCAACCGCGGAAAGATCGTCGGACGCCCCGTCGAGGATCTCGAGAAAAACCCGCTACCCGATGGAGCGGTCGAGGAAGTCTACGGCGGACCGGTCAGCGAAAACCACACCGCCAACTTCATCGATGCCATGAGGTCGCGAAAGCAACCGATCTCCGATGTCTGGACTCACAACCGGATGCTGGAGATTTGTCACTTGTCGAACATCGCAATGCGACTCGGACGCGAACTCAACTGGGACGCGGACAAACGAGAAGTCGTCGGCGATGACCAGGCCAACAGCTTCCTGAGTCGACCGATCCGAAAGGGTTTCGAGATCAACATGTGATCCCGCGACTCGGGTCAATCAAAGGCCTACGAATCAACTGAAGACGAAACCTTTGCTGGCAGGGAGGGTCGAGCGCGGCGAGGGAAGGGTCGACGGCCGGTCAAGCTTTGGCCGCGAACACGTTTTCAGGGATCAATCACCTTCGTGTCGATGGCGTGCTGCACCAGTTCGCCGATGGAGCCGAAGCCGGGACCGACCTGAACCACTTGCGTCATCATCGCTTTGGTCTCGGCCACCGTCAGTCGACGCCCCCGCGTGTCTCCCCAAATCAGTCTCGCCTCGCGGCAGGGCTGACAAAGCATGTGCAACTGGTCTTCCTCTCTGATGAAGACCACTTCACCCAACTTGCCACAGCACGCGCAAGCGTCTTCGAACGTTTGCGACTTGTCGAGCGCCTCAAAGTACTGCCAAGACAAGAAGTCTTTGGCCTCCAGGATGTGGTTCAAATAGTTGCGAGACGGCCGCAACCCGTCGGCGATCTTGTCGCTCTGAGCTTGGTAGCTGATGCACTGGATGGCTTGATCGTCGCAGTGGACCGTGACTTCGATGCGCCCGTAGTGATCGGGATAACGTTCGGACTGGTCCAAACGATCCAGATGATCGTCGACGATCTCGTACAAAATACCTTCGACTTCGCCTCCAGCGTCCTCGTTGATGTTGGCAAATCCGATCCCGGCCGGCAATGACTCTCTTAGCGCCAGCTTGTTGAACAACATCCGATACCCCGGTAACACGGCGCGGCGGGCGGTCGTGAACGAGACACCCTTTTTCTCCATGATGGCCGGGTTGCAGTTCGATCCGTATGCGAAGTACTTCATATCCAAGAGGCCTGCGTTGGAACAACAGTGAGCGTTTCAGCAGCGATTCAGTTTAACGTGAATCGCTGACCGAAACTGTCCCCCCGAATTCCCAACCGGCGTCTACCAGCTGCTCAAACGACAGAGCGGCTATTGGTTCAACTGTTCCTGGATCGTTTCGCTCGAGGCGCGCGTTCCCAGTGCCCCCCACAATCCGAACGGACTGGGGGATCCCGGCGGCAGCCCGCCCGCTCCGCCCGGCGTTCCATCGACCACCTGGGCGCTCCGGCTGTTGCCGGCTTCGATCGAATCGGTGATAAAGATCACCGCGCCATCGGCCATCAAAATGTGGCATCCGCCTTGGTGGCGGCTGCCGGGCGGGTAAATCCCTTCGCTGGAGACTCCGTTCCAGCCACATTGCTCGCGGTTGGGTGGCAAGATGGTGTTCATGCTGGACCAAAAGGGCATGCCATGCGCCCACGCGAACCCCCGTTTGGCCTGCACCCCGCCGGACAACGACGCCGTCGGTGACCAGAACCGCGGCCGATCCGGATCCTTCCATTGTTCACACTGCACGGCCCCGTCTACGTCCCAGGGCCGCAAACCGCTCGCCAACACCGACCCCAAATGAGCGCGGATATCACGATCGCCAAGGTCCGTGCAGATTTCCCCCATCGCGATCGTGTTGGACAAACCGTCCAAAATATCGCGAAACTTCGTGGCGATTTTGCGTGGCACGAAAACACCACGCTGGCTGGCCATCGACTGCCGCGACCGCCCCGTGGTCACGATCCCCTCTGGATTGCGGGGACCGTTGTTACTGAAGCGACTCGAATCACCGATGCACGCCGCGTAGTTGGTGCGGCCACGGGCGGGCAGGCCCACGCCAGGGTCGCTGGGACAGCGTAGCGTCGGTAACTCGGTCAACCATGGCTCATACGGTTCGGTCGCATGACCATTGGCCCCGCCGAGTCCCTTGTCCGGCCGCGGTCCCATCGCCTGGTAGATGCCCACCGGTGTGCCCGTCGGATTCTCGCTTTGATAGGGATTGCTGATCAAATCCCAAATCGCTTGTTGCTCCACGAACGGGGTCAGCCCGACCATCATGCTTAGAAATAAATTGTTGTGTCCCGTCGGCGGTCGCAATTCCTGATCCGCAGTCGTGTTGGTCCCATTGCTAGTCGTTCCACCGAGATGCGTTGGGATTTGTTTGTAGGCCGAGTGATAGTTGTGCAGCGCCAGACCAATCTGTTTGAAGTTGTTGCCGCAACTCATTCGGCGTGCCGCTTCACGCGCCGCTTGGACAGCCGGCAGCAACAGCCCGACCAAAATGCCGATGATCGCGATCACAACAAGGAGCTCCACAAGCGTGAAGCCATCGCGAGAAGTTGACTTTCTCATCAGAGTACCTTCGAAAGAATAGAAAAAGACGACACAACGTCAAAACAAGGACTCACCAAGACGCGATCACCTTTGCGACTCGTCGACGCGGCGGAATCGGTCCGATCCGACCGGCGGCTACTCCGCCAAGTCGAGCTCTTCATCCATCTCTTCGAGACCGTCGACGTTCAGCTCCGGATTTTCGTCGAGAAACTGCGACAACTCATCTAGGTCGGCGACCGGTCTCGCCGACCCTGACCCCGAACCACAGCCAAGAATAGTCACCAAGGAAAGCACGATCCCAAGCGGAAACCGCAACCGTAAATGAAGCATCAACGTGGTCCTGTCGGAAAAGGCAATGGGAGGACACCAATCGGGTTGTCTATAGAACCACTCAACGCTTCAATCGGATCGCACCGCAGGGGAATCATCCAGCCGCCCCTGTGTTGGATGAGGCGATCAGGGCGAGCGGCAAGTACATCAGCCGCCGACACAGACTGCCAGACCCGACGCGTCCTGGGACGAATTTGCCCCTAATCTGCCTGTATGAGACAATTCAACTGAGTTTTCCGTTTTGGGGCGCCCTGTTGGGAACCGCCCACGACCTAGTTCTTATGACCGGGGGCCAAGCGACAGAGTGAGCAGTTAGACCTACGAATGCATGGGGATGCCGATGTCAGATTTTTTGACGCAACAGCAAGTGGATGTCACGTTCAATGCGTGGTGGACCGAATACGGGCGAACGCCCCAAAACATCAATCGCGCCCTGCAAAAGACGATTACACAGATCAACGGTGAACCGGTCCGCCGGCCAAGCGGTCCATTCCCGCCGGGCTACATTCCCCCGCCGATGCGGAAGAAAAGCAAAACAAACACCGCATCAAAGCCCCCTTCGGAGAATGACCCGAATCATCTCAAACGACTCGCACAGCAGAACGCCGCCGCCGGACGTGCCGCCGCGAAAAAGGAGCTGAGAAAAACGGAGATGGAAGCGTCTCGATTGCAGAAACGGTACGCCGAAATGAAACGCATCCTCAAGGAACGCAACTTGACCATTCCCGGCCACGTCGCTGATGCACTGTTGTTCATGCCGTGCTACCGAAACCCGGCCGACCGACAGCGGCACGAAGACAGAATCCTTAAACGATATAAGAACGATATCGACAACGCGAATCGAAGCTCGCACCAATGGCGGTACCAGCAGGAAACCGAACGTCTGCATCGTGAACGACGGCGCAAGATGCTCGCGGAGATCGAATGGATGAGCAAGAACACGATCGGCGCCGGGATTTATGGGCTCCAGCGCGAAGCCGGCCGCAGCCATGACGACGCGATGGCTCGGGCCAAAGAGACGCAACAGATCTTTGACATGGCCGGCAGCGGCGTCGCCGACCCGGCGGCCGCACGCGAGTCGAATTCCACCCGGCACAACACCCGGTCGCATCGCAGCGACAAACAGATGGTCGGACCGAATCGTTAGGACGGGGAGATTCACTGTCACATTTTGATCGGGGATTCGCTTGGATCGGCAAGCCCATGAATCGGGTGGCCCTTTCACTCCAACGATCAAAATGGAATCGACAATGACCCTGTCCAAGAAAACGCTCTTGCTTTGTTTGGCCGCCGTCCTCGCCTGGCTGCCAACCGCCCGCGCCGCTGAACGGATTGACACGACCAAGCAGTCCAGTGCCAGTAAACCCGTTGCGGACACCGCCCAGATTGACACGATCGAGTCGTCGGTGCAGTGGAGCATCGATCCGCGAACCGGCGAAGTGACAACGGGAAGTCGCAGCACGGGGTCGGGAGGAACGTCGACCGGCACGTCTGACGACGAAATTGCGACGCCCGTCATCTTGCCCTACGACTTTTTCGACGCCGAAGACAACGGCATGTCGAGCTTGAATTCCTACTTTTTGTCCCAGCTCAGCATGGGTGTCTACAGCGATGCGCTCAGCGGAACGGCGTTTCGCCAAGATTTGATCGATCGGTTTACTCCGCAAGGGATCCCGGCCGACGGGATCGACGTGATCATGGATGCCATTTCGGGATCGGAGGCCGCCGCCTTTCGAATCGGCAACGCGACCGTCATCGCCTTTCGAGGCACCAGTGCCGAAGGAACGCTGACTCCCGAACGCGACGCGGAAGTCGATTTGCTCGATGTCCCGATCAAAGTCAAACTGAATGACAAAGAATGCCGCGTGCACCAGGGGTTCTGGGAAAGCGCCGATGCGGTTTTTGACTGGGTCGCTGGTCACGCCAGGAGCGCCCACAATGCCGGACGCAAGGTGTTCTTGACCGGCCACAGTCTCGGTGCGGCTCGTGCCACCGTCTGCGCGGCACGCTTGCACTATGACGAAAACATCCCCGTCCAAAGCCTACAGACCTTTGGTTCCCCCAAAGTCGGCGACGTCCAATTCCGATCGATCTTGGGTGACGTCGGCCCTGACGGGATCAAGTTGGCCGAAGTGACCGAGCGATTCGTCGTGCTCGGCGACCCGGCAACCACCTTTCCCGACAAAGAGGCAATCTGGGAAAACTGGAAAACCCCGACGATCATCTACTACGAGCACGTCGGCAACACCCACAACATCAATCCGCTGACCGGTACCAACAGTGCCCACTACGAGATTCTCTTTGACAGTGGAGAGATCTTCTTTGTTCCGACGGCCTCGCAATGGATCGGGTTCCTCAGCGGTGCGGGCGACAACGAGCACATGCTCTACGACGACGCCTTGCTGCACGAAGTGATCAATGACCCGATGTACATCGAGATCAAAGATCTCCTGATCGAGTACGAATCGGTCGAACAATGACCCGCCAAAAACGCGGGCAGCCCCCCAGCCCACCAATCTCCCACCCGGGGACGGAACTTCCCACCCGGGGACGGC